>JANQJH010000307.1 GCA_028281705.1 Verrucomicrobiales bacterium
GTCGCGTCTACGGCGGGAAGGACGATGAAGATCGATCCCTCAGCGCTGCGGATCTTCAACGGAAGTGTGGTTCCCATGCTCAAAGATCGCTGTGTGTCCTGTCATGGTCCGGAGAAACAAAAAGGGGACTTGCGCTTGGACTCGCCCGAGTGGATTCGCCGTGGCGGTAGCAGCGGGCCTGTCGTTTTGGCCTTTCAGCCAGCCAAGAGCTATCTCTACACTTCGACCACGCTGCCGGCGGATGATCCCGACGTCATGCCGGCCAAGGGAAAGCCCCTAACGAGTGCGCAGACCAGCGCCATTGGGCGCTGGATCAAGGGCGGGGCTCCCATGGGCGACGGGAAGGATCGGAAGGCGGCATCGGCCGCGTGGGCAGCGATGCAGAAGGCATCCGATGGGAACGGTGCCGGGAATGGTGGAGAGCTTTCCGGTAGTGTCGCGGAACAGTTGGCGGCGGCGCACATCCAATACAAGCCGGTCGCGGGCGGACTTTTCGAGATCGACTGCAGCCTGACACGAAACTATCCCGAGGTGAAACTCGACCTGGAAGTGTTGCGGCCCATTGCGGCGAAGATTCACACCTTGGACCTTTCCAAGACGAAGGTTCGCGATGCCGATCTCGAGCCGGTCCAGGAGATGGTGAACCTGACGCGCCTTTTGCTCAGCCGGACGACGGTGGGCGATGGGGCGTTGCGTTATTTTTCAAATCTGGCCAAGCTGGAGATCCTCAATCTCTACGGAACTAATGTTAGTGATGACGGCTTGGTGCACCTGGCAGACCTCTCGAATTTGAAGAAACTCTATCTCTGGAATTCCAAGGCGACTTCGGCGGGCGGGGACCGGCTCAAGCGGAACAATCCCGACCTCGAGGTCAATGTGGGTCAGTGAATGCGAACGATCTCTTTGACTAACTGCGTCCAGAGGAAGATCAGCCCGCGCCAGGAATAACGGCAGAGGCCTTCGCCGGAGGCTTTGAGAACGCCCAGAGCCATGTTGAGATCGACGAGGCGGCGCTGGTCATCCTTGAGCCGGTGGAGAAACTCGTCCGGCTTTTGTTCGGCGATCGCTTCTTCGCCGATGCCTTCCTTGCGAAGAAATTTGGCGTGGTTGGCGAAGATCTCGGCGAAGGATTCCGAACTGCGGTCCCAGTGAAGGCGGTGATCCGGACTGGGTTTGAGGCTGGCGCAGAAGGGATAGTTCCACGTGGTATAGACTTGGCCTCCCTGGGAGCGGGACACGAGTTTGACATAGGTCTGGGCGACCTTGTCGTCCCGCGTCATGCAGACGGCGGCCTGAGTTCTGGAGCTGGGGTCGTAGAAGAGGCGGAAGAAATGTTCCGTGCCGCGCCATTCGTAGCCCCAGTCGTCCACGATTTGAAATTCATTGAGTTCTTCGATCTCGCTCGTCGCGCTGTCGAGGTGGGGGAAGTCGTCCTGGGGCGGGACGCGGCGCCGCCATGGCTTGTCGATGGGCAGTTCCAGGTGCCGCACGCGGGTCAGAAGCTCGATCCAGGGCAGGCCAAACCAGAGTAAAACGCCGATGGCGCCCACGATGAGGCTGCCGGAGATCCCTTGGAAAAGGACGAACGTGGCCCCCATGAAGGCCAGGAGGCCGGTCTTGCGCAGGAGAAAATGCTGGAAGCTGAGAAAGGCGAAGCCGAGCACGGTGAGACCGAGAGCCAGTAGAATCGATGAATACATGGACGTGGGCGATGACGTGACCCCGTAGGGTGGCATGGGTGGCGGAGAGGCCCAAGGATCGGGAGCCGGGACTCTTGTGGCGGTTTTTGGAGAATCAAGGAACTTTTTTCCTCCGCCGGGCGGGGAAATCAGGTGGCGGGGTCCTCCGTGCCCGCGTTCTCCTGGGGAGGATCCTCCGGGTCGGGGGCTGGGGTGGTGAAGAGGCGTTCCGTGGCCGGCAGGGCGGTGAAATAGGGCTCGGGCAGTTTCTCGCCCGATAGGAGGCGTTCGTAGTCGAGCTGGAGCGCTGCCAGGACGCCCTGGGAAAGCGGGCGTGCTCCGGTGGCAAAGGTCTGATCCTCGGGCAAGTAAGGATGGCAGCGTCCTGCAGGTGTGGCCTCGTCGGCCTCGCCCGTGATCCAGAAGGCGCAGAGATCGAGCAGACCGTCACCATCGGCGTCATGAAAACGAATGAGGCGCGCGGATGAAGGTGGCTGCTCGGGATAACATGCGTCATCGAAACGCCAGAACCTCGATCCCTGGTCGTTCGCCGTCTCGTTGACGAGGAAGAAATCGAGGATGGCGCCGGATGTGGGCCAGGGTCCATTGGAGGCGGCGATGAGGGCGAGGCGCGGCTCCTCCAGGGCGATCCACTTGAGTCCTTTATACTGGCTGTCGAGGAGTGCCAGGGGATCGCCCGCCATGGGCGGGTGCTGGAAGAGGGGCTGACCCAAGCCGTCCACGGCGCCGAAGACGGTGAGGTCCGGGCCATCGACGAGGGAGCCGCTACGGTAGTGGTAGAACCAGATCACCTCGCGTTTGAGACTGCGAAAATCCCACTGGGGAAGGCATCTGGCGGAAAAAACCCCGTCCTCGATCTTGATCTGCCGCTGACGGAGGAGATCCAGCCGGCCGCTATTGAGGCTCTGTTCCTCCTGAAGGAATTCGTTGACCGCGCGGGGCGGCGGCCGGTCCGATGGCCGAGCGCGCAGGATGTCCGGCAAATTGTCATGCGGGGCGGGCGCGTCGACGAACTCAGGGGCGGCGCCTTCATTGACCGGCGGCTTGGCGGTCGCTGCATAGGGATCGCCTTCCAGGCTGCTGCGGATGGATCGCAGGAGCGCCACGCTTCCAATGAGGGAGAGGGCGCCAAAGCTGAAAGCGAGCCAGAATCGTTGCCAGGATGATCGCCGGCGCACCTGGGATCGCCGGTAGCGTTTCAATGACTGAAGGAACGTGAACCCCACGTCCCTTTATCGCGACAGGCGGGGCCGGGATCAAGCGGACTGTTTTTTAACTTTCAAGAATCGAGGTTCACTTCTAAGTAGCGGCCATGCGGATACTCTCAGGCATTCAGCCCAGCGGCGCTTTTCACATCGGGAACTTCTTCGGAATGATGGAACCTTCCATCAGGCTGCAGGATGAGGGTGAGGCTTACTATTTCATCGCCGACTACCACGCGCTGACCACGATTCAGGACGGCGAGCAATTGCGTCAGAACTGCCAGGAGGCGGCGGTGGATTTTCTCGCCTGTGGCTTGGACCCCGAGCGGGCGGTCTTTTTCCGGCACTCCGCGGTCCCCGAGGTGACCGAACTCTCCTGGCTCCTCAGTACCGTGACGCCCATGGGCCTCCTCGAGCGGTGCCACTCTTACAAGGACAAGATCGCCAAGGGGCTCACGGCATCGCACGGGCTCTTTGCCTATCCCGTCCTCATGGCGGCGGACATTCTCATCTATGACAGCGACGTCGTGCCGGTCGGAAGAGACCAGAAACAGCACGTGGAAGTGACGCGTGACATCGCCATCAAGATCAACGAACTCTATGGCGAGGGGCTCCTGAAACTTCCCCAGCCGCGGATCCGGGAAGCGATGGCAAAAGTGCCAGGCCTGGACGGGCAGAAGATGAGCAAGAGCTATGGAAATGCGCTGGAGATCTTCGGCCCGGAGAAGCCGTTGCGGAAGAAGGTCATGCGGATCGTGACGGATTCCGCCGGGGTCGATGAGCCCAAGGATCCGGAGGCCTCGCTGATCTACCAGCTCTACCAGCTCTTTGCCGGCGAGAGCGATCAGCAGCGGATGGCGGACGAGTTCCGCCAGGGAGGCGTCGGTTACGGAGACTTCAAGAAGCGGCTGTGGGAGGCCTATTGGGAGTATTTCGCGCCCATGCGGGCACGGCGGGAGGAACTCCTGCAGAACATGGACTATGTCGATGACGTGCTGCGCCAGGGGGCTGACAAAGCTCGTGAGCTGGCCACGTCCGTGCTCGGGCGCGTGCGGCATGCCATGGGGCTGTAGGTCGGGTCGGGTCTGTGAGTCTCGAGTCCGATCTCACGGCCCGATCGGCTGGAGGGGATGAGATCCTTGGCAGTCCTGGAGAAAACTTGTAGTTCTCAGTCGCGGTGTTTCTCGTATTTCTCACCAAGCTCGTCGGGCGAGTCCTGGCCCTTCTGCCAGAGTGGATCAATGTCTCCCTCGCGAGATCGATCGGGCTCCTGATCTATCATTTGCCGATTGCGCGAGCGCGCGAGGTGAAGTCCAATCTCCATCATGCCTTT
Organism: Verrucomicrobiales bacterium; assembly: GCA_028281705.1. Taxonomy (GTDB): domain Bacteria; phylum Verrucomicrobiota; class Verrucomicrobiia; order Verrucomicrobiales; family DEV007; genus JAACDM01. The sequence continues at coordinate 4,236 of JANQJH010000307.1, forward strand.
CCGGAGAAGGACGAGGCCTGGCGCGTCCGGGTGGGAAAGGAAACGAGCGCGCGCCTGGTCGAGATGGCCTTGTTCGCCCTGGCCTCGCCCTTCCTCTCACGGCGGTGGTTTGAATCGCGGATCACCATCGACGACGACGTCCGGGAGCGCATGCTCCATGCGGTGGCCGAGGGAGGCATCTTTCTTTTGCCTCATGTGACGCTCTTCGAGATGATGAGTGCGGTCCCCGTTGTCTTCCCCGAGGGAAAGGGGCACGGGGCGGTGTTCCGGCCGCTCAATCAGGCGCCGCTGGATCGCTGGATCAAGGAGTCGCGGGAACGCTGGGGCATCGAGATGCTCTCACGCCGCGGTGGTGTCGGTGAACTCATGGGGAGGGTGCGGGAGAAAGGCGGACTCACGCTCTTGTTCGACCAGAACACGGGCAAGCGTGGCTGCCTCGTTTACTTCCTCGGGAGAGTGGCCTCGGCGACGCATCTTCCGGGGTTGTTGGCCCGACGATTCGAGAAATCGGCCTACCTGGTCGTGCCCCGGCGTACCGGGTTTTGGAGAGTCACGATGCAGTTCGACCCTTTGCCTCGACCGAAGGACGGGGTCGATCTGATCCTAACGAGTCACCAGGCGCTGGAGCGGTATCTGCGCGTCTCGGAATCGCAGGCCGCGGATTGGCTCTGGTTTCACAGTCGGTGGGGGACGCATGACAGTGTCAGGAAACGCTTCTTCATTCGGGAGAAAGACAATTATCTCGAGCGCAGCCGGATTTTTCAGGGCCTGGAGGAACCGCCGAAACGGACGCGGCTGTGGTTCCGGATGCCTAACTGGCTCGGTGACGTCGTCATGGCCCTGCCGCTTTTGCGCGCGGTGCGCCACGGGCGTCCGGATGCGGAGATCACCCTCTTGATCCAACCGGCACTGCGTCCGCTTTTGGAACGGGCGGCGGTGGCCGACCGTTTGATTGACTTTCCGTCGAAGGACGCGTCTACCTGGACCTACTTTGGCGCGATGCGGGGGCTGCGGAAGGACTACCCGCACTGTTATCTCTGCCTAACCAACTCGACTCGGGGCGACCTGGAAGGCTTTTTCACGGGATGCCGACTTCGTTTGGGAATGCTGCGTCCCGGCAAGCGCCGGCCGTTTCTCAGCCATGGCTGGAATCTGCCGGAGGACATGGACGAGACGCAGTGCCATCAGTTAGACGTTTGGGAGGCGATGTTTCGCCATTATGGCCTGCGAGAATCCTTGGTGAAGGCTTGCCTCGACCCGGACCGTCGTGGTGCGAATGGCGTTGGATTCATTTGCGGGACGGAAAACACGCCGGAGAAACGCTGGCCCGTGAGCCATTGGCGAGGGTTGATCGAGCGCTTTCTTCGGGCCACGGACGAGACCCTCTACCTTTACGGAACGGCGCGGGACCGGGAGATCACCGATGCCGTGGCGCAGGGCATGGATCCGGCGCGGGTAAAGAACATGGCGGGAGAAACCGATCTGGAGGAGTTTCTCGATCACTTGGGCCGCGTGACCGCCGTCATCTGCAACGACACGGGCGGGATGCATTTGGCGAACTTGATTGGGGTGCCGGTGTTCGCCATCTTTGGGCCCACCAACCCGGTCCGGACCGGGCCGGTGTTCGATGCTCCGGTGAGGCTCTTGCAGCCACCCGGCTGCCCGCCGACGGGTGGGCGCGACATTGGTGGTGTTTCGATCGATCAGGTTTGGGAGGCCTGGGGAAGCGAATCGCCATGAGCAAGATCCTGGAGATGACGGTGATCGAGGGGGGCGAATCCCTCGATGTGGGTCAAGAAATCACGGTTCGGTCCGAGGAATCCCTGCGCCATCTTCCCGGTCGCCGGCGTGTGTATCGTGCGGTGCTTGGCGATGGGATGCCAGTGCTGTGCAAGCATTACACGCATCCGAAAAAGGCCGGGAGCGACGCTGCCGGAGAATGGGATTGGCTGCGGCTCTTAAACCGGGCGGAGCTTCCCGTGCCGCGCGCCATGGGACTGGCCGAAAACGCGGCTGGAGAACGGTTCGTTCTTACGGAATGGCTTGCGCAGAGCCAGGAACTTGGCGAGGTCATGGAGGGATGTTCGTCCGAGGAA
>JANQJH010000336.1 GCA_028281705.1 Verrucomicrobiales bacterium
GAGGTGAGATTGGCGGAAGTGATTCGATTTGCTCGTTAATTGATTAAAACATCATCCCACTGATTCATTCCTTTCCCCTTGGCTATGGTTTTACAGGGGGACCCGCTTTTATATTTTATAGAGTCCATTATCGATGTACCGCTGATGAATACAACCAGAGTCACTTTTCTCAATATACAGTATTTTAAAGCTTGCAATATTTCCCTAAAAAGTGTCTCTATAAACCGGTTTGTCTAATTCATAAATTTTCAGGCAATACCTATTTTTTCTAGTTTACAGTATTTCCCTAATAAAGTGTCACTTTTACCGGGTTGTCCCCAAAAGCGGAAGCCCCGGCCGATCCCAAGCAAGAAAAGGCGAGCCCGTTTCTCATATCCGGCACCGCCACGCCAGCCACGGCCGATTCCGAGCCCCGATCCGAGATGGCCCCAATCGCTCCGGCCACACCGGCCGGAGAACAAGTGACGCCTGTCGCCGAAAAGAAGCCGTCCACGGAAATCAAGGCAGCTCCGGAAATCAAGGCAGCTCCGGAAATCAAGACGGCCCCGGAAGTCAAAGCGGCCCCGGAGCCCACACCGGCAGCGCCCTCCTCAGAGACGGCGCGCGTCCGCGAACAGTTCCCCGTTCCCACCGTCTTTGAAAAACCGGCGGTCCCACAGCCCCTCTACAAACCGCTCGCCGGCGCCTGGGTGGCGCTGGCCATTCTCGCCCTGGTCACCGGTTCATGCCTTTTTCTGGTGTATCGCACGTTTTTCGCGTCCCAAACCAATTACTTGCTCGGCACGATCGGCGACGACGAACCCACCGTCGTCGAAATCGTCCCCATCGAGAATGGCCAGGACCCGACCGGGAATGCGACCGCGGACGAGACCGGCACCACCAACGACCCGACACCGCCGCAACCCGCAACGCTCCCGCCGGTGGCCAACCGCGGGGCCAGCGTCAACGAGGAACTCCGCATCGACATGAAGGCGCTGGAGAACTTTCTCCTCATCCAAGACGAGGAATGGACCGCGGTACTCGAAGGACTCAGAAACTTGGAACAAGGCGACGGAGGTTTTACCCAGGGAGAACTCACGCAGATTTGCATTGAAGTCCTCAGTGACCTCGAGCAGCGGGCGCGGATGAACAAGGATCGGGACCTCTACGAGAACGAGAACTTTCGCGAACTCTACGACTTTCTCAAAGCACGGGTGGAGTCTGATCAATTGAAAGACGGCGCCACCGAGCCCGTCGAAAAACCGGCGCCAGAACAGTAGTAGGACGATTGGCTTGTGATCCCCGATCGAATCTGCGATCCTCAAGGGCATGAATGATTTCTGCCTCGGGCTCACCGTGCTCATGCTGGGGGCGGCATCGGCCACGGCCGTGTCCGAAACACTCGTTCCAGACACCCATTCCGGTTGGCGCTACCACGACAAAGCGGAGCCACCCCCGGCGCACTGGCATTCTCCCGATTATGACGATGCCAGCTGGCCCACCGGCCGCTCGCCGCTCGGCTACGGCGAGGAGGGTTTGGCCACGGAACTGAGCTTCGGCGAGGACGCCTCGAACAAACATCCGGCAGCCTATTTCCGGCTTCACTTCGATGCCGGTGAAATCTCCTCAGACCTCTTCTACGGCCTCCGCGTTCGGGTGGACGACGGAGCCATCTTCTATCTCAATGGCGTGGAAATCGATCGCATTCGCATGCGCATCCCAATGAATGAGGACACGCCTCGCAAACCCGAGTCTGCCTACCGGGGAATCAAGTCACCCGCTCCGGCGGACCCTGTCATGGAGCCGGCCGTGTTCGTCCCCATCCGCCGGAAAGACCTCAAGGCCTCGGACAATCTACTCGCCATCAGTGTCCATCAGGCCGATGCCTCCAGCAGCGATCTTCTCCTCGCGCTCTCAGTGGAGACCTTCGATTTCAAGACTTACGGAAAACTCAAGCGCGGTCGCCTCGCGTTTGATTACCACGAGGATATCAATCGCGCCGAGCAGGCCTACTCCGAGCGCGTAGACGCCTTCTATAAGGAGTACCGCGCCGCTGAGGGAGCGGCAAAGGAAGCTCTGGCCAAGCAGTACCCGCGACCCGATGGGGAACTGGCCCAGTTAGAACGCCTCGTCGAACTCTATCCTCAAGAGCCCCCGACGATCGACGCCCTTCTCTGGATCCTGAGCCATGCTCGTCGACTCACAGAATCCCAGCTCGCCACCCTCGTCGAGCACCATTTCGACTCCGAACGCCTAGCAGAGTTCTGCCTTTACGGCTCGCCCCTACCCAAGTCATTCCTCCGAAAGTTAGTCAAGAAGAGCCCCCACGAAACCGTCAAGGGTGCCGCCGCCTACGCCATGGCGAACCGGCTGCGGCACACCACCTCCAAGGAAGTGTTCGCTGAAGGCGTTGCCCTCCTCCGCCAAGCCATTCCCTGGCTCGGAGAATACACCTTCCACGGTCAGTCCGTCGCTTCCATGGCCGAGCGTCTCCTCTTCGAACTCACTCGCCTGGGAATCGGGCAGCCGGCACCGGAAATCACGGGGGAGGATATCGACGGCGTGGAGTTCAAGCTTTCGGACTATCGGGGAAAGGTCGTCGTCATCGATTTCTGGGGCGATTGGTGAGGCCCGTGCCGGGCGATGTACCCACACGAGCGGTCGCTCGTGAAGAAGCTCGAAGACAAGCCCTTCGCTCTCCTCGGAGTCAATAGCGACCCCCGGGAAGCGGCGCGCAAAGCCATCGCCCGCGAGAAGATCAGTTGGCGTTCGTGGTGGGATGGCGGCGACACCCAGGGCCCCATCGCCCGTCAGTGGAATGTCAGTGCCTGGCCCACTATCTACGTCCTCGATCACGAGGGGATCATCCGTCACAAGAACGTGAGAGGAGACGAACTGGAGAAGGCGGTGGAAAGCCTCCTGGACGCCATCGAATGAACGGCACTCCCGGGCCTTCCGACCAGCGATCGCCGCCTTGGATTTGGAGAACAATCAGTTCCTCAGACCGCGGCCAGAGTTGCTCCCTTGCCTCTAGCAAGTCACTCTCATAAGTTAGTCTCATGAATCGCCTCATCCCGGTCCTCCTGTCAGGGCTGGCCTTCACGATTACACTCAGCGCGCAGGACGAAGCAGTACCCCAGGCCGAGGCGGAGATTCCTCCGCCCCCTGAGATCCGGTGGACGCTCTCGCACGAGCCGGGGCTGATCACTGAAGAGATCCGTCTCACGGTGGCCTGCGACGCTCCCGACGCCCGAATTCGCTTCACGTCAAACGGTGAGGCGCCCACACTCGAAAGCCCACTCTGGGAAGGCGAATTCCCGGTCGATGAAACCGTCATGCTGCGCTTCATCGCCGTGGCCCAGGACGATACCATCGTTTCCCGACACGGGGCGGCCTACCTCTTCATCGAACCCGAACTGGCAGAGGAATTCAGCTCCAATCTTCCAGTCGTCGTCGTGGATTCCTTCGGGATCAACCTCACTTATGAAGACGAGAAGAACTCTCGCTCTCCCAAACGCCCCGTCTGGGCCGTCTTTCTCGAAGCGGAACCGGAATCCAAGCGCGCCGGCTTCAAGGGGGCACCACAATTCTCAGGGCGCGCGGGCATGCGCGTGCGCGGGCAGAGCTCTACCATGTTCCCCAAAAAACAATATTCGTTAGAACTCTGGGACGAGGAAGATGACGACCTCGACGCCGCTCTCATGGGCTTCGCCGAAGAATCCGACTGGATTCTGCACGCCCCCTACTCTGACAAAACACTGATGCGAAACGTCCTCGCCTATTCCTGGTTCCGGGAAATGGGGCACTATGCCGTGCGCACCCGCTATGTGGAACTCTTCTACAACGCCGACGGCGACGCCGTCACCCATCGCGACTACGTAGGCGTCTACGTCTTCATGGAGAAAATCAAACGGGACGCCGCGCGTCTACCCATCGCCAAGCTCGGCGAAACCATGATCTCCGAACCCGAGATCTCCGGAGGCTACATCTTCAAGAAAGACAAGGGGACCTTCGAGGACGTGCATTTCAACACCCGCTACGGGCATCAATTCGGATTCGTCGAGCCGGACGAACCCAATGAGTCTCAGTTTTCCTACCTCTCAGGCCACCTCGATCGCTTCGAACGCGCCCTCTACGGCCCCGCCTTCCGGCACCCGGATTCGGGATACGCTTCCTTCATCGACGTCCCCTCATTCATCGACGTCCACATCCATGTGGAGATCTGCCGCAATATCGATGGCTTCCGCCTCAGCACCTACTACCACAAGGATCGCGAAGGGAAGATCGTCATGGGTCCCGTGTGGGACTACAATCTCTCCCTGGGTAACACGACCATGCGCGGTGGCGAGTATCCCAATGGCTGGTATCACCACACCATCGACCGCCGGGAATACACCTACTTCGACCGTCTCTTCGACGACCCGGCTTTCGAACTGCAGCACTGGGACCGCTACTTCGAGCTTCGCCAGTCTGTCTTCGAGACCGGCAAACTCATGCGTCAAATCGATGCCATCGCCGCCGAGCTCGGCGAAGCCCAGCAACGCAATTTCGATCGCTGGCCCATCCTGGGCCGGCGCGAGTGGCAGAATCCGCCGGGAGCTCACCGGCGCCGGACCCACGGCGCCGAAGTGGCCTGGTTGAAGGACTGGCTGAGACGCCGGCTGGAGTGGATGGATCGCCAGTTCGCGCCCCCTCCGATCATCCACTATCAAGGTCAGCCGCTGTCGGCGGACAGCGGCCTCGTCCTCAGCTTGCCTGATCACGCGGCTACCACATCGAATCTCCCGCGGATCTTCTACACCCTGGACGGCGCCGATCCCCGATCCGAACAGGGCCAGCCCAGTACCATGGCGGCAAGCGTCCGTCCCGGAAAGACGGCCCGCATCGACGCACAAGCGACCACCTTGAAGGCGCGCTCCTTCGATGGCCGCCACTGGGGCGCCCTGGCCAGTGCCCCGCTGGTGGTGAACCCGTCACTCGCTTCGACGTCGCTGGCGCGAGGCTCCGGGAATGGTATTTCTCCCTGGATCCTGGGACTCACCGTCCTCGCTCTCGCGAGCCTCCTCGTGCGATTTGCCCGGAGATTCACCTCCCCGAAATAAGCGGCCCCGATCGCCGGGCGTCTGGGTTGACACACAAGCCTGCCGGGAGGAGATTTTCGGCTGATGAAAGATTGGCTTGTGCTCGCCTCGGTCACGCTCCTCACTGGAGCTGGCGGTTTCATGCTTGGCAAAGGCTCATCTGGTGGGCCTTCCCAAGTCTCCAACTCCATGTTGCAAGTAGAAGGCCGCAGTCTTCTCGGGAGCGACATCCCCACCCACGCGATGAGTGCGGCGGAACTCGCAGCCGCCCGGCGCTCCCTGGCTCAAGGCGTCGCCCTGGGCTACTCCGCGGATGACCTCGCTCGCGACCTCCGAATGCTCGGGCGCGGTTCCAGCCCCATGGAGCGCTACGAGAGTCTCACCCGGCTCCTGGAAAACCTCTCGCCGGAGAACCTCCCCCAGGTCTTGCGCGCCTTCAAAGACATCCCGCCGACGACGGAGTATCTCAACGAGTACCAAATGTTGCTCTACGCCTGGACGAAGTTCGATCGCGCTGGCGCCATCGACTTCATTGAGGATCTCGAGGCCGGAGGACTGGGAAGCGGTGAACTGAGTCTCTCCAAGGAAGAACTCCTCAAACCCGTCCTCAGTTCATGGGCGAGCGAAAACCCGAAACAAGCGCTCGCCTGGTTCGAATACCTACCCAAAGAACAACAGACTCACCATTTGAAGCTTAGCCTCATGTCAGGATGGGCTTCCAACAATCCCACCGAAGCCGCGGAGTACCTCCAAACGCAACCGGCCAATCAGAACCGGGAATACCTCGCGGGTCAGTTGGCCTCGCACATGTTCAAGCAGAGTCCCCAGTCCGCCGCCGCCTGGGCCGAGGACATCAAGGATCAGAAATTCAAAGAGCAGATCTTTGAAGAACTCGCTGAGGACTGGGTCAGTGTCGACCCCAAGGGATTGGCCAGTTGGCTAGAGGGACACATCCATCAGCAGTATGCCTGGGAGGCCGTTGAGGACCTCGGCCGCGGCTGGGTTGCGAGCGATTCCACCGCGGCGACGGAGTGGTTTGAAAACTTGCCCGACGGCCCGGCAAAACAAAAGGGCATTCACAAGATGGCCCAGAGCTGGGCCGAAAACGATCTCGCCTCCATGGGAGAGTGGTTGAACACCCTGCCAGATTCCACCACCACCGATCGCGGTGTCCAGGCCTACTCCGAGCGCCTCGCCGAACAAGCTCCGGAATCCGCTCTCGAGTCCGCCATGGGCATCATGAACGACGACATGCGCAACGAGACCGTTCACGAGCTGGCTCAAGACTGGTACAGCCGAGACCAGGAAGCCGCCTTGAGCTGGGCCGAGGCGAACGACTATCCTCCGGAGGCCATGGAGCGGACGCTCGACATCTATGCCAAGATGAATGCGCAACAGCTTCAACAGATCAACAAGATGATCAATCGCGACCAGGTTTCGCCCGACCGCATGCGCGAACTTCGAGCCACCCAGGCCATGCTCCAGGAGCAGGCGGCGCAATTTGAGGAGATGATCCCCAAGGTCGAGCGCACAAACAACGGGTAGTCTGTTCGCTGAGATCGCTGCTAGAGACCGCCTCCTCTCCTACCGAAAGGAAACATCCGCCGGACGCGCCAACTGCTCGTAGAGTTCCCGCCGGTTCTCCAAGTCCTGCGCCCGGATCCGCTGGGCATAGCGCGCCACCCGTTCGGCGTGCATGCGCGGCACCACCGCCACCCCGTCGCCATCGGCCACGATGACATCGCCCGGCATGATACAGACCCCGCCCAGAACCACGGGCCGGTTGACCGATTCCAGCTCCACCCGGCCTGCCCGGATCCCACGGCCTTGCTTGCGATGATAGACCGGCATGCGCTGCGATAGGATTTCATCCGAATCACGTACCCCTCCACTGGTCACCACCCCAACACAGCCCCGGGTGAACCAACTGAGCACATTGTTGGCGTTCACCGTGCCCGACTCATTCCTCGCCGCATCGTCGATGATCATCACCGAACCGGGCCGCAGGATGTGGATGAAGGGGTCGGCCGCCTTGTTCTCATGCCAGTCGGCAACAAATTTCTCGAACTCGCTCTCGTCACGTTCCATCTGCACCGCCCGCTTCGGAACGAAGCGAACCGTGACTGCGATCCCGAGAAAACGGTGCCCATAGTCCTCTGAATTGACCCAGAGAGGCGCGATCTCAGGATCCAATAGTCCCGCGTTGGGCAATCCAATGGCATCCATGCCGTCACTCACATCGGCCACTCGCAATCCGGCAAACTCCTCCAAGAGAAGCGCGTCATCGTCCTTCGAATAGACCTTGGTGGTGAGAAACTGATAGCCACCCCGAAGAACCTTGAGGGGCGGCACGTGATTCGCCGGTCTCGGGCTGTCCTGGGCCACCATCCACGTCCCACCGCCCACCAACACGAGCGTGAATCCAACAAGGAGATAAATTACGGATTTCATTCCCCAAGAGACGCATGTCACACCCGCAACCTTCAATGAAAAAGTAGGGATAAAAGGTTGGAAAAACAACATTAAACCTTGCTGGACCGCCCCTCACAGAGTATCGTGTGGATGGGCTGCAGGACGCAGCCCTGAGCGAGGGCACCCCATGGGCGCTTCAACCATCAAATAGACATCATACCACGGCGTTCAGAGGGACACGCTCGCTTGCAATACTAACATAAACCGCAATAATAACATGACCATAAAGAAAGACTTCGATCGGGGATTCACCCTCATCGAGCTGTTGGTGGTCATCGCCATCATCGCGACCCTCGCGACGGTGTCGGTGCCCATGATCCAAATCGCACAAGTGAAAGCACGCATGATCCGCGCCGGGGCCGATGCCCGCAACGTCGTCATGGCGCTCACCGCCCACGCCTCGCAGAATGCCGGGCTCTACCCCGAGGGAGAGAATTCATCCAATGAGGCCTTCCGCAAGCTCTTCCCCCAGGCGGCGGACCAGGAAAGCATGTTCTACGTCCGGAGTGACCGCATGTTCTGCGACCCGCAGCAGGCCCCGGACGAAGGAGGCGAGATCCTCGCTCCCGGTGAGTGTCATTGGGCCTATGTCAACGGCCTTACCGATTCGCACAAATCGAATACCCCGGTGATCGCTGACGGTTTCACCGACGGCATCGGCCGCTACGATCACTACCACGCCTGGCACAAACTCCATCTCGCCCTCGTCGGGCTCCTCGACGGGTCCGTGCAGCACCGGCCGATCAACGAAAACGGCGACGTCGTCGATCCGGGAGGTTCCGGGAACCTCTTCGAGATCCCTGCCATTCGCGACGACGATCTCGTGACCGTCCTCAATCCTGAGGGCCGCCGGCGTGCCTCGTCCCGCTAACGAACCAACATTCCCATTGGCCATCGCAAGAGTCTGTCTAGCCCGGATCGATCACGGGATTTCGGTGATCTTTCCGGGCTAGATCATTCTGATGGCTCGAATGGGCATCCGTAAAAACACGCGTGTTTTCCTGACGAGACGTTTAAAGAGCAAAGGAACGTCCTCAGTTGGCATGATCGATTTCTATCAATCCCGCCAATTCTCGAGCTGTAGTTCGTTGACGCGCGAGAATTCGCTGATGTTATCGGTCACACAAATCAAATCGAGCGCCAACGCTTGACCCGCCAACAAGACATCGTAGCCTCCTATTTTTTGACCACGTCGCTCGAGGTCAGCTCGAACCACTGCAGCATGTTCCGCTGCCTTCTCATTAAAATCGACCACCAAGAGAACCTGGGACAGCTTGGCCACCTTTGCGGATTCACCGGTGGGGTCGCGCGACTTCTGGGCACCTGACAGAAGCTCGTAGACGGTGATCGACGAAATCACGCAGTCGTCAGGCGAGTGCTCCTGCAGGCGATCGATCACCCCCTGTTTGCCTCGCAGAACGTCGATACAGACGTTGGTATCGAGAAGGTATTTCAAGAACTCAGGGGCTGAATGTCAGGCGTCTGCGGCTGAGACGGCCTCTCAAACTGCAGGTCATCAATGCGGATGGACTCAAAGAATCCTTCAGGCCAATCACGTTTCTTGATCGGCTGCAAGACGACTGATTCTCCCTCTCGGTGAATCGAAACCTCAGTCCCACTAAAGCGAAACTCCTTCGGGAGCCTCACCGCTTGAGACCGTCCATTCCGGAATAACTTGGCCGTTGGCATATACGATATATACCAAGAAGTGGTGGTCATGCCACCTGAAACGACGGAACGATCCAATCGATACGACCAACGACCGTGTTTCTGAAAACCCCAAAATCAGAAATCGGGCGTGTGATACGCGTGTGGAGGAAATCTATGCGTCCATAACTCTTTGACCATTAGCACCTTGACTTCGAAAGCCAAGGGGTTCGCCTTCTTCCAAAGGCGGGCCTCGGCCAACGACTTCCAACCTACTTCGTCGGCATGTCGATCGTGGCCACCGCCATGGCCGCCATGCCCTCTTCCCGACCGAGAAAGCCCATCTTCTCGTTCGTTGTCGCCTTGATCCCGATCTGATTCTTGGAGAGACCCAGTGCTTCACCGATGCAGGCCTTCATCGCCTGCGCATGCGGAAGGACTTTGGGCGCTTCCGCAACTAACGTGCTATCGATATTGTGCAACACGGCCCCTTTTTCATCCGCCAGACTCCGTGCCTTGCGCAGAATCTCGAGACTGCAGATCCCTTCACAGCTCGGATCATTCGGCGGGAAAAAGTGACCGATGTCAGGTTCGCCCATCGCCCCTAACACCGCGTCAGCGATGGCGTGACATAGCACGTCGGCATCCGAATGGCCGACCAATCCGCGATCGTGAGGGATCGTCACCCCGCCCAATATGAGAGCACGCCCCTCGGCAAATTGATGCACGTCATAGCCTAACCCGGTCCGTATCATGCCGCGTATCTTGCGTGCCCAAGATGAGAATTCAAATCAAACCAATCCCAGACGCTTTCGCGCGATCCAATAACCCGTGAAGCCCAGGAGGAGAAAGACAAGCAAGGCCGGGTGTCGCCACCACTCACGCCGGCTCACCACTGGTTCGAGTTCGGCTAGCGGCTCGAGCAAGGAAGCCAGGGAATCCATTGACTCCGGAGGGACGTACTGCCCCTTGGTCGCCGCCGCCAGTGCCCGGAGCACCTCGGGCCGCGCCGGATCTCCTGTGGCTTCGCGCGGGGGTTGCGCCACCTCGACCGTGGCCCTCAAATCCAGGGAACCGTCCGCCAGTCCAACGCTCAGCCGATAGCGACCGCCCCTGGGCGGAGTGAATGCCCCCCGATACACGCCCCAACCTCCATCCATTCCCGTGAGCGCGACAGTCCCCTGCTCGGCGGAGTCGTCGGATTCCTCCCCTTCCAGCCGCCAGGTCAACACCGGCTCCGCCCCGACCAGGGGACCTTGATGGTGATCTAACAATGTGGCGTGCACCGCCACTTCGCGCCCCGCCATGGGCACGTCCGGGTAGTGGATGATACGGCCGCGTTCGCCCTCGGCTAACTTCCGCTGATAGGCCATCCAGCGAGCCACCTGACTCCAGAAGCGATAGTGATAGAGATCCTCCACCCCCCGGCGCCACCGCCAGGCACCATCCGTCCCCAGGTAGAGCACCTTGCCGCTCCCAAAAGGCCGCGTCACCAGCAAAGGCAATCGCCCATAACGGTTGCGCGAGGACTCGTGCACCGCCAGCACCGTGGAACCGGCCTTGGCCCGCGACACCGGCGCATGCCAAGAGAATCCGGGAAGCGAACGCCAAATGACCGCATTCTCCTCGCGATCATCGCCCAGAAGGGCCAAGACGCTCTCGCGCCCCACTGGAGTCAGCTCGAGCACGGCCGGCTGGGATTCCTGCACGCCGGTCGCCGCTGCCGACTCCTCCAAGACCACCGGGAAGAGGTCCGCCATTGGCGACCGCAAAAGGCGCTCCTGGCCGCCACGGCGTCCCGGCAGAAAAACCAGACCGCTCGCCTGACGCTCGACCAGCCCTCGCAGCCATCCCAATTGTTCCTCCGTCAATTCCCGCTCTCCCACACCCACATCTCCGAGAAACACGACGTCGTAACCGGTCAGCCCATCCATGGATTCGGGAAAAGCTTCCAGGTAGCCCGGCCCCTGCCCCATTCCCATCTCCGGGTGTGGATGATAGAGCAGGCAGGACACCTCGACCCCGGGATCGCGCATGAGCGCGTTGCGCAAGAAACGAAACTCCCAGCGAGGCTCGGAGTCGACGAGCAACACACGCAGCCGGTCACGGCGTACCGTCATGCTGACGTCGTCCGCATTGTTATCCTCACGCGTCTCGCCAGGCAGCACCGGAATCTCCACGCCGAGGGTGTACTCGGCTTCCTCAGTGGGTTTCCAGAGAAAGGCCTCCTGCCGCACCTCGCCGGGTTCTAACAAGACGGTCAGCTCATCCGTATCTTGGGCGTCCACCCGAAAAGTCACCGTGACTTCGACCTCTCGCGGGAAACGGTTCTCCAGGCGAAAAGGCAAGCGAGTCGGCTCATCGACGACCGTGGTCTTGGGCATGGGAAGCCATGTGAGCGAGACGTCGGGCAGCGCTTCTTCACGCCCGGCAGCCACCGCGATGACGGGCAGGCCTTTTCGCCGCAATGCCAGCGCCGCGTCCTGGGGCGCGCTCCCGGCATTCCAATCTCCATCAGAGAAGAGGATGATCCCGCCCAAATCGGTATCGCGCGCCCCGGCCTCCATCAAGACGGCGTGCAGATCGGTCACGCCGCTCTCCGGCGACTCGAAATCGATCGCCTCCAGGATCACCTGCGGCCCAATCTCCGTCTGCCAGGACTCCTGTTCGCCTAACCAGGCACGGCGTGATCCCAGCTCACCGCTCGCCAGCGGCATGTCCTTCGTCTCCATGCTGGCGGAGTGATCCGTGAGCACGAGAAAGCGTGTCGGCTCATTCGGGGAAGCTTCCCACCACGTTTCCGGTTTGGCCACCGCAGCGACCACCGCCAGGGCGAGCACACATCGCCAGGCTTCGAGAAACACATATCGCGCAGCCCAGCGGCGCTGATGCGCATTCCAAAGAGAGAACCCCAGAATGACGGCGAAGAGGATGAGGCTGCCCCAAAACCACCCGTTTGCCAACGACCAGCGCCATTCCAGATTCATCATCATGACAGAGTGACCGGGGACGATGCGCTCCCTCGCGGCATCATGGTGAGGATACTCTCTCCCAAAAGAAAGAGCAGGGCGAGAAAGAAGAAGGGCCGCCACCAATCGCTCAGGGCCTGAGCCTCGCCGGCAGCACCCGCTTCCAGGGCAAACTGTTGATAGGGCATTCCACCCATGAGCACCCGGAGCCGGCTCTCCGCCAACTCCGCACTCGCATCTTCCTCCTCCGGACGCACCATCACCTCCCAAACCCCGCCCTCTTCCTCCCACACCCCGGCCTGCCAGGGATCGCCCACCGGCGCCGACCAGGTCACCGGAGACCGCCCGCGCACGCCCGCGGCCAAGAGCCTCTGCACTAGCGGAACAAGAACGAGCCCGTCACCCAGGGTCGACCACTGAGGGTGAGGCAAGGTGGCGCAGAAATGGACCGCCCCCATCCCGGCCGCAGCTGACTGCAACACCAGACCCGCATCGCCCGAATCGAAGGTAGCCCGCACCGCCGCCCCGGCTTCGAGATGCACCGGCACATAACGTTGTGTCATCCACTGAGAGAGAGGCAGCACCTCGCCCGTACTGGTATCTCTCAAAGGCCCCTCATCGCGCGTCCACTCCCGGATGCCCCATGCCGTCTCGCCCTCTTCCCGCGTTTTCACGCCACCAAATCGAACACCATTCCACGAAACGCGGCCAACATTCTCCGGCTCCACGGCCGTTCCCGGAAAAAACAACACCTGTCCTCCCGACTCCACGACACCCTGCAGACCAGCCTTGGCCTCGCCCGCGGGCAGTGCGCCCTGCCAAATGACGAAGACTTCCTCGCCCCAGGCATGACCGTCTACCTCGTCCGGCTCCAGTCGCTCGATCTCCGCCATGCCCGCCGTTCCCTCTGGCCAAGGCGCCACCGCCAGGCCAAGAACCGCGGCCACTGCCGGGTCCTCACAGACCGTGATCACGCGCGGCCTATCATGGGGTGCCACCGCGAAATAAGCCTGATTGTCCTCCGGATTGCCGTCATCAGGCAAGGACACGGACCCGGTCAACGCGCCTTCCCCAGGAAGTTCCAACATCACCCTGCTTACTTCTCCGGTGAGCCTCACCTCATGAATCGTTTTCTGCTCGTCTAGTCGCAGTGTGAGAGGGAGGGCCGTCTCCTCCGCGGAGCCACTCTCCTGACGAATGCTGACCTCGAGATGACGCCGCTTCGTCTCACAACGGATCGAGCGATTGGCCTGACCGCCCGGCAGGGTGAGCAGACGAATCCCGGGCGGCGTGGCCAGCCTGCCGTAGGCCGCTTCGAGATCGGCCCAGACGTCGTTCCGTTCCGCCTGCCAACTCGTCGACTGGAGATCCGATACCACCCAAATTTCACCCGTAGTTTGCCCTGTTTCCTCCCAATGTTCCAAAGCCCGGCGCAGCATCGCCGGCACGTCGGCCGCGGTCGCCGTGGCTGTCAATGACCGGGAAAGCTCCCGCGCATCGTCCATCAAGCGGATCTCTCCGCTGGCACTATCAAGCACCCAGAGTTCAGAGGGCGAGAGCTCACGGCAGGCCTCGGTCAGCATGCCAAGGGCGGTCTCCCGTTTGCCCGCTCCGTTCGCGTTCAGCCGCCGCTCCATGCTGGCCGACCGGTCCATGAGAATGAGCACCGTACGATCACCGCCGCCGAACCACCCGGCCAGCCATCCGCCCGCCAACGGCCGGCTCATAGCAAGGATCAACGTAGCGATCGCCAGGGTGCGCATCGCCAGAATGACCCAGTGCCGCAATCGACGACGCCCGCGTTTCTCTTCCAGCGCCTCTCTCAGAAACCGCATGGCGCCCCAAGCCTTCTTGCGAAACCGGCGGCGGTGCAGCAAGTGAATGACCAGCGGAATGAAGACCGCCGGCAATGCCAGGAGCAACGCTGGGTGGAGGAAGGACATCAAACTTGAAGGCCGAGACGTTGGGTGAGAAAGCGCGCCAATACCTGCTCGTAATCTTCATCCGTGATCACTTGATGATAATCCACGTGACACTGCGCCACCCCCGCGCGGAGCGCGTCGAGGTAGCGGCTCACCGCCGCACGGTAACGTTCCTGAATCATCTGCGGTTCGGCCACGATGGCATCGCTGCCCTCCAGGTCGACAAAACGATAGGGCCGATCGAGATCGAAGTTGATCTCTTCCCGGTCCAACAAATGAAAGACGGCCACATCGTGATGGCGAAAGCGCAAGTGCTGCCAGCAATCAATGATCTTCTCCGGTTCATCGAGCAGATCGGAAATCATGATGACGAAGGCACGCTGCGGGATCTCTTCCGCAAGCTGATGCAAGTGATCTGTGAGACCCGTTTCCGCAATGGGATGCATCGTCTCCAAGGACTCGTTGATCGCCATCAGATGCGTCGGGCGCCTGCTCGGCGGAATGGCACAATGAAGTTCCGGTCCACTCGCATAGAGCCCGGCGGCATCACCCTGCTGGATGGCCAAATAAGCCAGCGTGGAAGCCAGACGCTTGGCATAAGTCCATTTGCTCACCTCGCCCGAACCAAAGGCCATGGATCCGCTGGTATCCAGAATGAGACAGAGCCGGAGATTGGTGTCGGCCTCGAACTCCTTGATGTAGAACCGGTCCGACCGCGCGTAAACGCGCCAGTCCACCCGGCGCGTGTCGTCCCCCGGGACATACTTCCGATACTCGGCAAACTCCACGCTCGATCCCCGATGCGGGCTCTGATGCCTGCCGGACATGTGCCCCTGCATCGGCATGCGAGCGGCCAACGGCGTCGCCGACAATCGCGCCACGACTTGGGGATCGGCACTGGTAGCCACCTTCTCTCGCCTAACGGTTCGCCGATTCGCTCACTTCCTCGTAGAGCCGCTCCACGATGGCTCGCGTGCTCAGCCCCTCGCTCTGCGCCGCAAAATTCGTCAGAATACGGTGATTGAGCACCGGCGCCGCCACCGCCTCGAGATCTTCTTCGCGCACGAGGTAGCTTCCATGAAGCGCCGCCCGCGCCTTGGCTCCGAGAATCAAATACTGCACCGCACGGGGACCGGCTCCCCAAGTCACCACACGCTTCAACCAATCGGGCGCCCCGTTTTCACCCGGCCGCGTGCGCCTCACCAGCGTGACCGCCTGCTGATAGAGGTGTTCCGGCACCGGCATCCGCCTAACCAGAGACTGGAACCGCATCACTCCCTCGGCATCGAGAACGGTCTGCAACGGCGCCTGCCGGCTTCCTGTGGTCGCTTTGGCAATCTCCAGCTCTTCCGCCTCGCTGGGATAGTCCACCTGGATGAGAAACATGAAACGGTCTAACTGCGCCTCGGGCAGCGGATAGGTCCCCTCCTGCTCCACCGGATTCTGCGTCGCCAAGACAAAAAAGGGCGGCTCCAAATGAAATGTCTTCCCCAGGGCCGTGACCTTGTGCTCTTGCATGGCTTCCAAGAGCGCCGATTGCGTCTTCGCCGGCGCCCGATTGATCTCATCCGCCAGCACGATGTTGGCAAAGATCGGGCCCTTGACGAATTCAAAAAGCCTCCGCCCCGGCTGATCCGTCTCCTGCAAAATATCCGTCCCCGTGATATCCGCCGGCATCAGGTCCGGCGTGAACTGAATGCGATTGAACTCCAAGTGCAGCGTCTCGGAGAGCGAGCTGATCAAGAGCGTCTTGGCCAATCCCGGCACCCCCATGAGCAGACCGTGACCCCGCGCCAGGAGACAAAGCATCAGCTGCTCGATGACCGCATCCTGACCGACAATGACCTTGTGCAACTCCTCGCGCAGCCGCTCATAGGCATCGCGAAGCTGCTCGATGGCACTGACGTCGTCCGAAGGCAGGGAGGATGGATTCTCGGGGGCGCTATCCATGATCATGAGGCTCCGATCTTAGTCTCAAGGAAGCGCTTGTCCACGACGGCGAGGGATCTCAAGAAAATAGCTCGGCTATAATTATTAGATTTATCGTATTTTTAAGCTAGCCTGACAGCGAGTCCATGCCTGTCTCCACCGAATCGCCTTCCTCTCGACGCCCCTGGGTCCCGTTTCTCCTCCTCGCCCTGGGGGTTTTCCTCGCCCACGGACTCAGCCTGCGGGCTGATTTCTACATGGACGACCACGCGCACATCCTCCAAAGCGAACGCATCCAGGAGGGACTCGATGCGCCCGCCGGCTACTTCAAGAGCCGGCACCTGACCTACGCCCTCTGGCGCGGTCTCCATCTCACCACGGGCTCGAATGCCGCGGCCTACCACGCCCTCAACCTCCTCCTCCACCTCGGCGTCACCCTCTCCTTCCTGCCCGTCGCCCGGCGCTTCCTGCAACTCCATCCCACCTTGGATGCAGCCACTCGAGAGCGAATCGCTTTCTGGGGCACCCTGCTCTTCGCCGTGCACCCCCTGGTCTCGGAGCCGGTGAACTATGCCTCGCAAGCCTCGATGCTCCTCCTCACCCTCTTTGGCACCTGGGCAACCTATTTCTTTCTCCGCTGGAGCGAGTCGAAGCGAACCGCCGACCTCGCCCTTATCGCGATGGCTCTTGGGCTCGCAGCACACGCCAAGGAGCCGGGGATCTTTCACGCAGCGATCCCGCTTTTTTTCATTGGCACCCTCGTGCTCTCCATCGCCCATCTCCGGAAATCCATCAGCACCAATCGTCAAAAGCGACTCGCGGCTCTCGTGACTGGCGGCTGCGTCGCCGCGGTCTTGGCCGGCGGCTGGGTGATCAACGCAGTCACGCGGATCAGTAATCCGGAGCGCTTCGTGCATCACGCCCTAACGCAGTCACGGGTGCTCTTCGGCTACCTCTCGCGCCTCTTCTACCCCGCCTCTCTCAGCAGCGATCATCACATTCCCTGGACGACCTCATGGAGCGATCTCCCAGCCGTTCTCGGTCTCATCGTCACGGCATGCGGCGCCGTCGCCCTGCTCTACTGGGCCATCGGTCGCCGTTCATGGATCGCAGCGCTCATTGGAATCGCCCTGTTTCATCTCCTCATCCGGTTCGCCTACACCGTGGATGAACTCATGGTGGAGTACCGCGTCTACCCTTCCATGCCCTGGTTCGGCCTCCTTCTCGCCCTCGGCCTCACCCAGCTCTTCCGGATGAGGAGCGCCTCCTGGGAGAAATGGCGCCCAGTGGCTTTCTCCGTCCTGACGATCACCGCGATCGCCCTCTCGGCACAACGGTCCAACACCTGGAGCCACGAGGACCGCGTCACCCTGGATGTCCTTCGGCAATACCCCAACAACCTGCGTGCCTGGAGCATCCATCTGCGCTACATGGGCGAGCGCGGTCAATACGATGACATGGTGGCGCTGAAGAACCTGCCCCAGGACGTCGCCACCGCGTTGCTCGCCCCCGGTGAAGAGAATCCCAAACGCCGTTTCACCGGAGAGAAGACCTACAACAATTACCTGGCCTGCCAGTACCCTCTGATCAAAGCCCTGGTGCACACCGGTCAGCTTGACGAAGCCCTCCGCCGCTCCGATCTCCTCCTCGTCGATGTCTTGAAAAAGGCGCCGACGAAGAACCACAAGGGGGTCTTTACCGTCGCCCTGGCCAAACTCCTGTGCCACACCGCCCGGCACGAGCCGGAACAGGTCGAGGCTACCATCGAGGCCATTCGCACCCACTACGATGACGAAAGCGAACTCCGGCGGCACCTTGCCACGGAGGCGGCGGCCCTGCCGCCATCGTTGGCCGACGCGGGAAGTGAGCCATTTGTGGATTGAGTGCTCCCGATTTGACAAGGGACGCGTGCGCCCGTCATTGTCGCACGCTTATGGCTGACGAAATCACCTGCCCCATCACCCCCTGGTACACCAAGCGGATGTCACTCATGACCGTGATGTTCGTCGGTTTCGGCCTCTACTTCTTCTACGATGGCGCCATCGGTTACCCCAAGAAGAATAAGATTTTCAAGGCCCACGAGGAGTTCACCGCCATCCAGGACGAGAAAGAGGCCTTTCTCAAAGAAGAGGGCAATACCAATGTCGAGTGGGCCGAGGTGGTCAAAGAAAAGGGATACCCCGCGCAGAGCGAATGGACCGATTACGCCGCGGTCAACGGGTGGCCGGAGGAACCACCGGAAAAGCATTACTCGACCAGCGATCAATTCTTCTTTGGCGGACTCTGCCTCGTCATCGGCCTCATGGTTTTGACGACCCTCATCCTCAATCGCAAACGCATCCTCCGCGCCGATGCCGCAAGCTTCTACACCCCCAAGGGACAGGAGGTCCGGTTCGCCACCGCTTATCGGGTCGACAAGCGGAAATGGGACAACAAGGGCTTGGCCTACGTGCACTATCGCGACGAAAACGAGAAGGAAAAAAGGGCCACGATTGACGACCTCAAATTTGCCGGTGCGGACGCAATTCTCGACCGGCTCCTGGAGAATTTCGACGGCGAACTCATCGCCCGCGTCTCCACGGAGGCCAACGAGCAGGTGGAAGCGAGTGATCCCCCGGTGGAGAAGGATTCCCGGGATACAAACGAATCAGCGTAAGTCGCTGAGTATCAATCCATTCGAAAAAGCTGTTTTTAATTGTTGCAGAGAGAGGGAGAGCTGTTTAAGGAATCCGCTGTTCTGCGAACCCACGCGACCCTTCATGAGCGAGAAAACCATCGAAGAAAGAGTTACTGACATTATTGTCAAAGAGCTTGGAGTCACTCCTGAGCAAGTCAAGCCTGACGCCAAGTTCATCGAAGACCTCGGAGCCGATTCGCTCGACACCGTCGAGCTAGTCATGGCCTTCGAGGACGAGTTCGATATCCAGGTCCCCGACGAGGAAGCCGAAAAGCTTCTCTCCGTTGGTGACGTCACGCGCTTCATTGAGGATAACGGTTAAAAAAACCGTCGTTCTCCTCGACCAATATCAACCCCGCCAGGGTCCTCACCCTCGCGATAGCTCTGCAAGCCCCCATCCGGTGATCCGGATGGGGGCTTCTTGCATTCCAAAGGCTCCCTGTGTAAAAAACCTTTCATGCGTCCGTTCGTCGCCTCACTCGCCCTTTCGGTCATTGCCTGCCTTCCCCCGGCCCTGCAGGCACAACAGAACGACGGGCCAATCGGGCCCGTCAAAATCTCCGACAGTCTCTACATGCTCCCGGGGACGGGCAGCGGCAACATCGGACTCTCCATCGGCCAGGACGGCCCCTTGCTCATCGACGACCAGTTCGCCCCGCTGACGGATAAGATTCAAGCGACGGTGGCCAAGCTCTCCGAGCATCCCATCCGTTTTGTCGTCAATACCCACTGGCATGGCGATCACACCGGCGGCAACGAGAACTTGGCCAAGCGCGGAGCCGTCATCGTCGCCCACGACAATGTCAGGGTTCGCCTGGCCAAAGGGCAATTCCTCAAGGCCTTCAATCGCCACGTCGATCCCGCACCTCGAAAGGCCTTGCCCGTGGTCACCTTCGCCGACGGCCTCACCTTGCATTGGAACGACGACACCCTCGAAGTCATGCATGTCGGCCCGGCGCACACCGACGGTGACTCCGTCATCTTCTTCAAAAAAGCCAACGTCCTCCACACGGGCGACCTCTTCTTCAACGGATTCTATCCCTTTGTCGACTCCAGCAGTGGCGGCGACTTCAACGGCATGATCGCCGCGGGCAAGAAGATGCTTGAGCGTATCGATGACAAAACCGTCGTCATTCCGGGTCACGGCCCACTTTCCAACAAGGCGGAGTTAGGCGCCTTCGTCACCATGCTCGAAGACGTGCGGGCGAAGGTGAAGAACCTCATGGATGCGGGGAAGAAGCGTGAAGAGGTCATCGCCGCCAAGCCGACGGCGACGCACGACGAACGCTGGGGCGGTGGTTTTCTCAAACCGGACGTTTGGGTAGGCATCGTCTACGACACCATGGCCAAGGGCGAGTAGTAAGGGAATCCGCTGCTTCCATGCCTGCCTACCTCATCGTCCGGGTGACGATTGACCGCCCGGAAGCCTATCAAGAATACATGCGGCACACGCCGCGCGTCATCAACCGGCACGGAGGACGCATGATCGTCCGCGGCGGTGAGGTCGAGACCCTGGAAGGTCCGGAAGAGAAACACCGCATTGTCATCATCGAGTTCCCCTCCAAGGAGGCCGCCCAGGCCTTTTATCACTCGGAGGACTATCAAAAGGCGAAACACATCCGCGAAGGGGCCGGCCAGGGCCAATTCGTCATCGTCGATGGTTATCCCCAAGACACCTGGCAAGCCGCGGTGGCTCAGAGTGATGCCTTGACCTTTGGAGCATAGCGGTAATGCCCAATGATCTTCCACTCGAAGAGGCGGTCTTCGAGTTTGGGTCCCTGACCAATATTGTGCACGATCCACCGCTTATTCGGCTTCCCCGGAGGGGCAACCACCACTCCAATGTGCGTCAAACCCCGGCCATTCAGATCCCAGGCCACGATATCCCCCACCGCGTAGTCCGAAGCATCCAGACTCTTGGTTAGACTCTTCCCCTGCCGGGCAAAGTATGTCTGCAGGTTGGGCACGCGGCGATGATCGATGTTCTTGTCCGGCCGCTTTAAGCCCCATTTCTTGGGATACTTCGAGAAATGCTTTGCCATGTCCTCGTGCACCCGCTTCTGCAAATCGATCCCCAGGGCTCGATAACAACGCACCACCACATCACTACACACCCCGCGATCCGGCGCCACATCGCCTCCGGGATAGTCCAGCGTGACGTAAGCCGGATCGTAAGTCACTGAAACCTTCGTCCGCTCGAGAGCGGCCTTTGCCAACCGCTCCAAGAAGCGGTCGGAGACTTCCGGTCGCGGCTCCGCTTGGGCGAAGAAAAACGAAAGCCCGATCACCGCCGCCATAAACATTCGAATCCTCATCCATCCCTTAGAGGGCAGACCCACCGCATCCGTTCAATCATCTTGCGGCTCAATAGCCGCCTAGTTCATCGAACTCTGCGCTCTCTGCGCCTCCGCGCGAGCTTCTCCCATCTGCTCTCCTTTCACCCGGTCCCAAACGGCGTCCATTTCCGCCAGGCTCGCCTCCTCCAACGAAGCGCCTTCACTCTCTAACACCACCTCCATCGCGTGAAACCGATCCCGGAATTTTTCATTCGCCGCCGCCAACGCGGCTTCGCCATCCAGTCCCTGTTTGCGACTGAGATTGACCAGGGCGAAGAAGAGATCGCCCATTTCCTCCTCCGCCGCCTCCGAATCCCCCTGAGCCATTGCGGCCTCGAGTTCGACGAGTTCCTCGCGAACCTTGGCCAGCGCTCCCGCGGGCTCCTCCCAGTCGAAGCCAATCTTGGCCGCCTTCTTCTGCAACTTCGTCGCCGTCATCAGCGCCGTTAGGCCTTCCCCCACATCCTTGAGATAGGGGGCGGGCCGATCAGCGGAAT
>JANQJH010000391.1 GCA_028281705.1 Verrucomicrobiales bacterium
GACGCCGGTGGTGGAACTCTTCGCCCGGGCACTGCGAGATGCCGGGCGCCATGTCGCGATCTTGAGCCGCGGCTACAAGAGCAAGCGCCCTCCGTTGAAGGAGAGGATTCAAAGCCGAATCACGGGAAAGACGTTCATTGCGCCGCCACGGACGGTCTCCAATGGTGAGGAAGTGCTGCTCGATTCCAGTCTTTCGGGTGACGAGCCCTTCATGCTGGCCTCCAATCTCGGTGGCGTGGTCGTCTTGGTAGACAAGGACCGGGTGAAATCCGGCGGATGGGCCATTCGAAAGCATGAGACGGACACCATCCTCTTGGACGATGGACTTCAGTATTTGCGATTGAAGCACCGCTTGGATATCGTGCTGGTCGATTGCACGGCTCCTTTCGGTACCGGGCATCTCCTGCCCCGGGGCACCTTGCGCGAACCTGCGACCAGCTTGAGGCGGGCCCACTATATTTTTCTTACCAAATGCCGTCCCGGGACTTCGAACGCCCAACTGGTGGAGGAGATCCGTCAATACAATCAGACGGCGGAGATCATCGAATGCACCCACGCGCCGTGTTACCTGCAGAATGTGCATACCGGTGAGCGCTTGCCTCTCAGTGCGCTGAAAGACGTCTACGTGGGGACGATGAGCGGGATCGCCACTCCGGAAACGTTCGAGAACTCCCTCGTGCGGCTGGGGGCCCACGTGGAATCGCGGCGGCGCTACACCGATCACCACCGCTATACCGATCAGGAAGTGCTCACCTTCATCAATCACTGCGTCAATCGTGACCTGGCGATGATCGTCACGACAGAGAAAGACGCTGTGCGTCTTCCGGAGATTGCGCCGGTGGACGTTCCGATCTATTACTTACGGGTCGAGATCGAGATTCTATCGGGGGAAGAGACGTGGAGGGAATGCATCGAGCGCATTTGCTCACCGCAAGCCGTTGAGGCGGTGAACCGGTTCTTCACCTAACGCCAGGAGACCGACCTGAGACCCGGAGAAAGCCAGCCACCTGCCAACATGGAAAAGAAAGAAATCCAAGTCGTCAAACCGCCGAATCTTTTTCGGAAGACTCAGCAGAAGATCCGGGCCATTGAGGAAACCATTGACGGGGCCTTTCTCGTTTATTGGTCGGCCGGGAATGGCGCTATTTGTCACAGCGATGTCCCGCCGCTGGCCGAGGTGCTGAAGCAGATCGGACGGCGGGAGAAGATCTATCTCTTCATCAAGTCGACTGGAGGAAATGGCCAGGCGGCGCTTCGTCTGGTGAATCTCCTGCGGCAGCATGGCAAACGGGTGGTAGCGCTCATCCCCTTGGAGTGCGCCTCGGCCGCCACCATGATTTCTCTGGGTGCGGACGAGATTCACATGGGGCCCCTGGCCTATCTCACGGCGGTGGATACCTCATTGACGCACGATCTTTCTCCGGTGGACCGGAACAACTACTTGATTAGCGTTAGTCAGGACGAATTGAACCGGGTGATCAACCTCTGGCACGAGTCCGA
Source organism: Verrucomicrobiales bacterium (assembly GCA_028281705.1). Classification (GTDB taxonomy): domain Bacteria; phylum Verrucomicrobiota; class Verrucomicrobiia; order Verrucomicrobiales; family DEV007; genus JAACDM01. Next base: position 1,501 of record JANQJH010000391.1, read on the forward strand.
TGCTGAATTGGCCGATCCCAAGGCCCAGTCCAACCCCTACGCCAAGCTCTACAGTCATATTCACCCCCTGGTCTTCGGCGCCATCGATCGCGCGAGTTCGCTCTCTCTCAAACTCTGCGAGGAGATCCTCTCGTATCACATCGATGAGGCCAAGGAGAGGAGGAGAATCAGCCGGATCTTGAATTCGGATTATCCCTCACACAGTTATCCCATCACCTTGCGCGAGGCTCGGCGGATCGGGCTGCGGGTCGAGGCCATGGATGAGGGGCTCAATGATCAGCTGTTCGAGATCAACTCGCTCTACTCAGAGATGGGGCAGCGGGCGCTGACGGACTACGATGAGTTGAACTACCACGATCACGAAGTCCAGACCATCATCGAGGGACGAGGGATTCAGTTTACCTATCAAAACGATAAAGATTGGCATTATCGCCAAGAGGAGCGGCGCTGGGTGCCGTTGAATGATCAGAGCGCCTGGAATCGCTATGTGCTCCTCGGGTCCAAGACGAAGAGTTCCACGTTTCACGTCCGGTAGTCATATGGGGTATTTGCCGGAATAGTGGGAGAGACTTTGGTCCCTCTGTCAAACAAGTGTAATCAGGGACTGAAGTCCCTGCCACTTTCTTATTGTGCCGATTCCCGAGTGTCGTCACACCCGGCGCTGTCGCAGGGCGTAGAACGATTTCCCGGCTCCGTAGGGGGACATGAGAAATTCGAGTGCGGGATCCTGTTGCTGAAGCCTGGGATCTTCCAGGATGGGGAGCATTTCCAGGAGGAACGAGCGTTGATCGATGAGGTCCACGGTGGTTAGGCCGCCGGCTTCGCCCCAGCGTTGGAGGTCGGTGAAATTGACGTCGGCGGTGAGATCTTGATGGCCGAAACGGTCATAGACCTCCATGCCCTCGAGACGTACTTGCTGGAAATAGCCTCTCACCGTTCCGCGGAAGCGCTTCTCGTAAAGTTTGGGGAAGGGGCCTCCGTAGTCGATTGTGAGGACGGCGCCACTCTCGAGGTCGGGCAGCCACTCACTTTGCCAATCCTTGTAACTGAAGTGCACCTCACACCGTTGATCTCTTTGGAGGGGAAGCCTTTCCTGATCCCACGGGCCGAAGACGGAGCTGTTTGCCGGCGTGGCGCGGGATTCGTTCATCGGCTGAAACTCTTCGGAGACGCCGTTGACTCCCTGATCGATGAGATAGAGTTCTTCCCAGGCGCGGCGTCCCTCATTCCACCGCACAACACACGGGGGGAAGGCATCCACGAGTTCGTTGGAAAAGATGAGCGCCCGCCCCCGGCTGGCGGCGAGGGCCGATTTCATGTCTTCATGCCAGCGGACCTGCCAGCGCGGCAGCTTCTCCCGTTGTTTGCGGCGGAGCGGCTCCGAGATTTCGACGATGTGATAGGTGAGGAAAGGGCGATGCACCGGGTTGACCTGGGAAAGGAAGTCCCGGGCGAGCGAGCCGTCCCCGGCGCCAACTTCGATCACGTGCCAGCGGCGTCCCAGGGCGAGAGGGCCGAGACCGAGGGCCGCTTTGCGCTCGATGGACGCCCAGCGCACGATTGCCTTGGCCAAAGTGCCGCTGATGGTGGCGCTGGTGGAAAAATCGCCGCGTTTGCCCACGGTGGCGACGTTGCTGCTGTAGTAGCCGAAGCGCGGGTGGTAGAGCGCTTCTTTCATGAAACGTTCAAAGGGCATGATCCCTTCGAGGTCGAGGAAGAGATTGGCGAGGTGAGATTGATGGCCCATGAGGATGGATTGGTCTCTCGGCTAGGCGGCACGCGAGACGGCGTAGCTACTAGCGATTTTGTCAGAAAGCGACTGGTTTCTGGGGCTTTGGATGATGAAAAGGAGATCGATGAGAACGAAACTGTTCAAGGCGAAGACGATTACGTTCCAGATCCCGCCGTGGGTCTTGATGATCTCATGCATTTCGTCAAAGGCGTAGGGCTCACCGGTGGCAGCGAACTGTGTGAGGACAACCTGGAGTCGCCAAAGGCCGACGAGTTGGATCGCGATGTAGGGCGCCAGGCGGCGGAGGGCGGAAATCCATGGGAGACAGCCCATTTGTGCATCGACGATGCGAAACTTCATGGGAACGCCTCCCGGCGTGAGGCCACGGAACTTCAGAATGAGAAAGAGGAAGCCAAAATAGAGCAGGAGGAACAACGCGGCGGGGCCGACGCTCCCGAGTTCGAAGGACCAGTCGGCGGCGGGTGTCCTCAGGGGAATGAGAATGATGTGGAGAAAGATGACGTCGACTGCGGCCCCGGCGAAGCGCTCCAGGGGCGGGGTGTAGACGTAGGCCGGGTCCGGAGGACCTTCTTGGAGCCTCGGCGGCGGGATGTTGGCCTCGCGATCCATGCACTCGGTTCTGGTCTGGTGTGGGGATGTCGTCCTTCCTTCGGACCGCGGCTAGGCCGTGGCGGCGAGATCTTGGCATGCTCGAATATCGAGCTTGCCCGAGGCAAGACAAGGAATGGCCTCCACATGCTTCCATTTCTTCGGCACCCAGAGGGCGGGCACGCCTTCCTGGATCAAGTGCTTCCTCAGAGCGGCAAAATCGAGTTCGGGATCGACGCAGAGCAGGACGAGTGCCTCACCCTTGGCTTCATCCGGAATCCCGGCGATGGCGATCTTGCGTTGATCACTGGAACCAAACTCGAGGGCATTGTTGATGTAAGACTCCACGGTTTCATGCGGGACCATCTCACCGCCGATTTTCGAAAAGCGTGAAAGACGGCCCTCGATGTAGAGAAAACCGTCCTCGTCCAGGCGCCCGATGTCGCCGGTCTTGAACCAGTGGCCTTGGAGAACGGCCGCGCTCTTTTCGGGGGCGTTCAAGTACCCCTGAAAGATGTTGGCCCCATTCAACCAGATCATCCCCGTTTCATGGACTGACAGTGGCAGGTCGGAGTCGGGATCGGTGATGCGTACGGCGACCCCGGGCAGAAGCTGGCCCACCGAGCCGCGGCGGAGACAGGGAATCACCGGGATATGGGGATTCGAGTCCGGCTCCGGGTCAGTCAGATTGCAATTCGTTACCGGAGAGGTCTCGGTCAATCCGTAGCCCTCGAGGATTTCCTTGCCGAGTTTCTCTTGAAAGGCCTGGCCAACACTGGCCGGCAGTTTTTCCGCGCCAGACACGACCAATTTGACTCCGGCAAACTGTTCCTTGGTGGCCTTGCGCAGGTATCCCCGGAGAAACGTCGGGGTCCCGAGAACCAAGGTGACGTGGTACTGGTCGATGAGTTCGGC
>JANQJH010000418.1 GCA_028281705.1 Verrucomicrobiales bacterium
GGCACGGCGGTAGCTGAAGAAGCGGTCCTCTTCGGCGCAGGTGTCGCAGGGCAGGGTATGGATCTCGCTGAGGCCGGCGGCGCCGAGGCGGCGGGCGACGTAGCCCTTGAGATCGAAGTGAAAGTGGCCCTCGCGTTTGCCGGGACAGAAGAAGTCGCCGTTGCGCGGGTCCTGCTCCAGGAAGGGGGTCGGAAACTCCGGGCCCACCTCATAGGAACGTTGGGAGATCGCCGGGCCGATGCCGGCCAGGATACGGGCGGGCTGGGCGCCCAGGGCGGCCATGGCGGAAACCGTGGCCTCCAGCACCCCGGTAAGGGCGCCTTTCCAGCCGGCATGGGCGGCGCCGACGACACCGGCCTCGGCGTCGGCCAGCAGCACCGGCACGCAGTCGGCGGTGAGGATGCCGAGAGCCAGGCCCGGCTCGCGGGTCACCATGGCATCGGCCTTCGGCGCGTCGTCGGGGGCCCAGGGCTGGCGCACCTCGACGACGTCCGGGGAGTGGACCTGGTAGGCGGTGACCAGACGGCCGTCTTCCAGATCGATCCGCGCCATGGCGCGGCGGCGGTTCTCCGCCACATGGCCCTTGTCGTCGCCGGAGCCGAAACCGCAGTTGAGGCTGGCGAAGAGGCCTTCGCTCACCCCGCCGTTGCGGGAGAAGAAGGCATGGCGGACGGAGGGGGTTTCATTGAGGGCAGAAACGGTCAACATGGCCGGCACTCTAACGATACGGCCGGCGATGGGATAGGGGCGATTGACGTGCCTTCAATCGGCGCCGAAGCCCGCCGGCGGCGTCAGGCGCGGGGCAAGACTTTCCGGGCTGACGAGGGCGAGGGCCTTGAACAGAGCGCCCATCTGCTGTGGCTCGACCAGCCGCTTCAAGGCCGCTTCGACGCTGGCGGCCCGTTCCGGCACGGCGGCGGCCAACTGGGCGGCGCGGGTTTCGATCCCCAGCGCCTGCAGGAAGCGGCCCTGGTCCAGCGGTCCGAAGGCGCGCGCGCCCTTGGCCATTGCCGCTTCGGCGAGGCTCTGGAAGTCGACATGGACGGTGAGGTCGGCCCGTCCGGGCTCCTGCAGGACGTGCTGCCGCTGGTGGCGGCGCGGCGCCTGCAGGGTCGGGCCTGGGCGCGACTGGGCGGGGCCGTAGTCGACGATCAGCGCCGCGCCGGCATGCCGCGCCAGGTGGTCGCCCAGGAAGGCCGCCAGGCTGAGGCCGGCCGGGCAGATCTCCACCAAGCTTCCGGCTTCAGCGTCGCGCAGCGGCGCCGGCACCAGCGCCGCATTGAGGGGGCTGGGCGGCGCCAGGCCGAAGGCCAGAGAGCGGCCGTCCTCCCCCAGGACCACCAGGCGCTCGGCCCAGCCGTCCTCCCTGCGTTCGAACTGGCGCACCGGCAGGGCATCGAAGAACTCGTTGGCGATCAGCAGCAGGGGGGCCTGCGGCAGTTCGGCCAGGGACTCGATCCAGGTGACCTCGTAAGCGTCGAGGGCCCTGCCCTGGGCGTCGCGCAGGGCGGGGCTCGCCTCCAGCAGGTGGATGTCCATGGCGGCGGGAAAGCCGGGGACCCTGGTGGTGGCGCGCAGGGCATCGGCCATCAGGCTGCCGCGCCCCGGGCCCAGTTCCACCAGCAGGCAGGGGGAAGGGCTGCCCAGGCGCTGCCAGGCATCGGCGCACCACAGGCCCAGCAGTTCACCGAACATCTGGCTGATCTCCGGCGCCGTGACGAAGTCGCCGCCCTGCGCCGAGGGGGCGCCGAAGGGATCGCCGGTCATGTAGTAGCCATGGACCGGATGGGTCAGGCAGAGGCGCATGTAATCGGCGACGGTCAGCGGGCCCTGTTGCCTGATCCGTCTTACCAGCTCTTCGGTCAGGGACATGGGCGGCGCGGCGTCAGGCGCGGCGCCGCAGCGCCCAGAGCGTCACCCAGAGCCCGACCAGGAACATGGGCAGGGAGAGCAGCTGTCCCATGGTCAGCCCCTGAACGATGAAACCCAGGTAGCTGTCCGGCTCCCGGAACAGCTCGGCGGTGCTGCGGGTGACGGCGTAGCCCATCATGAAGACCCCGGAGATGAGGCCGGTGCGCTGCAGGGCGCCGCGGCGCACCATGATGTAGAGCACGACGAACAGCAGCAGGCCCTCCAAGAGGGCCTCGTAGATCTGGCTGGGGTGGCGCGGGATGTGGCCGGCTTCGGGATGGGGAAAGACCATGGCCCAGGGCACGGCGGAGGCATCGGCCGGGCGGCCGAAAAGCTCCCCGTTGATGAAGTTGGCGATGCGCCCGAGGAACAGGCCGATGGGGGTGGCGGCGCCCACGATGTCGGAGAGGGTGAAGTAGCTGACCCCGCGGCTGCGGGTGAACAGCAGGATGGCGGCCAGCACCCCCAGCATGCCGCCGTGAAAGCTCATGCCGCCCTGCCAGATCACCAGGATCTCCACGGGGTTCTGCAGGTAGTAGCCGGGCTTGTAGAACAGCACGTAGCCGAGGCGCCCGCCGAGCACCACGCCCAGGGTCGCCCAGAGCAGGAAGTCGTCGAAATCGACGGGCTTCAGGCGCTGCGGCGGCAGCTTGGTCATCCAGCGGCAATAGAGCCAGGCCAGCAACAGCCCGGCGATATAGGCCAGGGCGTACCAGCGGATGTCGAAGATCCAGATGCTGAAGGCGACATCGTCGAAGTTCGGGAACTGCAGCACCAGAAAGGCGGAAAGCTCGGACAGCGCCATGAAGCCTCAGAGTCTGACTCGAAATGAGTGATGTGAATTCGATGGTTTGCTGCCGCCGCCCCGCCACCTATCGTCATCATGGCGAACGGCTAGCAGCGGAGAGGGCGTCACCCCCACCCCAACCCTCCCCCGTCGAAGGGGGAGGGGGAAGCTATTGAAGTGGCTCAGAAAAATCCCCTCCCCCCTTGACGGGGGGAGGATGGGTGGGGGGTGAGCAACAGACCCGATGTCCGACCGCTTGTTACGCTGACAGGCCCAACCGGGCAGCGGTGGAACACGTCCGGTAACGACGGTTTGGGGGGCCATCTCACCGACGCCGCCCAGACCCCCATCGTCACCCTCGGGCTTGTCCCGAGGGTCCATGGAACGACCGAGACCCGGACCGCGATGGATTGCCGGAACACGTCCGGCAATGACGGTTGGGGGGGCCGGAGAGCGGGTATCCTTTGTCGGACAGAGTCTCATTTCGGGCCAGGCGCTCAACGGTAGGGGTCCGGTTTGACAAGGAAGTCTCTCACGTAGCGGGCCACGCCGGCTTCCAGGTCGGTGAAGGGCTTGTCGTATCCAGCGGCCCGCAGGCGCGCCATCCTGGCTTCGGTGAAGTACTGGTACTTCTCGCGGATCGCTTCCGGCGTCGGCACGTAGCGGATGTTCTCCGGGCGCTCCATGGCGGCGAAGACGGCGCGCGCCAGGTCGGCGAAGCTGCGCGCCTGGCCGGTGCCGACATTGAAGAGGCCGTTGACCGAAGGGGTGTCCAGCAGCCAGAGCATCACATCCACACAGTCGCCGACCCAGATGAAGTCGCGCAGTTGGCCGCCGTCGGCGTAGTCCGGGTGGTGCGACTGGAACAGCTTGGCCGGCTCACCACGGCTGAGCTGGCCGAAGAGGTGCAAGGCGACGCTGGCCTGACCGCCCTTGTGGTACTCGTTGGGGCCGTAGACGTTGAAGAACTTGAGCCCCCCCCATCTCGGCAAAGCGCAGCCCGGCGTGAAACCGCAGCATGAGCACGTTACGTTCCCTTTCGGAGAGCTTGGCGATCGCCTCGTCGATGTGAGGACAGGCATCTGCCAGATCGATTTCGGCCGCCTCCGATTCCCGTGCGCGTTTGGAAGATTCTTCGTAGGCATGCATGGCGCGTCGTCGGCGATATTCCTGCCGCATCATTCCGGAGGCTTCAATGGTCGTCGCACGGTGGAGCCAACCCCCGACGACCTTCCGGCCCCGAAGTCTGGAGGCCTTCTTGGCCAGCGCGATGAACACGTTCTGGGTGATTTCTTCGGCGAGCGGGGCGCTGCCGGTTCGTCGAAAGGCAACGCCCGACACCATGTTCAGGTAGCGCACGACCAGCCGGCGGAACGCATCTTCGTCGCCTTCATTGACGAATGCGTCCAACAAGGCGCCATCGCTGGTGGAATTCGGTCTCATGGGCTCTACCAATGCTTACAGAGAACTGGCCCCGAAAACCGGACAAATAATTTCGACTTCTTCGGCTCTTCATCAAAGAACGGGGGCACCCAAACTTCCACGACGGGGAAACGGGTCATATTGTCGCTCCCAGAAAAGTAACACAGCCCACAGCTACTAGCCGTTGACGAGAAGGCTGATCGCCGTACGGTTCACGGTATCAAGTGCGACTGAGACCAACATTCGTAGTCCATGTAATTCGGCTCCTCGCTTGCCTCGCTGTCCTCGCGGGGACGATGAATATCGATTGTTTGGCGGCACCCATGGCCGTTCTTACTGAACAAGCGGAGGTCACGCGAACGGAGGTCGAACATGAGAACGACGGTTTGACGGCCTTTGTGAATGGCTCTCAACTCATCCCGTCCCATTGCCAGGAAATGGATTGGGAGACCTTGAATCAGCATTGTTTCGCCAACCAGATTTCGGCACGAGATATTCTTCGCAGATCTTGTCGACTGCAAATCTGACCAGGATGACGCCCGCTACTGTGGGAGCGTTTTCAATGCTCTCTGCAATCCTGACTAACTCGTGGGCGAAATCCGCCCGCAACTAGAAATCTATCGTGAATTATAGACTTGTCTCAAGAAACGTGGGTGTGCTGCTTGTGATCCTTGCCTCCGCGATGGGAGTCTGCCTGGCGATGGGCTACCTATTGCCACCGGGAAAGGGCCACAGCGCCGAGAAGGCGCTCACAGGATGGGAGGTATCGATAGCAGTCACTCTAGCGGGTGGCGTTGTCCTTTTCTTCATCGGGAGGAACGAAAAGGATGCCGCTATCCTACGAAGAGACGCCATCGGAACCGTGGCCATCGGCTGGTTAGTGTGCAGTGCATTTTCCGCGCTTCCCTACTTGTTCTGCGCCCCCCGCCTTTCCGTTCCTGAGTCGCTCTTCGAATCCATCTCCGGCCTAACAACGACGGGCGCGAGCGTCTTTGGCGACCTGTCGGTCCTTCCCGAGACCATCTTCCTCTGGAGGTCGCTCACACAGTGGATCGGAGGCATGGGCATCCTCGCAATGTTCGTACTCGTGCTTTCGAGTCTTGGAGCGAACGGCCGCAGCCTGTACTTGACCGAATCCTCAGCGCATATGAAGGATCTTACTGGAGCGCAGATACGGAAAACCGTTCGCTCTCTCTGGTCGCTCTACTTCGTGCTGACCATTTTGTGTGCCCTGGGGCTCTGGTCGGCGGGCATGACGTTGTTTCAATCCGTTAACCACGCCATGACAACTGTCTCCACCGGCGGCTTTGGTACGGAGGCGGACAGCATCAACGGTTTCGGTGTTGGCGTGAGAATCTGGATGATCGCTTTCATGCTTATTTGTGGAGTGAGCTTCCCCCTCTATCTGGCTCTCATCCGCAGAGGAAGGAGCTGGGCGAATCTCCGCAGGCACGAGGAAACATGGGTGTTCTTGGCTATCGTTGTGATCGCATCCATAGCCCTGATAGCCGATCGAACCATGGCGCGAGATTCTTCGGCAAGTGGCGTGACCGGCTGCATCGAGACCGTGTTCAATGCTGTTTCGATAGCCACCACCACCGGGTATGTCGTCGGCGATTACGACGGATGGCCCGCCCTCGCAAAGGGACTCATCTTGTTTCTTATGGTCGTCGGCGGGTGTTCCGGATCCACCGCGGGCGGTTTGAAGGTGAGTCGGCTCATATTGTGGCTCAAGACGCTGCGCATCGAGATTCGGCGAGCCTACCGTCCAAATGAGCAAATGAAACTGCTGCTCAATGGGCGATCCGTCCCTGAGGGAACAAGAGGGCAGCTCTCCGTGGTAATCGTTTCCGCAGCAGCTGCGATCGCCGTAGGGTCATACATTCTTGTTGGTCTCGAACCGGAAATGTCGGTCGACGGATGCGTGTCCGCAGTCATCTCTTGCGTTTCCAATATCGGACCGGCATTTAACGAGTTCGGCCCGACCGATGACTTCGCCTCCCTATCATCTTCGAGCATGGTGCTCCTATCATTTTTGATGATCCTTGGACGCCTTGAGTTCATCGCTGTTCTGGTGCTTTTCTCGCGGACGCTTTGGAGGAAGTACTAATGTGAAACTTAGACATTGTTTGCGGATCTTCCCGATCGCCCGTCTCTTGGCGACGGTCATTCTCTACGGATCCACGAGCCACGGCGGTTTCGTTCGTGTCTCCACGAAGGCTTGCGCGGCGTCATAATAAACGTTCTCCGTTGGCTTAGGCGCACCCATGTGAGCCATCCACTGGTGCAACTGCCGCCGCATGGATTGCAATCGCTCCGGTTCCCGTTCAGCCAGGTTGTGCGACTCTCCGAGATCCTTTCGGAGATCATAGAGTTCGAGCCGATTGCCAGCCACATACTGATGGTTCGCATCGACGCGATCTCCGAAGAACTCGATCAATTTGTAGTCACCCAATCGAATAGATGCGTTTGGAGTCAGGCCCCACCTCAGGTCGTAGAATGGATAGTATTGATAGAGCGGGCGCTCATCGAGACGCGCGTCTCTTCCCTCCTGCAGAATCGTAGCCAAACTGTGCCCATCAAGCACATGATTCCCTGGAGCGGTAGCTCCTGCTAGTTCAAGACACGTCGGAAGAATGTCAATCGCGTGGACAGGCGTTTTGATAGTGCACCCTGGCGGAATAGCTCGCGGCCAATGTGCAATGAACGGCACGCGCGTTCCGCCTTCATATGTCGAGCCTTTCCCCGCCCGAAGGGGAGCGTTGTCGTACTCCAGCAAGTCGGATTCAAACCTTGGGCTATCAGGATTCGGTTTTGGGAGGTTCTTGAAGGCCACTCGTTCGTCGATGCCGCCGTTGTCGCTCAGGAACAGCACAAGCGTATCCGTCGCCTCACCGAGTTCCTCCAACCGCTTCCTCAATCGTCCGATAGAACGATCGATGCATTCCAAACCGGCAAGATAGACCGCCCGGTCAGGGCCTTCCTCTCCGTAACCACGGTCCCGATACTTCTCTGTGATGTCGTCAGGCGCCACCACCTTTCCATGAATCATATGGTGAGAGAGAAAGCAGAACCATGGCCGGTCTCGATTCTTCTCGATGAACGCCAGAGTCTGATCAGTCAGTTTGGCGACGCCACGATCGCTGCCGAGAGCAAACGCTTCCTTGCCTAACAACGGAGGCGCGAAATCGAAGCCATAGTGATGAGCCGCCTTGGACTTCAACCCCATGTAGTTGCCGTCTTCGTTCGACGTCAGATGCCATTTGCCAACGATCGCCGTGGTGTATCCGGCAAGCCGCAATCCCTTGGCCATGGTGAACGTTTCACGTGGAAAACTCTCGGAAAACCGAGGTTCTGTCATGCGCGCATGCGGATAGCCGTACCAAGGCAACACGTGCCACAGTCCGTGGCGCGCCGTGTATTGACCCGTCAGCAAGGTCGCCCGCGTCGGAGTGCATTGCGAGGTCACGTAGGCATCGGTGAAACGCGCACCCTCGGCCGCCAGCCGATCCAGATGGGGCGTCGCCACTTTCGTGCCGCCGTAACACCCCAATGTTGGCCAGCCCTGATCGTCCGTCAGTATCAACAGGATGTTTGGCTTTGGAACCTCGGTGGGAGGCGATTCCACAGCGGGTTTCAGCAGTGGGGTTAGGATTCCCCTCCAGACGGCGTAGCGCGCAGGATCTTTGTCAGGAACCTGCGCATGCACCATGGCCCAGCCATTCAGGCACATCGCGACAAGGATTCGCCAGCCTAGCATCGGGATGGAAACGGCAGAAGGTTGTTGGTGAAACACGCACTCACAATGCTTGACCTCCGAGGGATTCGGCAAGGAGATTCAGCAGGTTCAGCTTGGTCTGTGACTCCCGCCTAACCATGGTCAAGACCAATCGATGACGGGATTGCGGTATTCTGCCGGGAACGGGAAGATGATCGGGATGAGAACTTTGGGAGGCCTCCTATTGAAAGAGGGCCTCCTCCGATTGGTTTAGAATGCCCTTTTAGGGCTTACGTCCCGGCCCGAAGCCGGCCGGGAACTTCGGCATGATTTCACTTTGCGAAAGCACTCCATCTTGGTCGACGTCCAAGGTGAGTAGCGAGGTGGAAGCATTCTTGATCTCATCGCCACCGAGTTCGCCATTGCCATCTTGATCGAGGGCCTTGTAGATCGGGATACGTTGCATCATCTTGTTCATGCTCCCTCCCCGAGGACCGCGTTCGTTCTCAGCGCAAGCGTACCAAGTGGTTCCGAGCGCCAGGGCGAGCGTTAGCATGATGATTGTTGCTTTCATGATACGATAACTTTCTTGTTTTGATTATGTTTGGTTTACAGAGGACGTTATTGTCCAATGATTGTTAGCGCGCCGTGCTGCAGATCATACGGCCGGAGGCGATCCGAGGCAGTATGATCAGAAGGCGTGAAATATTCATGACTCTGCCCCACTTAGCGTTTCGACCATAACAGCTGTGCTCGATCGAAGATGACAAAACCGTTATTTTCCGGACTGCCCCAATGGCCATGTTTGGACAGGAACGTTGGGAGAAACATAACGGAACTGTCATCTCCTCCCCACATTCCCTGTTATGCAGAGCACGCTTCTTCAATAGGCATAAGAAAGTGCCTTCCGATCATGAAGCCCCAAAACCAACTCACATGGCTCGTCGTAGCCATCGCCGTCCTCCTCTTCACTCTCCTCCTGTTTATCAAATTGATCCAAAGTTTCAAGATGCTTGGAACTCGGGAGGCACCACCAATGTTTGAAATGCCATGGAATCCCGAGCCGACTGTGCCAATAGCAGTACCCTCTGCCCCCCCTCCTTACCGTTTGATTCAGCTGTTAACCGAACTCGTCGAACCTGGAGCGGTGCCATTTGAAGCGATTCTCAGATTCCGAGACGACCTCTCCTATCAGCGATTCCTCTCGAATCCAAGAGCCCTCGAGATTCTTGGGTCATCGCCCAAGCTGCGCAGCGCCCGCGTGGGCTACTCCAACCCGAGCGATCTCTTGGACGCAGGACAATCAGAAACTTTGCCTAACTATTACGTGGCCCTACCTTCAACACCTGGCGGGAGTGGAGGGGGGATTCAAGAAGGAGCTGCCCCCTTCAGGGCAAGCGGGTTGGATTGGTTGGGCTTAGACGGCGGGGAGTCCCTTGGAGCCAACGTTCGCGTCGCCGTGGTCGACACGGGGATCGCCGAGCATACAACGTTCTCTGAGGGCCGCGTGATCAGGACCATTGATCTGTCAGGGTTCGAGGCGGAGTTGCATGGGCACGGCACGGCGGTTGCATCCCTGATCGGCGGTGAACACGATGCGGCGCGGGGTATAGTTACTCAGGCAGAACTCATTGACGTACGGGTCGCAGACGCCAATGGCCAGAGTGACAGTTTCACTCTGGCCCAAGGCCTCATCGCGTCTGCTGATGCAGGTGCCGATGTGATCAATGTGAGTCTGGGTTCCTACGGTGACAGTGAAGTCGTGCAAGAAGCGGTTGCTTACGCCCAAGAAGCAGGCACCATCATTGTCGCCGCAGCCGGAAACGATGGCTATGCCGCGCTCGGCTACCCTGCCGCCTACGAGGGCGTGATCTCCGTCGGATCGGTCGACGCTGCGAACCGACACTTACAATTCTCCAACACCTCTGCCGACATCGATATCGTGGCTCCTGGATACGAGGTGCAAGCCGCCTGGCCGGATGAACAACTGGTGGAGTTTACCGGCACGTCAGCAAGCGCCCCCTACGTATCCGGAGCGATTGCCGCTGTTTTGTCCGATGAACCGAACCTCACGGGTCAACAAGCGTATGAGATCGTGGCAGGATACACCAACGATGGGGGAGCACCTGGAGTGGATGCTTCTTACGGTGTGGGTATCCTCGATGTGGGCAGAACCCTGGAACGAAGCGACGCCGGTATCATTGATGCCGGCGTCGCCAGCCACTACTACGCGGGCGATCTGGAGGGGAATGGGCGTGAGATCATGCAAGTGGTTGTCCAGAATCGCGGAACGGAAAGGCTGATGGGCAGCATCCTAACAGTGTACACTCCGACTACCGAACAAACCTATTACTTGCCGCCGCTCGATCCCGGTGAGATCACCTATGAGGAGGTCGTCATTGATCAACGCCGAGCGGAAATCGATGGCCAAGTGCAATACAGCTCGTCCGTCACCGTTCCCACACACCTAACGGATCAGGATCCCTCAGACAATCAGTTCACCTCCACCTTTGTTCTTAACGAAACACCATGAAACTCCCATCTCTGTGCTTCACGTTATCACTTGGCATAGTCGCGCCGGCGGCACTCGCGGAGACCACGTCGCGCGTCCTTGATGAAGTCAGCGTGCCGACCCAAGGCGCCGTCTCGGGAGGGCTTATCGGCGAAGAAGGTCACTATTTGTTTAGCAGTGACGAAGAATCTACGGCTGGATTATGGGTCACCGATGGCACAACGATAGGAACTTCGAAGATCAATGATGACAAGGTCCCTGCGACCAAGGTTTGGGCCCCGCCCTTCTTCTATTTCTGGATCGAGAAGGATCTTTGGCGCACGGACACAACACCCGGGCAGGCGACACTCGTCAGGGAAGACTTTGGTAATCCGCCTGACCTCGAAGATGGTTTGCTGGGCTCCTTCCAAGGGGCGCTCTATTGGCTGGACCGGGTTGATGGCGGCTGGGAACTATGGAGAAGCTTCGGCGGGCCGGGCGATGCTGCTCTTCTCGCCTCGCTACCCAAGGGTTCCGCACCCGTCTTTGCAGGGATGATGGTTTCGGATGATGACCAGCTCGCCTTTCTCGCGCCTGACCCTGACAGCCGCACCACCGCGTTGTGGGCCATAGAGGACGCCGAGAACGGGCCTCGCCTCGTCGATACGGACGTTCGCAGCGACGAGAAACCATTCTTCTGTCAGCGCAAGCTTCACTACATCAAGCGGTTGGAAGGTAGCGACGTCCTGCTCCGCGAGGGGTCCGAATTGAGGTCAGGAGAAGAGGAGCCCTACCGTGATCCCTCAGCTTTTCTCGTCGAACAGGACTCCGTGTATTTCCAGGCACACGATCATGTCCACGGAACAGAGTTGTGGCGGCTCCTAGCCACGGAAGATCAAGTCTATCGGTTGGCGAATATTCGAGCCGGAAACAACAGCTCGTCGCCCGAACCCTTGGCGGTGTTTGGCAACAAGGTGCTGACGATGGCACGTGGTTCAGGGGGGCGCCGCCTTTGGCAAGTACCCCTTTCAGGTTCGTCCTTGGCTTCAGAAGTGGATTGGTTGGACGAAGAGATCGAGGACCACTACTTTCACCAAGCCGAGGTCACAGCTGGTTTCGTCTACCTGATATCGAGTGCCACGAGAAATGATGGAGATCTCATGCTATCAAAAACCGACGGGACAGAGGACGGAATGATCCTTCTCAAGGATTCGTGGCTAACTGAAAGGGAAGGTTACCCTCACCTCTATCCCAACGATGACGCTGTACTGTTTCTAAGCAACCAAACAGCTGTGGGAACAGAAGTCTATTCCTGGCATCCTGACCGAGATCTTCCCGTTTTGGTTCGGGATGCGAACACGAATCCCATTCCGGGTGCCCGAGCCTCCGTGCTGCAACCGGTCCCGGGCTCCACAGAAATTCAGTACTTTACCATCAATCGCGGGAATGAGCACGAATACGTCCGGCTGGGACTTGATGGTAAACGCACGATTTTGCGCTCAGACGACGTGGAGGATTTTGGATGGAGCCTCACGTCCAGCCCTGTTTCCGGCACAAGCTTCTTCGTGGATCGAAACGGGTTGCACAGCCTACTGGCCGGATCCTCAACGCCGGGATTGGTCTATGTAAACAATACCGCTAGACCAGAGATCAATGCACTTCACATTCCTTTCACCACCACTGATGGTGGCATTCTCTTTCTGGCGTTTGTCGGTGGAGCCTTTCACATCATGCACAGCGACGGATTTGTTGGTGGTAGTACCAGGATACTCGTCGAGCGCACAACCTACCAAGATGTGCCCATCGAGTACGAGGGACGTCGCTATTTCGTTCCCGATGCTCCCGGTCTCAGTGTTCAACCTTGGTATGTCCATGGTCCCGGTCAGATCGAGCGCTTTGCAACCTTCGGGAGCGCCGTGACAATCATTGGGAAGACCGAATCCCACCTCTACTTCTCACAAGGTTCTACCCTGTGGGCCTATGACGACGATGAGAGGATCGTTCCTGCGGGAACTGATGCCGCCGTTTCTCCGCTCGTGACACCACCCACCGCAGATTCAGAAGATCGCCTGTTTTACATCGGGAGTGATCGCAAGGGCGAAGAGCTGTGGGTGACCGACGGCACCGAAGACGGGGCCGAACGCCTAACCGACATCCAAGATCGAGGCGACACGGGCGCCTTTGCCCATCTCACCACCGTCAATGAGACACTTTTCTTTGTTGCCGATGACGGCGAGACTGGGTTCGAGCTTTGGATGAGTGACGGCACCGAGGACGGCACCCGTCGCCTAACGGATTTGATTTCTGGAGTCGATAAAGATGGGGAGCCCTTCGATTCCTTGCCAGGGGAAGCCGCCATTCCGATGATGGGTGCGTTCGGAGACTATGCCTACTTTGCCGCAGATGATGGCGTCCATGGCATGGAATTGTGGCGCGTTCACCAATCGGGCTCCCCAGTCGAGTTGTTTCAAGATATCATGCCCGGCCCAGGATCTTCACATCCCCATAACTTTATCACCCTCAATGACAGGCTCTTCTTTCAAGCCATCGATCCCGTGCATCCACTCACCACCCTGCGCGAGATCGTCGAGAGGCAATCGCTGGATCTCACAATCGAGATCAGTGAGTCGGCCCTCCAGTTTGGCGAGGACGCGAGCGAACCCTACCTTCTGATGGAAAGTCATGACTTGAAACAGTGGAAGGTGAGATCTGCTTACACGGGAGAAGCCCTGGGCAAGCCTCAAATGTTTCCGCTACCCGAAGTAGGCGATCAGCAAACCGTCTTCTATCGTCTATCCCCCAACTAACATCAGTCTCGCCTCAACGGCAATCTTAACTGAATCCGGGTGATGCACTCAGTCGACTCGACCAACTCCAGCGTTCCGCCATGGGCCTTGGCGATCTCCAAGGCGATATTGAGTCCGAGTCCATAGCCATCAATGTCCCGGCTTCGTGCTTCGTCACCGCGATGAAAGCGACGAAAGATCTTATGGCGATTCGCTTCCGAGATGCCCGGCCCCGTGTTGCTGATGGTGAGCAACGCTGCATCATCGACTCGCTTGAGTTCGCAACAAATCTCGCCTGCGGAATGGTTGTATTTCAACGCATTCGAGAAGAGGTTTTGGATCAACGGCTGCAACAGATTTTCATCTCCGATGATCTCGATGCCGGGCTCAATCGTGCGGTGAAGCTTGATACCGAAGGCTTCCGCGCGGATTTCCGTATCTTCGCAAATGGCCTCAATGTTCGCCTTCAGGTCAACTGACTGGAGGCTCAGGGCAATCTTACCCGAGTCCGCGCGCGAGAGCAGCAGGAGACTACTTACAATGTGATTCAGTCTCTGGATCTCCTGCAGAAGATTGGTGTGCCAGATCTCTTCTTCTGTCCCTGCCTCAGTCTTGTCTAGCGCTGATTCCACTTGCGCCCGAATGATTGTCAGAGGCGTCTTCAGTTCGTGGGAAGCGTCCGCACTGAACCGCGTCGCTTGATGAAAGTTGCTTTCCAATCTTTCTAACATCGCATTCACGACGTCGACGAGGCGCCCAAGTTCATCCTCGGCCTCCGACCGCGGCACTCGGCGGTTGAGGGCATCTCCTGTGATCGATGAGGCTGTTTGACGAATCGCTCGGATTGGGGCCAAGGCGCGCCCGGAAGTCAGCCAAGCTCCGCTCCCGATCATCAGAAGCGCCACGGGAAAGGCCAACAAGAACGCAAGATGAATGCGACGGACATCCGCACGCATGCCATCCATGCTTAGAGCCACATAGACTTCGCTTCTTGGATTAGCGAAGACACCTATTCGCCAAGTCCCGGTCTCGTGATGTTCGGTGCCGAATCGTGGCTCGTCTGCCAGTTCCATCTTGCGGCGAAGTGATACAGGTGGATAGACTCGGTCCCTCTTCCACGCTTTTCGCTCCCAAGGGGGCACAGATTGCGTGTTCACTTCGGACTCAGCAAGGGCAGGAGCGGAAGCGCCGGCCAATCCGTCAGGCCAGGCGCGCGAGCGAAAGGTCACGGCTTGATCCGAAATCCGTTTGGCAAGGATAGGGTAGTCAAACTCTTGTTGGAAATGCATCTCCATGGCCGCCGCGATCTGTCGAAACATGAACCACTCTTCATCGGTAACGATCCGGACAGCGATCCGCTGGCCCAGATCACTCAATCGTCCATCAAGTTGATTGAGCAATTGACGCCTGGCGAAGTAAGAGACCGCCGCCGAATAGGCCACGAGCACGACGCCGGACACACATGCGGAGATCACTACCAGACGTAGGCGAAAAGAACGCCGCCTCCACCATCCTATCATGATAGCTTTCTAACACGATAGCCAATACCCCGGACCGTCTCGATCAGATTGACATCAAACCCCTCATCCACTTTCTGCCGAATCCTTCCTACGTAGACACCGATAACATTGGTCTCCGGGTCAAAGTGATAGTTCCACACATGTTCGTGAATCTGCGTTCGTGTGAGCACGCGACCCGGCGATCGCATCAGGTACTCCAGCAATGAGAATTCACGCGGACTTAGAGAGATCTCTTTCCCGCCGCGAGAGACCTCACGCGTCAGCAGATTCAGCTTCAAATCAGCGACCTGCATGATGCTGGCCCGCTCCGGTGATCGACGCCGCACAATGGAGTGTACGCGGGCAACGAGCTCCTCCATATGGAAGGGTTTGGGCAGATAATCGTCCGCTCCCATATTCAATCCTTCCACGCGTTCGTTCAATGCCGACCGCGCGGTCAGCAGGAGCACTGGCAAAGGCATACGTTTTTCGCGAATGATTTTGAGGACGCTCAAGCCATCCCTCCCTGGCAACATCACATCCAGCACCATCGCATCGTAAGGCTCCGTGGTGGCATAAACCAAAGCGTCGTTACCATCCGCCACCACATGAACGGCGAAGCCCTGCTCTTCCAATCCTTTCTGGATGTAGCATCCAATCTTCCGTTCGTCCTCGACCACTAACACCTTCATTACCTCATCAAAGGGCGACAACAGACGCTTCTCTCCCAGTGCGGTGCAGAAAGCGAAAAGCCAAACTCGCGACACCTGGAGAGAAGGGGTCGCCTACCTGATTGGAATGATTGATGGCCCCCATTGCCAACGACCGTAGATCACCATGATGACAGGGACATAACGTCAGAATGACAGTTCTGTTAACTCGATTCATCTTCATGAAAATCTCAAGGCTTTCTCGATCTCGCGCAGGCCACGAGTCAGTGGAAGCTGTTTTCCGTTATACAAGACCACGGCATAGTCGCCCTTGAAGAGAGGAGTGAGTTCTTTGATGGCCTCCAATCTAACAATACCGCTTCGACTGATTCGAATAAACTTCTGCGGGTGCAGTTGATCCTCCAGGGCGGTCAGGGTTTCCCGAAGGACGTGATCCTCCCCGCGGCCAGTCGCAACCACGTAGTTGCCCGCGGACTCGAAGCAGTCGATTTCCTCAGTCTTCAGAACGCGCACTTTCCCACCTTCTTTAACCGTCAACCGAGTAATGTAGCGTTGTTCGTCATTCTCTGAATGTTCGGCTAACATGGCTAGCAGCCCTCGCGCCGCCGAACTGGCGTCTTGATCTTCACGATGTTGGCAGGCGCGACGCACGGCTTGTTTGAACCTCGCAGGTTTGAATGGTTTGAGCAGGTAATCCAGAGCATGGGTTTCGAACGCGCGAACGGCATGCTCATCATAGGCCGTGGTAAAGATGACCATGGGAAGATCTTCCGAAGCGATGGCTTGCAGCACTTCGAATCCGCTCATCTCGGGCATCTGGATGTCGAGGAAGAGGAGTTCGGGGCGATGCCGCAAGATACTCTCAACCGCCTCTGATCCGCTCGCGCACTCTCCGACGAACTCGAGGTCTTCCTCAGCATCCACGAGACGCTTCATGCGTTTACGCGCGGGAGGTTCGTCGTCGACGATGATCGTTCTTAGTTTCATGTCAGGCAGCTCGATTGAGGGGAAGTCGTATCGTGGCCACACAACCGCTGGTTTCTTCGCGCCTTACATCGAAGGTGTGACTGTCCGGATAGAGTTGAATCAGACGTGCCTGTGTGTTGGTCAGACCCACACCTTTACAGTTGGCACGCGAGAGAAAGCCAACCCCGTTGTCTCGAATTGTTAGACACAAGGCGTCACCATCCCGTTGGGCCCTCAGGCTGATCAGGCCACCTTCGCGCAGAGGCTCGATACCATGACGGACAGCGTTCTCGACCAACGGTTGAAGGATGAGCGTGGGCACGAGCACGTCTAGCAGAGAAGCATTGATCTCCTTTTCTACCTTGAGGCGGTCTCCAAAACGCGTCTGCTCGATGGCCAGGTAGTGATCGAGAAACTCCAATTCCTTTCGGAGAGGGATCTCCACTTCCTCTGCACTGGCAAGAGAGGCACGAAGTAATTCGCTCAAGTCGGTGAGCATGCTCTCGGAAGCATCCGGGTCCGAATGGACAAAGGCCGTGATGGCGTTAAGCGCGTTGAAGAGGAAGTGAGGATTGAGCTGCATCTGCAGAGACTGTAGGCGTGCTTGTGCCAAGTGTGCCTCCGCCTCCAGGGCGCGCCGCTCACGTTCTCGCGCACGTCCGGAAGCTTGAACGGCCTGACAGATGCTCAGTATAACTACATAGAAAAGCATATCTACCGGCGCTCTCGCCATGGGAGGGCCGCTCTGGGCGCGCTGGTCCAATCGTCCGCTCTCTCGCATGGCCTCCAGGAGTTGCTGAGGTGGATCAAATTGCCGGAATACGATCTGATTGACCGTCACCACTAGCACACAAGCGACAAGATGGATGACAATGCTTCGCAAACGACGCGCATGATCAATGGGATACTTCAACGCGATCCAAATGGTGAATGGCGCACAGACTAACCACGCCACCCAAACACGAATTCCCAACTCGAACGCCACGATAAAGCCTAACGAGCCCACGATCATGAAGATTGCCGTGAGCATGGCGACGAGCACCGCCCAGATCACAAGCAGAATGACCACCGGCCACAACCAGCGGGTAGACACAATAGTGTTGAAATAGCGGTCAGTCATGGCAGGTCACTCATACCTCAGCGCTTCAATGGGATCAAGGCGAGCTGCCTTCCGTGCGGGAACAAAGCCAAAGACCACTCCCACGCCGGCGGAGAAGAGGAAGGCAATGACAATGATCGAGTAGTCCGGGACAAAGGGCACTTGAAGCATCCCGGCCAACACCGCTGAAACTCCTAAGGCAAATCCAATGCCTATCAATCCACCAAGGGAAGATAGCACCACTGCCTCGACGAGAAACTGGAGCAGCACCTCCCTTTCCAAGGCACCGATGGCAAGGCGTGTGCCGATTTCTCGTGTCCTTTCCGTCACCGAGACCAGAAGGATATTCATAATGCCGACACCGCCCACTAACAAACTCACGGCAGCGACCGCACCTAGCAGTCCGGTCAGCAATCTCGTCGTGCCGGTGAGCATGGAGGAGATCTCCTTCATGTCCAGCACACTGAAGTCGTCATCTTCGTTTCCAGATAGATGGCGCCGGCTACGCAGGAGGCGCCGGATGTCATCCTGAACGCGTTCGGTCGAAGCACCTTCGGCAAAGGACACCTGGATGAGATTGAGATCGTCATGCCCCGCGATGCGTCTCTGAAACGTGCGCAGAGGCAGTATGATAAGATCATCCTGATCGGTTCCCACGGTGCTCTGCCCTTTGGCTTCAAGCAGACCGATCACTTCACAGGAGAGATTTCCTAACCGCACCTTCTCCCCAATCGGATCGAGAGCGCCGAAGAGTTCCCGTCTGACGGTATCTCCAATCACGCAGACCGAGGCGCCCCGCCGGGCATCACCCGCCGTGAAACTTCGCCCCTTGGTTAGTTCTCGATTGTTGACCGAGAAATAGGCCTCGGTACTCCCAGTCACGCTCGTCACCCAGTTCTCATTCCCTACAACCACGGTGAGCGACCGGCCCGCGTTGGGTGCCACACCTACGATGTCGGGCACTTCATTGGCGATCGCTTCGGCATCGTCGAGTTTGAAGGCGCTCGCTCCAGAAGTCTGCCCGGGCCCCAAACGCTTTCCAAGACTGACAATGAGTAAGTTACTCCCTAGACTCGCAATCTCGTCGGTGACCTGCAACGTGGCTCCAGATCCCAGCGTCACCAAAATGATGACCGAAGCCACACCAATGATGATGCCAAGCATGGTCAGAAACGAACGCAGGGCGTTGCGTTTCAACTCGCGTAGGGCCAGCATGAACGAGTTGATGATCATGACGCCGCCTCCACTTGGTGTCGAATGCGTTTGTCCGATTCAATGAGACCGTCAATAAACGTAACCACACGTTTGGCGTAGCTTGCCATGTCCGGCTCGTGGGTCACCATCAGGATGGTGATGCCCAGATCATCATTGAAGGACTTTAGCAGTTGCATGATCTCCTGACTACGCTCGGAGTCCAGATTCCCCGTGGGCTCATCAGCCAGCAGGACGAGCGGTCTCGTCACAATGGCGCGAGCGATGGCCACTCGCTGTTGCTGTCCGCCGGAGAGTTCGGCTGGACTGTGGGTTTCCCATCCCCTGAGGCCCACGACCTCCAAGGCTTCTCGAGCGGCCTCACGCCTTTTTCTAGCAGACGCCCCACGATAGACGAGAGGGAGCTCGACATTCTCCAGCGCCGAGGTCCGGTTGAGGAGGTTGAAACTCTGGAACACGAAGCCCAGATAGTGTCTTCGTAGGAGCGCACGTTGATCTCGGGACAGTTTCCCCACCTCGATGTCACGAAAGGCGTAGCACCCCGCCGTCGGCGTATCGAGACAGCCGAGTATGTTCATACACGTACTCTTGCCAGAGCCGCTCGCTCCCATGACGGCGACAAAATCTCCCTGCCCAATCTTCAGATCCACCCCACGAAGGGCATGCACTGCAGCCGGACCTTCTCCATAGACCTTGGTCACGTCTCTCAACTGAATCAGCGGGTCTTTAGAATTCATCTTATCATGTGCTGCTTTTCGCTGTTTCCATCCCCACGATGACGAGATCTCCCTCTCGTAACGTTTCATCAACGATCTCTGAGCGTAGGCCGTCGGATTCGCCAATGCGAATCGTATGCGGCACCGGCTGGCCTTGCTCCAACAGCCACACCTTCTTTGTGTTCCCGGTAGAATCTTCTTCAATCGGCTTGGAGTCGCCGAAAGGAGGTTTGGGAAGAATCGCTCCTACCAACCCACGACTTCGCTTTGATTTCTGTGACTGAGTCGGCGAAAAGCGAAAAGCCTTGTTTATTACCAACGGGAGGTCACGGTGCTCGCTGACCACAATGTCAGCCGTCGCCGTCATGCCGGGCCGCAGAAGCAACGCAGAGTTATCCACCCGCAGGATGGTGGTGTAGGTGACGACACCTTCGACTGTAAGCGATCCATAGTGGACTTGGGTGATATTGGCTTGAAAGGTCCGTTCAGGGTAGGCATCCACCGTGAACGTCGCCGTTTGGCCTTCGCGAACGAGACCGATGTCCGCTTCATCGACATCCACCCGAAGTTCCATTTGCGATAAATCTTCTGCTAGAGTCATGAGCACGGGTGCTTGAAACGTAGCGGCCACTGTCTGCCCAGGCTCGACGAGCCGAGTGAGGACGACGCCATTAATGGGAGATCGAATGATGGCCTTGGAGAGATCCGTTAGATTCACATTCAGAGTTGCCTGCGCCTGTTGCACGGAAGCACTCGCACTTGCTTCATCGGCTAGAACTCGCGATCTCAAGGCTTCAGCGGCATCCAGTTCATCTTGAGAGGGCGCCTTGCCGCCGCTCAGCTGGTAGACGCGTTTCAGTCGGGCGAGCCGGGCCTCTGCTTCTTTCACATTGGCCTGGGATTGCAGAACCATGGCTCTGGCCGATGCCAGAGCGGCTTCCGATTGGTCCCTGACTGCCTCAAGCCTGGTCGTATCGATCTGCGCTAGAGGCTGCCCAACTTCCACATAATCATTGTCGTCCACCTCAACGGATAAAATGGTACCCGAGACCTCGATACCCACATCCACTTGCTTGAGAGGCTCAAGCCTTCCGGTTGCGCCCACGGTCACGACTAGATCGCCGCGCTCAATCGCTACGGTGACGTAGTTCAACTCTTGAGGCTTCCTTCCCAGCACCATCCGGGCCCCCAGCCCTGCCAGCACGAAGAGTAGAATGAACATCCACCACCGGCGGAAACGGCGCTGGCGTGCATGTTTTCCGTCCAATCCGAGGTTGGCAGCGATATCGTGTGATGTTTCTTTCATGAGTTTAAATCAAGCCGGTGGTTTCCAGCCTCCTCCCAAGGCTTTGTAGAGACGGACAAGCGTGGATGAAATGGCAGCTCTGCTAGAAATTCGTTGTTCCTCGGTCTGCAGAAGCGATCGCTGCGAGTCCAATACAGTGCCAAAGTCTATGAATCCCCCACTGTACTGGTTTCTGGCAAGTTCATGGGCTCGACCGGCTGCTGCCTCAGCTTCTGAGAGACTTGATTGACGTTCTTGCTCTTTCGTTAGGGCTACTAGCGCATCCTCCACCTCCTGGAGAGCCGCTAGAATCGTCGCTTCATACTTGGCGATGGCCTGTTCCTGCCGCGCCGTTTCCACTTGAATCTGCTCCCGAATGCGTCCGCCTGAGAACAAGGTCCAGGCCATTTGAGCCAGCCCTTGCCCGGCCAGGGCACTGGAGGTGTAGAGGTCCCCACTCTGCAACGCATCGAGACCGATGCTGCCAACGAGACTGACATTCGGATAGCGAGCCGCTTCAGCCACGCCAATCTGCGCGGTCTGCGCCGCGAGTTGACGCTCGGCCGCACGAATGTCTGGACGGCGGCGCAAGAGATCCGCCGGAACACCCAGGGCGACTTTATTACTCGCCCGAGGAACTGGACGCCCATTCTTCAATATACTTGCCAGTGAATCTGGATGTTCACCCAGCAAGACACTCAGGCGATGCTTGGATTGCGCTAGCGATGCCTCCAACGCCGGAACTTGCGCTCGCGCCTGTTCCAAACTCAATCGCGCCTGATCCACATCCAACTCCGTCGTCAATTCCGCCTCCCGTCGCCACTTTGCTAGATTATAAGTCTCCGCGCGTGAAGCAAGGCTCGACCGAATGGTTTCCAACAGAGCCCGTGTGGTTCGATAGTCGATGTAGTTCAACCCAACTTCAGCTGACAAAGACACCAACACATCGCGCAAACTTTCCTCCGAAGCTTCCAGTGTCGCCGTGGCTGCTTCGACCGCCCGCCGTTTCCCGCCGAAGAGGTCCAACTCCCAACTTGCATCCAAGCCCACCGAGAACACGTTGCCAGTCTTGCTCAACGGGTTGACCTCCTCACTGGCCTTAGACCTGTTGGCGCTCCGACTCGCAGAGATGGTGGGCATGAGCCCCGCCCTAGCAATCCCACGTTGCGCGCGCGCTTCACGCAAGCGTGCCTCCGCTTGCCGGACATCACGATTGTTCACACGCGCCCGATCGATGAGTTCGTCTAGGACAGGATCATCGAATTCCTTCCACCAGTCCGTGAGCCTTTCGCCAGAGGAAGGCGCCATTGTGGAGCTCGCGCTCCAATCCGTCGGCAGCATCGACACGGGTTCTTTGTAGTTGGGCCCCACCAGGCATCCGCCCAGCATCAAGACGAACGGAAGGGCAGCGGCTTGAAGCAGTCGGAGGCGTCTGGTCATGCACCAAGGTTCCGCCAATGCCAGCCCATCTGCCTGTCGATTGAGATGGAAGGGTCTTAATCTGGGATGAAACCTAGATAATCAGGGATGAGGCATCCCCATGCTCTACGTTTGGTCCCGTGTCCCCAATCTATGATGAAGAGCCAACTTTGGTGTAGACCCAAAAACCGCCCGTTCCCCAAACTTTGGCGTAGACCCCATAGACCCGTGTAGACCCGAAAAACCAGGAAAAAGTGGCGGAGTGGACGGGACTCGAACCCGCGACCTCCGGCGTGACAGGCCGGCGTTCTAACCAACTGAACTACCACTCCGTAAGTTGGTCGTTCGAGGCGCGCAGACTAGGGGAAGGGCAGAAGCCGTGCAAATGGTTTTTTCACGGAAGTCTTCAATTTGATTTCTGTGCCGTTTGAGCCAAAATTCCATTGCTTTTCAGGGCGAAGCACGTAGTTCTCCCGCCCCACCCTTCCAATTTGTTTTCACGACCATGAGTGCCATCATCCAGAAAATCGAAGACGAACAGCTCAAAGAGGGCATCGCGGACTTCAACGTCGGCGATACCGTGAAGGTGCACACCCGCGTGGTCGAGGGCGGCAAAGAGCGGATCCAGATCTTTGCCGGCATCGTCATCGGCAAGAAGGGCCAGGGCCTCAACACCTCGTTCACCGTGCGGAAGATCTCCTACGGCGAAGGCGTGGAGCGGGTTTTCCCCGTGCACACCCCGCGCATCGCCAAGATCGAGGTCACCAATCGGGGCAAGGTGCGCCGCGCCCGCCTGAATTATCTCCGCGGACGTGTGGGCAAGCAGGCCATGTCTGTGAAGTCCGCCAACCGCAACTAGGGAAAAGCGCCCTTCGCCGCGCCTCCTCCCGGAGCGAAGTTTGGCCTGCACCCTGGAGCTCGAAGAGGTCGCCTGGAAATCAGGGCACTCCCTCGTCGCCGGGGTCGATGAAGCTGGTCGAGGGCCACTTGCCGGTCCCGTGGTCACCGCCGCGGTCGTTCTCCCGCAGGATTTCACCCACCCAATCCTGACCGATTCAAAGAAACTTTCGCCCAAGGTTCGCGAAACGCTCTACGAGGAGCTGACTCACACCGAGGAGATCCTTTGGCGCTCGGACCGCGCCGAACCGACGGAGATCGACGCCATCAACATCCTCAAGGCGACCCACGCCTCCATGGCCCGCGCCGTTGACGCCCTGCCGGAACCACCCCACCTCGTCCTCATCGACGGCCTCCCGGTCCCCGACTTCCCCTACCCCCAGCAAGCCGTGGTCAAAGGAGACAGCCTCAGCCTCTCCATTGCCGCCGCCAGCATCATCGCCAAGGTGGAACGGGATCGCTACATGGTCGCCATGGCCGATAAATACCCCGAGTACGGGTTCGAGAAACACAAGGGTTACCCCACCAAGGTACACGTTGAGCGGTTGAGAAAATACGGTCCCTGCCCCATCCATCGCCGGTCGTTCAAACCGGTCTCTCAGCTGTCCTTCGACTTCTCCACCTGAACGAGCGATGACGATGAAACCGAAATCCGTCGTGGTAATCGGCAGCGGTGTCGTGGGCTTGGCCACCGCCTACTTCCTCTCCCGGGCGGGTCTCCAGGTGACGGTGCTGGAAGAACGATCCGCAGAAGCCCCCAACTGCTCCACGGGCAATGCCGGCATGGTGGTTCCGAGCCATTTCGTCCCCCTCGCCGCCCCCGGTGTCATCGGACAAGGGCTGCGCTGGATGCTGAAGCCGGAGAGCCCCTTCGCCTTCCGGCCACAGGCCAACCCGGCCCTCTGGCGTTGGGCCTGGCAGTTCTATCGCGCCTGTTCCCCTGGGCGCGTCGAGGCCGCCAAGCCCCTCATGGCCGCACTCAGTCTCGCCAGCCGCGAGTGGTTCCTCCGTTTGCGCGATGAGGACGGTTTCTCCTTCGGCCTGGAAGAGCACGGCCTCCTCGCACTCTGCCGCTCACGCAAACTCCTGGCGGAGGAATCGAAGCTCGTCGATCAAGGCAAGCCGCTCGGCATCCGCGCCGACGCCCTGAACGCCCGGGAAGTGGCCGATCTCGAGCCCGGGATCGAGCTGGACGTCGCTGGGGCCGTCTATTTCCGCCAGGATTGCCAGCTGAACCCCGCGGTTTTTCGCCAGGAACTCCTCCGCCACCTGGAGAAGCAAGGAGGCCAAATCGTCTGGGACCAGGGTGTCCGCGAAATCGAACGCGACGGTCATCGAGTCCGGGCCGTTCGCGGCGCCACCGAGGAATGGCAGGCCGATGCCTTCGTCATCGCCGGGGGAGTCTGGAGCCCATCATTGGCCCATCAGCTCGGCCTTCGCCTCCCCATGCAGCCGGGCAAGGGCTACAGCATGACCTTGACCAAACCACCCGTGCTTCCCAAAATCTGCTCCCTTCTCATGGAAGCCCGCGTGGCCGTGACTCCGATGGGATCCTCACTTCGTATTGGAGGCACGATGGAAATCGGCGGGCGCGAAGGCGTCGTCAACCACCGCAAACTCCGGGGAATCACCCAAGCCATGCCGCAATACTACCCCCAGTTCGAGAAAGCCGACTTTGCCGACCAGCCCGTGTGGACGGGGCTCCGTCCCTGCACGCCGGACGGCTTGCCCTATCTCGGCTGGTGCCCCGGTCTGACAAACACCTGTGTGGCCACGGGGCACGCCATGCTCGGCCTCAGCTTGGCGCCCATTTCCGGTTGGATCATCCGCCAGCTCCTCACCGGCGAGAATCCTGAATTCGATCTACGCTTGCTAGAGCCGGGCCGCTACTCCAGCAAACCATGATTTGTCCCGCTCCCAGTCCCTCCGCCGACACGGAAATGCTTGCATCCGCCTAGAGCTTCCCTATGGGATAGCGCCCGATCCGTCATGTATCGCATACTAATATTTTCCGTCCTCTTTCTCTTCTGGGTGGTCCTCTCGGGCCACTTCGACGGGTTCCACCTCGCCTTGGGCGTGGTATGCGCCGGAATCGTCACCTGGCTCTCCTCGGATCTCTTCTTTCAAGACCGCTCCCGGAATCTCTCACAACGTTGGCGGGAGATCAGCCTCGGTGTGGGTTACTTCGCTTGGCTCTTGAACCAGATCGTCAAGGCCAACATCGTCATCCTGAAACTAGCACTCTCTCCCAACGGCGTTGATGATGTGGCGCCGCGCGTGGTCCGATTCAGAACCAAGCTGCGTTCCGATTTCGCCAGATACCTCCTGGCACAGTCCATCACCCTCACCCCTGGCACCGTGACGATCAAGATCGCCGGCGACGAGTTCTTCGTTCACGCGATCAACCAGGAGGCGGCCGACGGCCTCGACCGAAGCATGGAAGGGTGGATCGCTCACATATTCGAACCCGGGACGGAAACGGATAACCTGCCTTCCTGATCATCATGGAAGCCATCGAGCACAAATTCCTTGAACTGACGGGGCTGGCGCTCTTTGGCTTCATGCTCCTCCTCCTCTATCGGCTCATCGCCGGGCCCACAGCCATCGACCGAATCGTCGCGGTCAACGTCATCGGAACCAAGACGGCCGTTCTCCTCGTCATCATCGGCCTCCTCTTCGAACAAGTCGCCATGTTCGTCGACTTCGCCCTGGCCTACGCCCTCCTCAACTTCATCGGTTCCCTCGCCGCCGCCCGCTATTTCCACCAGGTGCGTCTACGGGAAAAACGCGCCAGCGCCAACGCCAGCGAAAGTGCCGCCACCGCTTCCCATTCTGAACACAGTCAGTTATGACCACACTCATCCATCTCCTCGGCGCACTCTCGATCATCTGCGGCCTAATCTTCTTCTTCGGATCCGTCGTCGGCGTGGTGCGCTTCCCCGACTTCTACACCCGCATGCACGCCGCCGGCAAGGGCGATACCCTATCAACCATCTTGATCCTCTTGGGGGCCGCGCTCTTCATCATCACGGATTTTTCCCGAGCCAGCACGCTCGCCGCCGTCAAGATTCTTGGCATCGCCCTCTTCATCATGCTCACCAGCCCCACGAGCACCCACGCCCTGATGCAAGCCGGCTACGATGACGGTATCAAACCTTTCGAGAAACCGGACGCGGACAAGACAAAACAAGATGATTCCCCGGCCTCATGATTCCGAGTTTCGACATCGTCATCCTCATCTTCCTCGTGGTCACGGCCGTCATCGCCCTGACCCTCAAGGATCTCTTGGCCTCGGCCATGGTCCTGGGGATCTACAGCTTTCTCATGTGCCTACTCTGGGCCGAGATGAGTGCCGTCGACGTCGCCTTCACCGAAGCTACCGTCGGTGCCGGCGTTAGCACTGTCATCATGATCGCCACGGTCTATCAAACCACGCGAAAATCTCGAGACTGATAGAAAGGAAATTGTTATGGCAGCGATGAAACTCTTCGCCCTGATCACCGTGATCATCACGGGCGCCCTCCTGCTCTACGCCTCCAAAGATTTCCCCGCCTGGGGCGATCCGCTCTCCCCAGCCAACAACAGCGAACTCTCACGCCATTACATCACGGAGACGCGGGTGGAGACGGAAGTGCCAAACATCGTCACCGCCGTCCTGGCAGATTATCGGGGATACGATACCATGTTCGAGACCGTCGTCATCTTCGTCGCCGGACTCGGCATCCTCGCCGTCTTGCGGCAATCCCCCTCCGCCGGTGAGCCCTTGCCCGTCCCCAGGGATCGCTTCCAAGAGCGCGACATGATCACCATCATGACGTGCCGCCTCACCGTCCCCCTCATCCAACTCTTCGCCCTTTACGTCCTGGCCCACGGCCACTACAGCCCCGGCGGCGGCTTCCAGGGCGGGGTCATGTTCGGAGCCAGCTTCATTCTCATCGCCCTCACCGGAGGTCTCTCTGAAGCCCTCAAACGCCTCTCCGAACAACGCGCGATTTTCCTCGCCGCCCTCGGCGTCCTCATCTACGCCGGGACCGGACTCCTCTGCATGTTCCTCGGCAAGAACTTCTTGGACTATCACATTTTGAGCCAGTGGCTTCCCGACACCACCGCCGTCAAAGCGCGCTATCACGCCATGCTCATCGTTGAAATCGGTGTCGCCTTCACCGTCACCGCCATCATGTTCACCATCTACGCTACCCTCTCTTCCAAAGGGCGCATGCGCGGCGGACTCTAACGAACCCATCGGACTAGGAAGCAGCATCCATGGAAGCCTTCATCGCCAATTTCAATTACTGGATCTACATCATCCTCATGATGATCGGTCTCTTCGCCATGATCGCGAAGAAGAACCTCATCAAGAAACTTGTCGGCATGTCGATTTTTCAGACCGCCATCATTCTCTTCTACGTCTCCATCGGCGTGAAACAGGGTGCCACCATTCCCATTCTCCCCGAAGAAGCTGTCCACCCCAAGACCACCGCCGGCGAGACCTCGCATCACAACGGCGAAGACGGCGACGCTCACGCCGGCGAACTCCCGGAAATTGATGCGCAAGACTATACCAATCCCATCCCCCACGTCTTGATGCTCACCGCCATTGTCGTCGGGGTCGGCACCTTGGGCCTCGCCTTGGCCATCGCCCAGCGAGTGCATTACCACTACGGCACCCTTGAGGAAACCGAAATTCTGAAGCAGATCCAGTCCGGACAGTGATGGCAGAGCAATTCCCTATTCTCATCGTCATCGCCCCGCTTTTCGGTGCCCTCCTCGTGGCACTCCTGGGCTTTCGCTTTCCCAAGATGTGCCTTCCCCTGGCACTACTCTCACTAGCGGTATCTCTTGTCAGCGCCGTCGGGACCTTCCTCAGCGTTCTCGAGACCGGCCCGCAGATCTACAGTCTCAGCGGGTGGGAACGCGTCGACAAGGCCACGGGACCCATTTCCGTGAGCATCGAATACCGCGTGGATATCCTCAGCGGTATCGTTCTCGTCGTCATCGCCCTCGTCGGGCTGCTCAATGCGCTCTACTCCAAGGCAAGCATCGCCCTGGAGACGCCGGACAAGATCCCCCACTACTGCATTCTCTATCTCTTGCTCGTCTCCGGTCTGGCGGGCATGACGATCACCAACGACGCCTTCAATCTCTACGTCCTCCTGGAGATCTCCTCCCTCACCAGCTACGCCCTCATCGCTATCGGCTCCAAGAGGGCCGTCCTCTCGGCCTTCAACTATGTCATCATGGGAACCATCGGCGCCTCCTTTTACCTTCTCGGCGTCGGTTATCTCTACATGATGACGGGCACTCTCAACATGACGGATATCCGGGAAGCTCTCGCCACCCTGCCGCTGGAATCTCCCTCCATCCACGTGGCATTCATGCTCATCATGGTCGGCGTCTGGATCAAGATGGCTTTCTTCCCTCTCCACGGCTGGATGCCCAACGCCTACGCCTACTCCCCCACCGCCACCGGTTCACTCATGGCCCCCCTGGTCACCAAGGTCATGATCTATATCATGATCCGCATGATGATGAGCGTCTTCGGCGTCGCCTATGTCTTCGAGTATCTCGACTGGTCAAACCTCATCGTCGGACTCTCCGTCATCGCCATCGTCGCCGGTTCCTTCTTCGCCCTCTCGCGGAGCGACCTCCGCAAGATGCTCACCTATCTCATCGTCGCCGAAGTCGGCTACATGGTTGGTGGCGCCTGGCTAGCCAACGCCAACGGCATGACCGGTGCCATCTATCATATCATCAGCGACGCCATGATGACCTTCTGCCTCTTCATGGCGATCGGGATCATCGTCACCCGCACTGGCAATCACCGACTGACCGCTTTCCAAGGACTCTATCGCAAAATGCCCATCACCATGGTCGGCTTCACCATCGGAGCCCTCTCCATGATCGGTCTCCCGCCCACCTGCGGATTCTTTAGCAAATGGTACCTCGTTCACGGCGGGATCGAAGCCGGACAATGGGCCTATGTCGTGGCCCTCCTATTCTCCAGCCTCGTCAACGCCATCCTCTTCTTCCGCTTGATCGAAATGGCCTTCTTCCACGGGGCCCACACCCACGGTGAAACCGTCGATGACGATGACCACGCCCATCATCACCGGAACGGTCTCGACCCCGATTCCGCACCCGAGCAGACCCTTCCCCAAGTGCCCTGGTCCATGTTGGCCCCCATGCTCCTCGTCGCGACCAGCCTGATCCTCATCGGCGTCTTCAATCGCGAAATCACCGCGTGGATCGGCACGGCCCTGGAAAGCTTCAACCTCGCTCAGAGCGGACAAGAGTAGAGCAAGCATGGAAACGGTTACTAGCATCCTCCCTCTCGCAGCCTGTTTGGCCTCACTCCTGGCAGTGATACCAATCGTCTTCTTTCGCAAGATCCCGAATTTGCGTGAGAGCGCCACTGTCTTCGCCGGCTTGGCCAAGTTCTCTCTCGTTCTCGCCATGCTTCCAGGCGTTCTCGACGGCAAAGTCTATGAATTCAAACTTCTTGAGATCGTCGAGGGAATCCCTCTCGTCTTCCGGGTCGATGGCCTTGGGATGTTGTTTGCTTTGGTGGCGTCCTCGCTGTGGATCCTCACATCGTTCTACGCCATCGGCTACATGCGCGGACTCAAGGAACATAGGCAAACCCGTTTCTTCTCCTTCTTCGCCATCTCTCTCTCGGCCACTCTCGGAGTCGCCTTCGCCGGCAATCTCCTTACCCTCTACGTGTTTTACGAGGTGCTCTCGCTAGCGACCTACCCGCTGGTGACGCATCATCAAGACAGGGAAGCCCGTTCGGGCGGCCGCACCTACTTGACCTATCTCCTGAGCACTTCCATCGGGTTTGTTCTGCCGGCCATGGTCTATTGCTACATGAAGTCCGGTAGCAGCCTGACCTTTACGGAACCCACGGATTGGGAAGGCCTCTTGAGTGGCGGGCATGTTTTGGTGCTCTTGCTGCTCTTTGTCTTCGGCTTCGCCAAGGCCGGGGTCATGCCCTTCCACTCGTGGCTGCCCAACGCCATGGTGGCGCCAACGCCGGTCTCGGCACTCCTACATGCCGTGGCAGTCGTCAAGGTCGGTGTCTTTAGCATCGTTAGGGTCTTCACCGGTGTCTTTGGAACAGACTTTCTCCAAGGCTTCGATATGTCCTTGGTGATTAGTTACATCGCGGCCTTCACCATTCTGGTTTCGTCGCTCATAGCCCTCACCCAGGACAACTTGAAGCGGCGCTTGGCCTTCTCCACCATCGGTCAACTGAGCTACATCGTGCTTGGTGTATCGCTTCTCACGCCACTGGGTGTGACCGGCAGCCAGATGCACATCGCCATGCACGCCTTCGGCAAGATCACCTTGTTCTTCTGCGCCGGAGCTATCTACGTGGCTGCTCACAAGAAGTATGTCAGCGAACTCGTCGGCATTGGGAGAGTCATGCCCTACACAATGAGCGCCTTCGCCGTGGGCTCTCTCAGTGTGATCGGCCTCCCCATCACGGGTGGTCTCATCTCCAAATGGTACCTAGTCATGGGGACCATGGAATCTGGCCATTGGCCCTTACTCGTAGTCTTCCTATTCAGCTCGATCCTCAACGCCGCCTACTTTCTCCCCATCGTTTACCAGGCATTCTTTTTGCCACCTCCCAACGGTGCCACGGAACGACGCGAGGCGCCCCTCTGTTGTCTGATCCCCCTCTGCCTCACAGCCACAATTTCCCTGGCCTGCTTCGTCTACCCACGCTTTTTCTTACAACTCACCTCCGCAGCGACAGAGATCCGATTCTAACGGACCATGACCGAATCAGAGACAACCTCCAAAGAGACCAAGGACTGGATCTATAGATCCTCCTCCAAGCGCCTACTCATGGCCCTGCTAATGCTCGCCTGTGCGGCCTCTGTGGCCGCCGAACTCCTCGTCGGAGAACGACACGCCAAGTTCGGTATCGATGGCTTCTTCGGATTTTACGCCCTCCTGGGATTCATCAGCTGCACGGTGATGATCTTCCTGGCCAAGATCCTGGGATTCGTGCTCAAGGCACCAACAGACTACTACGGAGATACTGAGGCTAACAAGAAGGAGGACTCCTTGTCATGACGTTCCACCCGGCTTTCGTTCTCCTGCTCGGTGCGGTCTTGGCGCCTCTGATTCCAGGAAAGGCACGCAATTTCTTTGTCATCGCCCTCCCCGTCGTCGCCTTCACCCTCATCGCTGGGCTTCCGGCAGGCACCCACGGGCAACTCACCTGGCTCGCAGGCTTCGGCGACCTCACACTTCTGCGCGTCGATAAGCTTTCCAAGGCTTTTGGCTACATCTTCACCATCAATGCGACGGCCGCCTTCATTTACGCCTTCTATTTGAAGGACAACACCCAACACATCTCTGCCTTGCTCTATATTGGCAGTGCGTTGGGCGCGGTCTTCGCCGGGGATCTCATCTCCCTCTATGTCTTCTGGGAAATCATGGCCGTCACTTCCACCATGCTGATCCTGGCCCGCCGCACCTCACGAGCTAACAGCTCGGCCTTCCGCTACATCCTGCTTCACATTCTCGGCGGCCTCTTCTTCCTCGCCGGCATCGTCCTCACCTACCAGCATACCGGAAGCCTGGCCTTCGAGAGTTTCGACTGGATCGACGATCGCAACGCCGGCACTTGGCTCATTCTCCTTGGCTTCCTCGTGAACGCCGCAGCGCCTCCTTTCTCCGCCTGGTTGTCCGATGCCTACCCCGAAGCCACCGTCACTGGATCGGTGATTCTGAGCGCCTACACCACCAAGACGGCGGTCTACACCTTGATCCGTGGATTCCCAGGATGGGAGGTTCTCATGGTCGTTGGTTGTGCCATGGCCCTCTACGGAAT
This sequence comes from Verrucomicrobiales bacterium, assembly GCA_028281705.1. Classification (GTDB taxonomy): domain Bacteria; phylum Verrucomicrobiota; class Verrucomicrobiia; order Verrucomicrobiales; family DEV007; genus JAACDM01. The sequence goes on from JANQJH010000418.1 coordinate 31,728, forward strand.
CATCTATGCTCTGTTGGAAAACGATATGCGCCGTATCCTGGCGTATTCCATCATCAATCAGGTAGGTTTCATGGTCTGCGCCGTGGGCATCGGCACCGCCATGTGCCTCGACGGCGCCGTGGCCCACGCCTTTTGCCATATCATCTACAAGTCCCTTCTGTGGATGAGTGCCGGCGCGGTTCTCTACCGCGTGGGCAAGAGCAAGTGCACCGATCTCGGCGGGCTTTACAAATCAATGCCCTGGAGTCTCTGGTTAGGTGTCATTGGCGCGCTCTCCATCTCTGCCGTACCACTGACCAGCGGTTTTACGAGCAAGAGCATCATCCTCGCGGGTGCTGCCTACGAGCATCTCTTCTGGCCCTGGATCATCTTAGAGATCGCCTCAGCAGGCGTCTTTCTCCATGCAGGAATCAAGTTTCCCTACTTTGTCTTCTTTGCCAAAGACCGAGGGCACCGCGTCGACGAAGCGCCCCCATCCATGCTTCTCGGCATGGGTATCCTGGCCTTCTTTTGCTTGGCTCTGGGACTTTACCCGGCACCGCTCTACCAGATCTTGCCAAACTATGGAACCGGCGCCTATGACTTCAGCGCCTGGAAGTTCGAGAAAGTGGTGACTCAAATGCAGTTGCTGCTCCTCTCAGCTCTCACCTTCTTCGTTTGGATCAAGTGGCTCAAGCGCACGGACACCATCGTGCTCGATACCGATTGGTTTTACCGCAAAGGTGGGAGTGCCTTCTATTGGCTCAGTGACGTCACACTCAACGCCCTGAACAAGATCACCAAATCCATCGTGGTCGATACCTGGCTCAAGAATCTCGCCCAGTTTCTTCAGCATGGTCCAGCACGGCTCCTCGTCGCCCTCCAACTCCCCTTCTGGAGCTTGGACGGCCTCGAAGGCGAAGAGTTGCAGGCCAAGCGGGCCGCTTTTTACGAACGCGCCCGCCTCGGCGCCTTCCCCATTGGCTTCACCGCCTTTCTCGCTGTGCTCATCCTGGCCCTATTGTTCTTCTTCTAACGAGACCAATCGAGGTCTGAACGACCCACCATCTAACCGAGAGTCCTCATTCGCATGTTCACTGGAATCATTGAGAACAAGGGTGAGATCAGCCAGATCACGCCGCTCGACGACGGCGGCGCCCGTCTCTCCATCCGGATTCCTTTCGCCGGGGATCTCAGCATCGGCGAAAGCGTAGCCGTCAATGGTTGCTGCCTCACGGTGACCCTGATCGTGGATGACACGGTGAGTTTCGATCTCCTCCAACAGACGCTCAATGTCACCAATCTCGGCAAATTGGTTCCCGGCGGGCAGGTCAATCTCGAACGCGCCCTCCTCCCATCGGATCGCCTCAGCGGTCACCTCGTCCAGGGACACGTCGACGAGACCGCCGAGATCGTCGACATCACCCCAGAGGGACAGGACACCAAAGTCGTCGTCGCCCTGCCTGCCAACGCCGCCGCTCTAGTCATCCCCAAAGGCTCCATCGCCGTCGACGGCATCAGCCTCACCATCGCCGAACTTGGCGATGACACCTTCACCGTCTGGATCATTCCCCACACCCTAGAGCTGACCAACCTCAGCACCAAGCAGCCCGGCGACCTGGTGAACCTCGAATTCGACTTGTTAGGCAAGTACGTCCAGCGCCAACTTGCTCTCCAAGCACCCGCAGAAGGGTAGACGAAGACCATCCATCAAATCGTCCTGCCTACCTACCAACGCCCCACACGTGATGCGGACACTCCTATCCGCCCGATCTTGCGGAGTCAGTCATCAACCAAAACTTACAATCACACATCGCTGATACGATCACATGCCCATCGATCACTTTTCGTGATTTCCGTGCCTTTCGTTGACCCTGATCATCCCTCCCTCGAACGATCTCCCCGTCAATCGTCAATCAAGAAACCAATCATCACCCGTCCGATCACGTCCGCCTCTCTATCGAGCGATCGATCTCTCTCTATCTATTTCGTGATTTTCGCGCCTTTCGTTGACCCTCCTTTCTCGCCCATACACCTGCGCCGATCACCGACACCGGTGACTCCAGACTCCCGATCGGCCGAGGCTGTACCAGTCCTTGGGCAGCAGATGCCCCCCACGGTGGCCCACCCAAGACTGAACTTCACCACCGAATCACCGTCGCGCTACGACCAGATCGCCTTCAAATCAGCGACCGACCGACGCCTCCCCAAAGATCGCCTGCAGCGCCCGATCCGGCAAGTTCACCCTGGGCCTTGGCATCGCTAGGACGGCCCAACCGGAATCTGCCTCCCACAGCCAGGGACATGCCAGCGGAGGCTCGTTGAAAGGGATCGAGAACTTGGCGCTGTCAACCATGGCGGAGTGATCATGGACCGCCCAGCCCCACGGAGCGTCGATTGATTGGTCTCTCGTCGCCTCCCGGACCCCACCTGGAATAATTGTTTCACGAATCCGTTGACGCCCACGGAGAATCCGCATTAGTAACGGGGAGAAATTTCGACTCTCGAATCGGTCAGGTGGCTGAGTGGTCGAAAGCACATCTTTGCTAAAGATGCGAGCCTGAAAGGGTTCCGTGGGTTCGAATCCCACCCTGACCGCCATTTCATGGCGGTCGTGGAATTCGAACGCAGTTCGACCGCCTCACGAACGAGCTTGCGAGTGAGTCCATTCTAAGGCCGAAGGCACTTGACGGAGGCGTCAGCCAATCCCACCCTGACCGCCATCATCTAGAAATCTGCGTTCAATTAGAATGCGCATTCCACCGAGACTCTCCCCACAAAAGTCGACGATTTCTTGCTTGAACTAGGCCAACCGCAGCTCGGCTTGCCTAGGCCGTCTCCAGTTCGATGCTGAAGCCAATGATCTCAGAACTCGATGTCTTACGCGATCTCGTGGCACGTCTGGGCGAGGCCGAGATCGATTACATGTTGACCGGTTCTGTAGCAATGAACTTCTACGCCCAGCCTCGGATGACGCGCGATGTCGATCTGATCGTTGCACTTCACCTCGGCCAAATCGCCACCATCCGCGATGCCCTAGGCGATAGCTACTATTTCGCTGCGGAAGCCGCCATCGACGCGATCCGCCATCAGAGCATGTTCAGTGTGATTCACCAGGAGGCACTGATCAAAATCGACTGCGTGATCCGCAAACGGGACGAATTTCGGTTGGAGGAGTTTTCCGGGCGCCACATGATTACTGTCGACGGATTCAATCTCTGGATCGTTAGCAACGAGGACCTAATCCTTTTCGAAGTGCTGCTGGACAAAGGAATCCGAATCCGAGCGCCAGCTATCTGACATCCAGAACCTTCTTGCACTGGCTACGACGAAGCGTACCTACGGAAATGGGCGCCCCGACTACAAGTGACCGATATCCTGACACGGGCTTCTCCGTGAAGGACACTTCGCCCGAAGTCAACCAGATGGTGTTTGATCGCATGACGGCACTCAGCGGGTCGGAACGGCTTATCATGGGTTGCGACATGTTTGACACGGCGAGAGCAATGGTCATAGCTTCGATTCCGGACGGCCGGCGCCATCAGTTCTAACATGATGAACACTGATTGCGAATCGTGACTGAGCCGCATTGCTCTAATGCCATGGCGGTGCCCTATGTTGCTGGGATTGGACCTCTGCTGCTTCTATGTGCCTCCAGTCGTCAAACTCACATCGATGACAATCCTCCCACGACTCGTATCAGGCCAAGAGGACGTAAGACTGGTCGCGATGCTTATCCTAAAAACGGGAATGACCACAGTAGTAGAGCGAGAATGAAAGCGTATTCCCGTGCTAGCGACGGTCGGCGAGCATTTGGTGTTCAGTTCATCCGCTGAGTAATGGAGCGGCGTCCGGTGGGACTCCCGTGAGCCATTTTCCGCCCAGCCAGCGCCGCAGTAATCGCGTGAGTAGCACAGCCCACCTCTGTTTGATCGTCCATTGCTCCGCAATGCGCATCATCTGATGTAACTGACTGCTAATCAGTGTCACGGCTCGAGCGATCACATCACCGTATTCGTGCATGAGGCTCACTTTGACCCTCTTCTGCCCACTGCTCTGCACTTGCCTGGCAACACCTTGCATCAAGGCCGGCCTGCTCGTGATCGCCTCCCGGTGGTGCTCTTCGTCGTAGAAGCGCACATAGAGGTTCCACCAATCCACCAATTGTAGAACAGGGCGATTAGGTTTGCCACCAACCGGCAGGGGCCCAGTTTACGAGTGGTGTAGCCATTCCAGCCCCACTGATTCTTCAGCTCATCGAACACGTTCTCGCAATCGGCACGCTCACGATAGAGCCGTGGCATCGATTGCGTTGGATACGCCTGCTCGCCCAAGGAAGTGACTAGAACAGCGATCTTTCCACTCCAAGGCGCAGCTTGTGGTTCCCAGCTCCCAGCCATCTCCGTCGGTGTTTGGAAGATCCTGATGATTGCGCCGCCGCCGTCCCTGCTTACCGACGGGCGCCTGCGCCGGGTTCTCCCGCACAAGCACGACGCGCCGCTCTTGAGTCCACCCGTGCAACTTAAGAGTGGCCTCCATCGCTTGCCAACCGTCTCCCGTATCCTGCCATTGATGTCCGAAACGCATACAGTCCCTGATCAGATCTTTGACTTTGGGTGTGTGCCGTTGCTTGAAAAGGTAGGGTAACCGACGCTCTTCAAACTCACGCATGACTTTCTCGCTGCCATAGCCGCAATCACCACGTCCGAAAGTCGGCCAGCGCGAACGCGGCAAAGCATTGAGAGTTTGCCACAACCCAGGCATGCCACCGGCAGCAGCGTGTTGCTTGCCGGGCAGGACCTCAACGCCTAAGGAGATCCTCAAATTGGCCACAAAGTAACTGTGATAGATGTGGCTGGGACGCCCCGGTTTCCGCGGGTTGTAACCAATCTCAGCTCCTTGCTGGTGCCCGTAGAGTGGCTTGACCGTCGTATCGATATCAAGGATCCATGGTAATTCCAGGGCAGGCGCAATGCAGTCTAGAACCTCCTTGCGAGGCCAATTCATTCCGGTCTCTTCGGGAATGCGCCTGATGGCCCGACGCACCGTGTCCTCGCTAACCGTCTGCTGCATACCCAGCAAAGGAGGATTGATCGCATCGACTCTGATAGAGTTAATGTGGGCATAGCGCCAATGTCCGGCGAGTATGCTCAAAAGGATGGTGCCCATGACATTGTGGGCACCACTGCCGCGGTTGCCGCTATAGTGAATTGGGCAGTTGGCCATGAGCTGTTCCCACCGGCCGCCTGCCTTGAGGAACTGAAAGAAAAAGATGAGTTGGCCGTCGCGCGTGGTGGGAGTGTCCCCGTCCCATTCGGCGTAAAATCGTCCGCCCGGCGTGTCCAAAGGCCACGGTCGAATGGCGGAAAGAGGACCTTCTGCGAGCTCACCCTCAGGGTGAGTGCCTAATTGAGCTAGCGGCGCACTCATCGCCCTCAGAATAAGCGACTTGCGCGACTCGCCTCAATTCCCCATTCCCGCTTCTAGCCCGACTTTCACGATTGGGGAATGAAATGAGTGGGCCGTCCCCGGTAGATCAGCCAATTTTGACTAAAAGTCTTCACTACACCGCCCCCGCCTCGATCTCTGGTGGAGGCTGTGGGGGCAGTTCGATTCCCATGGCTGCGAGGAGCAGTTTGAGATCTTTGTCG
>JANQJH010000419.1 GCA_028281705.1 Verrucomicrobiales bacterium
TCTTCCTAAGACCGCCTGGCCGCCGGCTTGGAGGAACAGGAAGCGGGGACCATTCGAGCTTGCCCATCTAGGCCGATGAAGGACGCTGACTGACCAATCACGGGGCCCAGCCTGGTGGAACAGTTTGGCCGGGCCCCGCTACTTGTGAGGTCACACTGCGCCCCTCCCTTACGCAGTGTTCTCTCTCTCTATGGTTAGCTCGTTTTTAGGCGAGAAACTGACCAAAAATTTCTGACAAAATCCAGTTCACGGGACCCGGCCGCGATGGAGCAGCCTGGAGCTTTGATCAGGAAAATAGCGTCTAAAAAATTCGTTCTAAACCATTAACCGCTATATTCTTAGCTTCGGTATTATCATCAAGCCGGCCCCTTGATCTCTGCCAGGGGATCTTGGGGCCGGTGCTGAGATCTCCGTCCGTCACAACTCATTCAAAGCTGGGGTTTTAGGAGAAATCGAAACTTTCCCGATTTTTTGTGTCACCTTGGCCGATTTTTCGCGATTGCTTGGATGGGAGGGGTTCTGGGCTCGTGCCTTTGATGTCGTAGCCATTGGTAATTTCAGCCAGAATCCAGAGCTTCTTGCCGAGGCCAGAGTACTTGCGAGGCTCAGGGCGGCCCTCGAACCATTCGGAAATGCCATTTCGATGGGATCTCGTGGCGCTGACGGATTGTCGACGCAGCGGTCAGAATCTTGGTAGGCTACGGACTCGAGATGGGTCTCGACCGGGGCTTCTAGCCACCCAGCGACGTGATAGCCTCCCGTTCTCAGGCTCGTCGCGCCCCAAAGTTGTGGACTGTGTTCACGAACGGAAAAAAATGCGCGACTCGAAACGCATCAGTCCGTGCAATCGATTCGCGAGACTTGTGGATATCCAGCCAGCCACTAGAAATTGCGTAGATACCAGAAGATCCTGCCCCGCTGCCGAACGACAGGCGAGAAAAAACAGAAAAGAATGGAACCTCACCGCAGTTCTTACGCTTGGCCATTCCCTCCGACGTCGTCGAGTGCGATTTGATTCCCCCTGCTCATTGACGAGATTGGACGGCATGTGGAGGAATCCCCCATCGAATAGTCTGGACCGTTCCCGATTGATCGCTGGGAACCTGTCGCCGGCAATCTCTCCGAATCGTGGCCGGAGCCGTTTACTCCCGGATGACGACCTCCGCCAACAAGCCACTGGCCAGGGCCACTAATCGAAACCGATCTCGAAACGCCATGCTCACACGCCTACGTATCAAACTCCGCTTTTGGTGGAGGCTGCACTTCGACTACGAACGGCTCATGGAGGAAGTCCAACTCGCCGAACATTCCGAATCCTTCTGGTTGAGACAAATGGAAGAGGCAGCGGAAAAACTGTATACCGCAGGGCTACTAAATGATTTTCGGGGCATTCAAATTGCCCAGACGCAGTACGAATACGCCAGAATGCGGTACGAGAAGGACGGTATCTTTTCCCTTTGAGGCACCAGGCTTCAGATCCGGACACGTGGTACGACCGTCCGACAACGCCATGGAGAATACCCGGGGATTGCAGGGCGGGTTTCCGAGGCACGCGCCAGCGCTCTTGAATCTGCGCCTCGAGGCTGCGGGGACACCAGGGCGCAAATTATTGAAAAAACAGGGGACGAAATCGGCGGGATGCCGTTGGCAATCCGGGGAGCTTGGGCTAGGGAGGGGCGGTCTGAGGTAAGGATTCATGGACTATTCCCCGATCATCGAGAAAAAACGAAGCCGACTGGAGGAGTTGGAGGCCCAAATTGCGGAGCCCGACTTCTACCAGGACCCGAAAGCCGCGGGCGAAGTCATGCAGGAGCACAAGCGGATCAAGCGGCTCTTGGAGACCTGGACGAAGTACGAGCAGACCACGCAGGCGCTGGCGGACAATCGGGACTTGATCGGTGACGAGGACGAGGAACTCGCCGCCCTGGCTCAGGACGAGATTCCCGCCTTGGAAAAGGAGGCCGAACGCCTCGAGGCGGAAATCCAGTATGCCCTGCTCCCGCGCGACAAGACGGAGGATCGCGACGCCATCGTCGAAATCCGGGCGGGCACGGGCGGGGACGAAGCCTCGCTCTTCGCCGGGGATCTCATGCGCATGTATCAGCGCTACGGCGAAACGCGGCACTGGAAGATCGAGCCGCTGGAGACCAGTCCTTCTGACGTCGGCGGCTTCAAAGAAGTCACCTTCAAGGTCTCGGGAGACGAGGTCTTTCGCTACTTGAAGTACGAGAGCGGCGTGCACCGGGTGCAACGCGTTCCCGAAACGGAAACTCAGGGCCGGGTCCACACCTCGACGGCCACGGTGGCGGTCTTGCCCGAAGCCGAAGAGGTCGATGTGGAGCTCAAGGCCGAGGACCTCCGGGTGGAGGTCTGCCGAGCGGGCGGTCCGGGCGGCCAGGGCGTGAACACCACGGATTCCGCGGTGCAGGTGTTCCACCTCCCCACGGGCATCATGGTCCGCTGCCAGGACGGCCGGAGTCAGCAGAAGAACAAGGAAAAGGCCCTCACTATTCTCCGCGCCCGTCTGCTCGAAGCAGCGACCCAGGAACAGGCAGCCGAGTACTCCGCCCATCGGCGGAACCTGATCGGGAGCGCCGGACGGGAGGAGAAGATCCGCACTTACAATTTCCCCCAGAACCGTCTCACCGATCACCGGATTGGCCTGACCTTGTATTCGCTGGAACAGGTCATGCAGGGCCAGATCGACGAACTCGTGGTCCAACTTCAGGCCTCGGATATGGAAGAACGCCTGAAGGACGAAGGGCTCGAGGAGGGTTCCTAACCCTATCCCCCCATGCAAGGGCATCCGCGATTGTGAAGACTGTCTTGGAAACGCTTCAGGGCGGCACCGAGTACCTGGAGAAACGAGGCGTGCCGGAAGCCCGTCTCAACATGCAATTGATGCTCGCGCATCAGTTAGGCTGTTCCAAACTCGATCTCTACCTGCAATTCGACCGCCCCTTGGGAGAAACCGAACTCCAGCCATTGCGCGACCTGCTCCGCCGCCGAGGCAGTCGCGAGCCCCTGCAACATCTCTTGGGCGAAGTGGAATTCGCCGGTCACACCTTCAAGTGCGATACGCGAGCCCTCATTCCCCGGCCGGAAACGGAAGAACTCGTCGACCAATTGATCCGCAATCCTCCGCCGCTGGTGCCAGGCGATCGCGTCGTCGATGTGGGAACGGGTTCCGGCGTCATCGGTCTATCACTGGCCAAATCCTGGCGTGACCACAATCTCGAGTTCAACCTCGTCGATCTGGAGCCGGCCGCCCTGGAACTTGCCCGGGAGAATGCCGAGAACTTGGGTCTCAGCGAAAATGTGAGCCTAATCCGCAGCAGCCTGCTCGATGCCGTTCCCGGTCCGTTTCAACTCATCGTGGCCAATCTCCCCTACATCGCCAGCGGGGAATTGGAAACGCTCAGCCCCGAAGTTCGGCGGGATCCCCAAACGGCGCTCGACGGCGGTCCCGATGGGCTCGAACTCATCGCCAAGCTGATCGAGCAAGCGCGGACGGCACTGGCCGCCGGTGGCCGGATCTTTCTCGAAATCGGTGCCGGCCAAGCCGAAAAGACGCTGTCGCTCTTTCGGAGCGGCCCCTTTGAAAACATCGCGGCGCACCGTGATCTTGCCGGCATTGAGCGTTTTGTCAGTGCGCAAAGAATTCCCACCGTCGAATCGTAGAACATGGAAAAACTCATCGTCACCGGAGGCGCCAGTCTCACCGGCACCATCAATGTCAGTGGCTCGAAGAACTCCTCCTTGCCCATTCTCGCAGCCACGCTTCTAACCGAAGACCAATGCGTCATTCGGCGCGTCCCCGACGTCAGTGACACGAACTACATGCTGCAGATTTTGAGCCAGCTGGGCGCCGAAGTCGAGCGAGCCAGCGGGAATGTCGTGGTCACGGCGAAGGAGGTCAGTCACGAGACACCCTACGACATCGTGCGCAAGATGCGCGCCTCCGTCTGCATGATGGGCCCCCTGGTGGCGCGACTGGGCCGGGCGAATGTCTCGCTTCCCGGTGGTTGTGTCATCGGCGACCGTCCGATCGATCTCCATCTGCGGGCCCTGAAAGAACTCGGCGCCGAGGTGGAGGTCAAGGGCGGTTACGTCATCATCCGCGTTCCCCATGGCCTCCAAGGCAAGGAGATCAATCTGCGGGGCAAGTTCGGTTCCACCGTGCTGGGGACCGATAATCTCATGATGGCGGCCACGCTTTCGAAAGGAACGACCATCATCGAAGGCGCCGCGGCGGAGCCTGAAGTGGTCGATCTGGCCGATTTTCTCAACAAGATGGGCGCCAAGGTCAGCGGCGCCGGCACGCGCCGGGTGGAGGTCGAAGGCGTAGGAGAACTCCACGGTGCGGAGCACACCGTCATTCCCGATCGCATCGAAGCGGGGACCTTTCTCGTCGCGGCGGCCATGGCGGCCGGGAGCAATCTTCGCGTTCACCGGCTGCGGGCCGACCATTTGACCGCGGTAATCGACACCCTGAGGGCCTGCGGTCACGAGATCGAGGTTTCTGGGGAATCGACCACCGTTCGGAGGACGGAGTCCCCCCGAGGCACCCGGATTCGGACTGGGCCCTTTCCGGAGTTTCCCACCGACATGCAGGCGCAAATGACGGCCCTCTTTGTCGTCTCCGACGGCATCAGTACCGTGGTGGACACGGTGTTTCCCGAGCGATTCATGCATGTCCCTGAGCTGCAACGCATGGGGGCGGTGATCGAGCGCCAGGGAAACACGGCCATCGTCGAAGGCGGTCAACCGCTAACGGGCGCTCCGGTGATGGCAAGCGATCTGCGCGCCTCGGCTGCGCTCGTGCTCGCCGCCCTGCGCGCCGAGGGCGAGACCCAGATCAATCGCCTCTATCACATCGATCGGGGGTACGAGCACATCGACGAAAAACTCATTTCGGCGGGCGCCGTGATGCGCCGTGAGCGGGTCTAACGGCCGTTTGAACAACCTCGGGGACCGGATAAAATCCTTTGCGCACGAGGGAGATAACGTAAGTTAGTCCAACAGAGCAAGCGCACGACAACGACGCAAACACGCACCTCAGAATTCATCCCCCACCCCTCTCGCTCTCAGAATGGCCGACATTTTCTTCAAGTGCCCGGAATGCGACGGCCAGCTGGTCGTTGATGACCGGGGTGTCGGCCTACAGCTCCCG
>JANQJH010000426.1 GCA_028281705.1 Verrucomicrobiales bacterium
CCACCACGCGGGCGCGGTCCAGCGCGTCAGCGCGGGCCGAGGCCGCGACAAGGGTCTGGAGCTGCATGTTCTGCTTGGCGGCAAGTGCGGTCAGCTGACTGCCGGTCCTTTCCCTCCCGGAGCAACTTGAGAGCCATGGGCTCTCCCGGCAGGAGATTGGGTTTCATGGCCTGGGTGAGTTCATTGAGATTGAGCACGGTGACCCCCTGGAGTCGGGCCACGCGGCCGAGGTTGCGGTCGTTGGTCAAAAGTCGGGCTCCCAGTCTCCGGGCGAGCTGCACGAGTCTGGTATCAGTGAGTTCTTCGTGATGATTGTGGTCGTCTTCCTGGATGGTCACCTCCAGGCTCGGAGTGCCCTGCATTTCCCGGAGATACTCGAGACCCCGCTTGCCCCGGTTGCGTTTCATGGCGTCTGGCGAATCGGCGAGCAGGTGGAGTTCATCAAGGACGAAGCGCGGGACGACGAGGGCACCGCTGAGAAAACCCGTCTCGCAGATGCGTTCGATGCGGCCGTCGATGATGACATTGGAATCGACCAAGAGGGGGGAATCCTGGGCGGATTCTTGGCGGAAACGGACGTAGGGGATGAGGAAGGAAAACTCTTGCCGGTTGGCCCGGATGGCGAGGGACATCCCCCAGTAGCCCAGGGCGAGATGGATGGCGATGGGGATGATGGTGGTCGCCAGTTCGGCCTCGGGGGTGACGCCCACGAGATCGAAGAGTTCCTTGAGCACGTAGTTGATCAGCATCCCGCAAAACAAGCCGACGAGCAGGCCCGCGGTGGCATTGGAGAACTGTCGAAACGAGAGATTCCGCAACGCAGCCTCAATGAGGACGACGAAGATACCAAACGCAGCGCCTCCGGCGGCGCCGGTCCACTTGGAAAACGTCAGGTCGATTGCCGCTGTCGTGACGCCGAGGGCGATGGTGATGGCAATGAACACCAGCCGGAGAATACGAGGCGGCGTGAACAGCTTCTTCATGGAGTGGGCATTCTGTCCTGGTACGGGACTTGAGGCAAGTGACAAGCCCCGGCCGATGGCACCCCCGAGCCTGGCGGGGCGATCGGTGGCCGCATGCAAGAAAAAGAGCCGCCCCATGGGGACGGCTCTCGTGAGATGATTGAAAATCGAATCGTATCTTGATCGATCGGCTTACTCAGCCTTGGCGAACTCCAATTTGGCGATGGCTTTTTCTGGATCCGCGGCAAATTTCTTGGCGCATTTGCCACAGCACAGGCCGACCTTGATGGAGACCACGGCGTTGGCTTCGGCGTCGATGTCCTTGCCGCTGAGAATGCACTTGTCATTGCCCGCATTGTCCATCACCACCTTGGAGGCGTGCTTTTCGGCATCGAACTTGGACTGGCATTTCTTACAGCAGAGAGCGACCTTGGCGCCATTGAGATCAGCCGTGATTTCGGCATCGACGTCCTCGCCACTGATGGGGCAGGCGGTGTTCACGTGAACGGCCTTTACCTTGGCGACCTTGGCCAGGTACGCGGCGACGTTGCCCTTGACTTTGGCCTGGCATTTCTCGCAGCAGACACCGACGACCTTGGTGTAGGTCGCGACCTGTTCGGCATCGACGTCTTCACCGCTGTACGGGCACTTCGTATTGACCGGCTTGGCCTCTTCAGCGGACGCGCCCATCACGGCAGCCGCAAAGAAACTGAGGGCGAAGATAGTGAGTTTTTTCATGATTAAAATGGAGGCTCTAAGGGTTCTTTAATTTCGCCGGGATTTTAGGCGGCCCGGGGGTGGAAATCAATCTTTCTTTCGGAGGCATACACGAGGAAAATCAGATTCCCTTTGCCAAGCGAAGGCGCGTGCTTATAGCAGTGCCTCATGGTCGTCACTGAGTCCGCCGATCGCCGTGTGAGCGATCTCCACATCGCTGAAAACACACCGCTTCCCTCGCCCGAGGCCCTCTTTGAGGAGGTCACCCGGACGGAATCCCAGGCTGACGTAGTTTTTCGGGCGCGGGAGGAAATCCAGGCGATCCTCGCCGGTCGCGACAAGCGCTTTCTCCTCGTCGTCGGTCCCTGTTCCATCCATGACGTGAAGGCAGGAAGGGACTATGCCAAACGTCTCGCAAAGTTGAGCAAGGAGGTGGAGGATCGCATGCTTCTCGTCATGCGGGTGTATTTTGAGAAACCCCGCACGACCGTGGGCTGGAAGGGCCTCATCATGGACCCGCATCTCGATAACACGAGCGATATCGCGACCGGCTTGCGCCAGGCGCGCCGATTCCTCTGTGAAGTGCTGGAACTCGGTGTCCCCACCGCCACGGAACTCCTCGATCCCATCACGCCGCAGTACATCGCCGATCTCATTTGTTGGTCTGCCATCGGGGCGCGGACCACGGAATCGCAGACCCATCGCCAGATGGCGTCGGGATTGTCGATGCCGCTGGGCTTCAAGAACGCCACCTCGGGCTCGCTCGCGGCGGCGGTCAATGCGATCAAGGCCGCGACCCAGCCGCAGACGTTTCTCGGGGTGAATCGTGGCGGCGTGGCCTCCAGCGTGACGACGCGTGGCAATCCTCATTGCCACATCATTCTTCGCGGTGGATCCGAGGGTCCAAACTACGACGCCGACTCGGTTGCGGCTGCCGTGGCGCAGTTAGAAAAGAACGGCCTTTCCACGGCCGTCATGATTGATGCCAGTCACGACAATTCGAAGAAAGATCACCGTTTGCAGCCGGAGGTGTTCCAGAAGGTGATCGATCAGCGCGTCGGCGGGAACCAGTGGGTAGTGGCAGGGATGTTAGAGAGCAATTTGGAAGCGGGAAATCAATCCCTGAAGCATCCGCTGAGCGATCTGCGCTACGGCCAGTCGATCACGGACAAGTGCATCGACTGGGACACGACCGTCCAGGTGGTGCAAGAGGCCTACGACAAACTCGGTTCGTAACGATGTCAGAGACCAACGACAAACTCGAAGCCGCCATTCGCAACCCCAAGAACGTGGGTGAAATGGAGAATGCCGATGCCGTGGGCACGGTGGGTAGCCCCGATTGTGGCGACATGCTCCGCATGTGGGTCAAGTTTCGTGAAGAAGACGGGAAGAAGGTCATCGACAAAGCGACCTTCCAAAGCTTCGGCTGCCAGACGGCCATCGCGGTGGCCTCGGTGGCGACGGAGATGATCAAGGGGAAGACGGTGAATGAGGCCTTGGCCCTGGAGTCCTCGGAGCTTTCCGAGTCTCTCGGTCCCTTGCCCCCGATGAAGATCCACTGCGGCCAGCTTGTCGAGAGCGCCTTGAAAGATGCCCTGGCCGAGGGAACGCAAGGTGCGAACGAACAGGGTGCGATCTCCGCTCCATCGGAGGCATCGATGATGGGGCCCAGTCTGGTCGATGCCATCCCCTCGTCCGCGGCACCGTCTTCGGGAAAGATCAAGATCGTTCCTCTAGAGCCCGAGGAGGAGGAGTAGAAGTAGAAATGGTCGGGCGGCGGGACCACTGCCCGGTGATGCATCTACTCTGACGGAATCCCTTTTTTATGAAGACACATCGCGTAGGCATTATCATGAACGGCGTCACCGGGCGCATGGGTACCAATCAGCATCTGTTGCGGTCGGTGGCCGCGATTGTGGCGCAGGGCGGTGTCTCGGTGGGGGCTGACGAGGTCATCATCCCGGATCCCATCCTCGTGGGGCGCAACGAGAACAAGCTGCGGGCTCTGGGCGAGCAGAGCGGGGTGGAGAAATGGAGCACGGATCTCGATGCCGTTCTCGCAGACAGCGACTACGGGATTTACTTCGATTCCCAGACCACGGGGCGCCGCGCTGACGGGGTGCGGCGTGCCGTCCGGGCGGGGAAGAGCATCTATTGTGAGAAGCCGACGGCGACGGATTCGGGCACCGCGCTCGAGCTTTACGAGCTCTGCCGGAAGGCGGGCCTGAAGAACGGCGTGGTGCAGGACAAGCTTTGGCTTCCGGGCATGCTCAAGGTGAAACGTCTGATGGAAAACGGCTTCTTTGGCGAGCTGCTGTCCATCCGAGGCGAGTTTGGATACTGGGTGTTCGAGGGGCACTCGATTCCGGCGCAACGTCCCTCGTGGAACTACCGCAAGGAAGATGACGGTGGCATCATTGTCGACATGCTTTGTCACTGGCGCTACGTTCTCGATCATCTCTTTGGTAAAGTGCAATCCGTTTCCTGTCTCGGGGCCACGCATATCAAGGAGCGCGTGGATGAGCAGGGCAAGCCTTACAAATGCACGGCAGATGATTCCGCCTACGCCACATTCGAATTGGAAAACGGGGTGATCGCGCATTTCAATTCGTCTTGGAACGTGCGGGTGAGACGGGACGATCTCCTCACCTTGCAGATTGACGGGACGAAGGGATCGGCCGTTGCCGGATTGCGTGATGTCTATACTCAACACTACGGGAACACGCCCAAACCGGTGTGGAACCCGGATATCCAGCAGCCGATCGATTTCTTTGAAGGATGGTCCAAGATGCCCGAACAAGAAGACTTCGACAATGCCTTCAAGGTACAGTGGGAACTCTTCCTTCGCCATGTGGTCTTAGACGAACCCTTCCCCTTTACCTTGCTCGAAGGGGCCAAGGGCGTGCAGCTGGCGGAACTCGGTCTCCAGAGTTGGGAGGAGCGGCGCTGGGTCGATGTGCCGGAGATCGGCTGAATTTTCTTTTGGTTAGGTCATGGCAGCTGTAGCGCTCATTACTGGAGGGACGCGGGGGATCGGCCTTGGCATCGCACGTCGTTTGGCTGAGGACGGTTATGATCTCGCCGTCAACGGCGTGCGAGAGGAAGCGGACGTGGCCGATATTCTCGAGGGCCTTCGAGACACGGGGCGCCGCGTGGTTTACTCTCAGGGCGATGTCAGTGACCTCGAGACCCACGGTGAGATCGTGGGACAGGCCATGGAGACGTTTGGGCAAATCAATGTCCTGGTGAACAATGCCGGGGTCGCTCCTCTGGTGCGTGCCGATGTCTTGCAGATGACGGAGGAGAGCTGGGAGCGCGTGATCGGCATCAATCTCAAAGGGAATGTCTTCTTGGCGCAGCGGGTGGCCAACTACTTTGTCGAGCAGCGGCGAAACGATCCGGATTTCAAGGCTTGCCTGGTGAACATCAACAGCGTTTCGGCCACCATGGTCAGCGTGAATCGCGCGGAATACTGTATTTCGAAGGCGGGGCTGGCCATGGCGACGCAGCTGTTCGCCGTGCGCCTGGGGGCAGAGGACATCCCCGTCTATGAAGTCCGGCCCGGCGTGATTCGGAGTGACATGACGGCCGGAGTGGAAGAAAAGTACGATCGGCTGATCGCGGACGGGCTCTGTCCGCAGCCCCGCTGGGGTGAACCGGAGGACGTGGCCAAAGCGGTGTCCTCCCTCGTCGGGGGAGATTTTCCCTACAGCAGCGGGCAGGTCTTCATGGTGGACGGCGGGTTGACCATCCACCGTCTCTGAGCCGCGGGTCGCCGGGGAGGCCGGACGCGAGGCGATCCTCCTTTCTTGCCCGAAGCACCGGGTGCCTATAGGCTATGGCTCATGTGGCGCCGATCCTTCATCCAATCCCTCGGGGCTCTGGCATGCCTTCCTCGGTTCTTGGCGGGCTCACCGGAGTTCCTCCGAGGGGACCGCGCTCTCATCCTCCTGTGGATGGATGGCGGCATGTCGCATCTCGATACTTTTGATGGCAAGCCGGAAGCGCCCGTGGCCATCCGCGGTGACCTCCCATCCATGGAGAGCGCGCTCGAAGGGGTGTTTGTCAGTGCGGAGTTGGATCGAATCGCCGCGATGATGGATCGCTGTGCCTTGGTTAGGAGCCTAACCAGTCCCGAAGGCAATCATGATCGAGGGTCTCATCATGTCCTCACCGGACGCCGGCCTTCTCCCGTGCTGCGCTACCCTTCATTTGGGTCAGTGCTAGGAGCGATGTTCGTGTCCTCCAACCCCATGCCGCCCTACGTGGCCATTCCAGATGCCCATCCCTATGCCAAGCAGGGATTCCTTCCGGCGGCCCAGGCGCCCTTTGAGATTCACGGCCAGCCGGGGCGTTCCCATTTCAAGGTCAAGGACCTGGAATCGTCCGTTCCCATGGATAGGGCATTGGCCTTGCTCAAGGCGCTCGACGAAATCGATGGTCCGCCGCGTTCCGCGAGTGAGGCCGCCAGAGATGAGTTCCTCGAGCGCGCCCGCTATGTCTCCGCCACGCCCGAAGTGAGGGAGCGCTTTGATCTCAAGAAGGAATCGGCTTCCATGCATCAACGCTATGGGCGGCATTTCTTGGGCCAGTCCTGCCTCCTGGCGCGGCGGTTGGTCGAGGGCGGTGTTCGCTCGGTCTTCGTGCGCTACAAAGGCTGGGATCATCATCGATCCATCGCCAAGGAACTGACCTATGGCTTTCCACCCAAGCTCGAGGCACTCAATCAGGCGGTTCCGGCGCTCTATCGCGACCTCGAGGAGCGCGGGATGTTGGAGAAAACGACCGTCTTGTTAGCCAGTGAGTTTGGGCGCACGCCTCGGCTCAACCCCTCCGGCGGCCGCGATCACTGGTCCCGCGCCAGCTCGGCCTTGCTTTTCGGCGCGGGCATCCGGCGTGGCGCGGTCTTTGGCAAAACGGACGCTCGAGGCGAGGAACCGATCGAAGACGCGGTGAGTCCGGCGGACCTCTTTCACACCGTGATGGCGGCCTTGGGTATGGATTTGGAGAAGATCTGGGAGACGCCCGATGGGCGTCCCGTGCGCCTCGTCGAGGAGGAGGCGCAGCTCATACGACCCCTCCTGGCCTCTTGAGCGCCGCCTTTTCAGTCACGAGGGCGCTTCTGCCTCGGCGTCAGTTTCTTGGAGCGTTGGGCGGTGCGGTGGCCGCTTGGCGCGGCTCGATGGGCGCTGTTCCCTCGCCGGATGGCCATCGCGGGCCGGTAACCTCGATGACGATCCATCGGGGCAAGGTCTACGCCGTTTCCCAGGCGGGTGTTTTTTGTGATGGCGAGAGCCTCTGTCGCCCTGATTGGCGCGTTCTCGCCGTGGCTGCTGAAGGGAGCCGGCTTTGGTTGGGAGGCGGCGTCTCGGGAGAGTCGGGCATCATCGGTCACTTCGATTTGGAACGCCAGGCGATGGGAGAGAGGCGTGAGGTGGGGACGGATCTGGTCTATGATCTCGCGGTTTCGCCAAACCGTTCCGAGGTCAGCTGGGCTGATGCGGCAGGCCGGGTGCGCACGCTCGCTACCGAGACCGTGGATCTGACGGAGCCTGATATTCATGAGCGGATGAAGCACGAGGGCATCGCGCGGGTGGTGGCCTACGGGCCCCATGGAGGTCCGCTCGCCAGCGGGGGGCGAGACGGGGCGGTGATCTTGCATCAGGCGGCGCCCGCTGATCGGGAGGCGTCCAGGCGTCTTCAGGAACACACGGCGGGCGTGGAGAGCCTCGCCTTCTCGCCGGATGGCCAATGGATCGCCTCCGGGTCCATCGACGCCAAGGTGCGATGGCATCGCGTGGCCGATGGCCGGCTTATCCGCACGTATCAGGGATTGGGCATGGAAGATGAACCGGTGGTGGGACGCCTGATGGCGCGCGTGCTCTCCCTGGCCTGGGGTGAAATCGAGGGCGTCTCGCGGCTCATCGCCGGGACGTCGACCGGAGGTCTCTACGAACTCTCACAAGAGTCCAGCCGCTGGGAGAGAATCGCACAGCTTGACGTGGGCTCGATTCACAGTTTGGCGATTCAGGCCGGAGGAAACTTGTTGATCGGGTCCCAGGCTCGTGAAGTGCTTTCGCGGCCGTTGCTCGAAGCAAGGTGAGACTGGCGTTGTGCTATTCCTTCAGTGCTGTGATCGTCGTGTGTGCGCACACATGGAGGATCATGACGCTGATCGGGCGGACAGGAGTGTCCGCACCACTTGGTCCTATCCTCAAAAGTTCGTTCGTTCGTTAGGCGAGCGCCTCTTTCTTCTTTTCGACCAAAGTGATCTCGGTGATGCGCATGGATTGGTCGACGGCCTTGCACATGTCGTAAATGGTTAGCGCGGCCACACTGACTGCGGTGAGGGCTTCCATTTCCACACCGGTCTGGGCTTGCGTCTTGACGTGGGCCTGAATGGAGAACCCGGCTTCTTCTTCGCTGAATTCGACACTGACGTGGCGCAGCGGGAGTTGATGACAGAGGGGGATGAGGGTGGATGTCTGTTTGGCAGCTTGAATGCCAGCAATCCGGGCGGTGGCGAGGACATTGCCTTTCTTGACGCCGTGGCTCCCGACGAGACGGATGGTTTCCGGTTGAAGGTGGATGAATCCCTTGGCCACAGCGGTCCGGGTCACGATGTCCTTCGAGGAAACGTCGACCATGGCGACCTCGCCATCGGCGGTGACGTGAGTGAGTTCCTTGCTCATACGGTGGTGGGAGGAGAGGGAAGCGAAGAGAGGGGAATCAGAGGGCCCGCAGGGCGGCGATCCGCTCGATCATCGGCGGGTGCGAATAATTGATGAAGACGTAAAAGGGGTGCGGTGTGAGATTGCTCAGATTGTCTTTGGAAAGGGACTTGAGAGCGGTGATGAGAGGCATGGCGTCTCCCGTGACCTTGACGGCAAAGGCATCGGCCTCGAACTCGTTCTTGCGACTGAAAATGGCCATGCCCACGCCGATGAGCTTGCTCAGTGGACTGAGAAGGAAAGAGAAAAAGATGAAGCTGAGATAGACCGAAGTCTCCTCCACGCCGAAGGCGTCAAAGAGGCCGCGATTGTTGAGAAAGAGGCCTAACAAGTAGAAGATGATGCCCATCTGCAGGATGCCAAGCAGGAGTGTCTTGAGGATGTGCTTCAGCTTGAAGTGACCGATCTCGTGCGCGAGGACGGCGACGAGTTCGGCCACGGTGTGTTTCTTGATCAGGGTGTCGAAGAGCGCGATCTTCTTGTTCTTCCCAAATCCGGCAAAATAGGCGTTGCTCTTGGTCGAGCGCTTGGAGCCGTCCATTTCAAAGATCCCGGTCAGGGGGAAGTCACACTTTTGCGCCATGGTCTCGATACCGGAACGGAGTTCACCCTCCTCCAGAGGCTTGAATTCATTGAACAATGGCAGGATCCACTTGGGGTAGATGAAGAGGATGAATATCTGAAAAAGGGTGGTGACGATCCAGGCGATGAGCCAGGCGATATTGCCAAAGGCGGGATTCTGGAAGAGGTAGAGAAGAAGAGCAAAAAGGGGCAAACCCAGGATCGCGCCCAGCAGGAGATTCTTGATCATGTCCGTGGCAAAGGTCTTGGGCGTCGTCTTGTTGAACCCGTATTTTTCCTCGATGACAAAGGTGTCGTAGAGGTTGAACGGCAGCGAGAGAATTTGTCCGGCGAGGACGAGGAGCGTGACGAAGCAGAGCCCGGTGACAATGGGGCCGTACCCGAATCCTCGCACCAGGGCGTCGAGCCACTGGAATCCGCCCAGCCACCAAAAGAGGAGGAAGACGATGAGCGAGAAGGTGGATTCGATGAGTCCAAACTTGGTCGTTTCCCGGGTATAGGCCTGAGACTGGGCATATTTCTCGCGATCGAAGACGTCGTCGAATCCCTCGGGTAGATCGGGCTTGAGAGATCTCAAGTTGAGCAGATTGGAGAAAACATCGAGCAGATGGAACCCGATGACGGTGATGGCGATGAAGAGGAAGTAGCCGTTGATCTCCATTTCTGGCCGTAACACAGCTGCCTAACGACCGCAAGATCGAAGGAGCTTGCCCCGGATTGGCGGGTATGGGACCTTGCGTGGAATAGCGAGCCGTGTTTCGCTTCTGCTTCTCCGACATCTTCAGCCCCTCTTGCCATGCTAGCTCGATCCCTCCCCACTTCGCCTGTCATTGGAACCCTCGCCGTGGTGCTCTCGCTCTCGTTCCCCTCGGAAGCGGTGTCATCCCTGCTTCTTTCGGAAGTCGTGACGAGTAACGTCGAGTCCTTGCTCGATGAGGATGGCGATTCGCCGGACTGGATCGAGCTGCACAATGATGGTACTGAGGCGGTGGATCTCACGGGGCATTTCCTAACGGACGACCGCGATGACCTCAATAAATGGGAATTCCCCGGGGTGAGCCTCGAGGCCGGGGGCTTTCTCGTCGTCTTTGCCTCGGGGAAGGATCGCGCTCCGGCTGCGGGGGAGGCACACACCAATTTTCAGCTGAAGAACGGCGGGGAGTTTCTCGCCCTGGTGGGACCGGACAAGACGACGATCCTCGACCAGTTTGACCCGGAGATCCCGCAGCTCGGTGAGGACCAGAGTTACGGAGTGCGTGATCGGGCCGGAGCGTGGGTGCTGCATTTCTTTGAAGAACCGACCCCGAACGCGGCCAACACCGGAGGTAGCGTGGCGGAGGAAGTGCTCTTTTCCGTCACGGGCCAGCCGTTCACCGAGAGCGTGGAGGTGGCTCTCTCTACCCGCTCCGGGAGCAAGATCACCTACACGACGGACGGGAAAAGGCCGACCCTCTTCAATGGAATGACGTATTCGGAGCCGCTGGTTCTGACGGAAACCACCATCCTCTCCGCGGCCATTAGTTCAGGTCCGCTTGTCCAGGAGGTCTTTTTCAAAGTGACGCCTGAGCTGGCGGCAACGACGAGTAACCTTCCCCTGGTCATCGTCGAGAGCGATGGCACCATCGGGTCGAACTACGACGAGATGCTCCTGGCCATCCTCGAGCCCAGTGGCGAGGACGAACGGACCAAGGTGGAGGGTTTGTTTACCTTGACCGGGCGTGGTCAGATCAAAACGCGCGGCTCCTCGACCCAGGGTTTTCCCAAGAAATCCTATCGTCTCGAGTTTCAAGATGATGATGACGAGGACAAGGTGATGAAGCCGCTGGGGATGCCGGCGGAGTCGGATTGGATTCTGAGCGGGCGCTATGAGGAAGACCGGTCCTTGATCCGGAACGAGTTTACCTACGCCCTGAGCCGGAGCATTGGCCGCTATGCGGCGCGCACGGTTTTCTGTGAGGTGTATGTCAGTCGTGGCGAGGGGCCCGTGGACGTGGAAGACTACGTGGGCGTCTACAGCTTCATGGAGGCGATGAAACGCGATGCCGACCGGATCGATATCGATGAGTTGGGCCCGGAGGACAACGAAGAGCCCGAGGTCAGTGGGGGTTACATCTTCAAGGTGGATCGCTCCGGGCCTAACGACACGCAGACGAGCGCCGGAGGACAGGGAATCGTCATTACCGAGCCCTCACGGGATGAGCTCACGGATGCTCAGTTGGATTATTTGAGAGGCTACCTGGGAGACATGGCAGACTCCCTGGACTCAACCGACCCCGAAACGGGGTATCCGGCGTTCATCGATGTCCCCTCCTGGATTGATCATCATCTGGTCAATACGATCATGCTCAACGTGGACTCGCTTCGCCTGAGCACCTACTTCTACAAACCGCGCAATGGGAAAGTGTTTGGAGGACCGGTGTGGGACTTCAATATTTCCTCGGGTTCTCGGGATCGCTTTGGGAGTCCGCCGCGGCCGAGCAAACCGGATGTCTGGCGGGGGATCAGCGGCGACCGGGGCACCACGTTTTTTACCAATGGGACGCAGCGCTGGTGGGGTGATCTCTTTGAGGATCGCGACTTTCAGCAGGCCTATTGCGATCGATGGAATGAGTTGCGCCAGGGCCCGTTCAGCACCGAGAGCTTGCATGCCTTGATCGACTCCATGGCGGACGAACTTCGAGAGGCCCAGCCGCGGAATGAGGAGAGGTGGCCTGCGGTGTCGCCGGAGTATGGCGGTTGGCAGGGTGAGTTGGATCACTTGAAGGACTGGCTCGCCACCCGGGCTGACTGGATCGACCGGGAACTGGTGGCGCCGCCCACGGTGACGCCGGAAGGCGGTGCCCTGGGACAGGGGGAGACGGTGAAACTACAGAGTCACTGGGGGAGTCTCTTCAATCCCACGACCGTTTATTACACCACCGACGGCACCGATCCGCGTCTGCCTGGAGGAGAGCTCAGCGAGGCTGCGATCGCCTATAGCAGCGGCGGCATTGTCCTGGAGGAGTCGACGACCATCGTGGCGAGAGAGTACATGCCGAACTACTCGGCGAAAGCGGATGGGCCCGATCAGCAATGGAGTGCACCGGCCGAGGTGCAATTCGTCGTCGGGACAGAGGCGGCAGCTGCGGGCAACTTGGTCGTTTCGGAGTTGATGTATCATCCCGAGAATCCGTCCGATGAAGAGGCCGCTGCCGGGTATACCAATGATGACGATTTTGAGTATGTGGAATTGACGAACATCGGTGCGGCGGCGATCGATTTGTTAGGCGTCACGGCCGAGGCTGGGATCGAATTTACGTTTGGGGAATCGCTCATACTGGAACCGGGCGCCTCGGTGGTGATCGTGGCCAATCTGGAGGCCTTTCGTCAGCGCCATGGAGATGCGATTCCCGTTGGGGGCGTTTATACCGGGCGACTGGCGAATTCGGGGGAGCGTCTGGCTTGGGCCGGCGCGACCGGCGAAAGCATTGTCGACTTGCGCTATGACGACAACGATCCCTGGCCGAGCGAGGCCGATGGAGACGGCGTTTCCTTGGAACTGGTAGGGCCCGACGGGAATCCCGATCCGAATGAGTCGGCGAGTTGGGCGGCTTCCGTGGCGGGGGGAACGCCGGGGTCGACCGATGGCGGTGGTGTGGTCGATCCGCCCGTGGGAACGACGTATGAGGATTGGGCGGCAGCAGCGATTCCGGCCGGCATGGAGGCGGGCAAGCTGGCGGATCCCGATCGCGATGGCCGGGCGAACCTTCTCGAGTATGTCCTGGGAACCGATCCGGCAACGCCGGATGGGGGTGATGCCTTGGTCATCGGAGTCGACGATGAGGGGGTG
>JANQJH010000432.1 GCA_028281705.1 Verrucomicrobiales bacterium
GGTTCCGCATCCCCCTTTGCCCCGGCAAGCGATACTCCGGCCAGTCCGGCGTCCCCCTTCGCCGCCGCCAGCGATACCCCAGCCAGTTCGCCATCCCCCTTCGCCCCGGCAAGCGAACCCCCAGCCAATTCGCCGTCGCCCTTCGCATCCGCCAGCGAAACACCTGCTGCTTCCCCATCGCCTTTCGCTGCTGCTAGCGAAACACCGGCGGACTCGCCGTCGCCCTTCGCCGCCGCCAGCGATACCCCACCTGCCTCCTCATCGCCTTTCGCCGCCGCCAGCGATACCCCACCTGCCTCCTCATCGCCTTTCGCTCCTGCTAGCGAAACACCGGCAGACTCGCCGTCGCCCTTCGCCGCCGCCAGCGATACCCCAGCCAACTCGCCTTCACCCTTCGCCGCCGCCAGCGATACCCCAGCCGCTTCCTCATCGCCTTTCTCTCCTGCTAGCGAGACACCGGTAGACTCGCCTTCACCCTTCGCCGCCGCCAGCGACTCTCCGGCCAAATCACCGTCGCCCTTTGCCGCGGCAAACGAAACGCCAGCAGGCTCTTCGTCCCCCTTCGCTCCCACAGCAGCAGCAGCGTCTCCGTTCGCCGCCCCCTCGTCTCCAGATCCATCATCGACCAGCGCCGCGGAGACGGGTACGTCCGCTGACGGAGTTCCTTTTGCTGCCGCCCCGGCGTCATCCCCCTTCCAGGCCCCGGAGGCGTCCAAGACAAATCCTCCATCGACACCCGGGCAGAGCGATTCTCCATTTGCCGCAGGAGTTCCCGCATCCCCGCCGCCCAATGGAAAGCCGGAATCTTCGCCATTCCAAACGCCCCCCCCAGCGGATTCAGGCCTGGGAGCCGGCGCCGACTCGGCTTCGCCGTTTGCCTCGGCCCCTCAGAATCCGGTGGCCCAGATCCCGGAGACGTCGCCGTCTCCTCCCAACGGCGGATCCCCCTTTGCCGCCGCGGCTCCCGCTCCGGTTCCCGCAGCCACGGACGCCACCAAGGTAGCGGAAACCGCGCCCCAAGCAGGCACCTCGCCCTTTGCCTCGGCTGGCGCGGCCTCACCTGCCGTCCCCTCCTCCTCGAACGCGAACCCAATCACAGCCACCCCAGGCGGAGCCACGCCGGACTCGTCTTCGGGCGTGAAACCAGAGGCCGCCGGACCGGTTCAGGCGTCTCCGGCACAACAGCCCGTGCAATCGGGAACAGGATTCGATTTCGGATTTGAACCCGATCCCAAGCAATTGATCCTTCGCGCCCTGTTTGAGGTCGATGCGCCGCTCGATCTTGACCAGGTTCTCGATCGCGTGGCCGGTCTGCCGGGAATCGAAGCCAGTGTCGTCATCGATAAACAGGGAGGCACCGTCAAATCCAGCCGTGGCAAGGACCCGGGCCGCACTTCGCAATTCGAAGCCCAAGCCCAACTGGCCTACAACAAGGTGATCAGCCTGGCGGCTGACCTGAACATCGTCGACGCGGAATCCTTCACCTTGCGAACGGGACACGGGTCCATGAGTTTCTTCAATGCGCCGAAGGCCTGTGTCGCCGTCCTCCAGGAAAGTCCCCTCTTTTCTCCCGGCGTCCGCGAGCGCCTGACCTTAGTGACCCGCGAGCTATCAGAAATGCTAGACTAGCCGCCAGGGAGAAAAACAAAACAATGCCGGCCGTCAACGACGAGACCAAGGAGGTTCAGTTCAAGCTGGTCTTCTCCGGTCCGGCCCTGTCGGGAAAGACGAGCAACGTCGTGGCCGTCCACGCCGCTTTGGAGGCCGACCAGCGCGGCGATCTGATCTCGCTCAATACTTCCTCCGACCGGACGCTCTTTTTTGATTATCTGCCAGTCAATCCAGTCCTGATCGAAGGGTATCAGACCAAGTTTCTGCTCTACACCGTTCCCGGCCAGGTGGTCTACAACGCCACGCGCGAACTCGTCCTCCGCGGCGTGGACGGGCTCGTTTTTGTCGCTGATTCCGATCCTGCCCGGCGCGAAGCCAATCTCGAGGCGTGGCAAAATCTCAAATCGACACTCCGGGCCAACGGCCGCGAACTGGATTCGATTCCCTTGGTTTTCCAATACAACAAACGCGATCTCCCCAACGCCCTCCCTCTGGCGGACCTCGAGAAGACGCTCAACACACCGGGCAATCCTGCCTTTGAAGCGGCAGCCCACACGGGGCAGGGCGTGCTCGAGACACTGGACGTGCTCTCGACTGAAGTGCTTCGCCGGTTTCACGAGCAGCCGGCTCCCGATTTCGACGAGCGCGGAACGGGTGCGCCGAGCGAAAGACGGGCGCTCAAGAGAACCACCTCTGAAGCCACGGCTTGGTGAACAAATAGAAGAGGGGTCTTGTTTTTCTGAAGCCAATCAACGAATCCCAAACCCGATGCCATCCCCATGAGTGCGATCGCAACGGCCTTCGCCGACGAGTCCACCCTGGAGCCCTTGAGGCTCGATGCCCAGATCATTGCCGAGATTCGAGAAGGGCTCGGATCCTACGCGCGCTTCGCCCGCGTGCGTGCCGTGGCTCTACTCGATCCGACGGGAGCGATCATCATCCGCTGGGAAGGACCTCAGCGGCGTGACGATCTGGATCTGGATGCCTTGGGAGTCCTCGCCACAGCGTCGTTTGGCGCCACCAAAGCCCTCGCCCGGCGCCTTGGAGACGAGAGCTTCGGTGGCATTTGCCACGACGGCGGCGAACATTGCCTCTACATCGCCCCACTCGTCCGCGGCTACATGTTGCTCACCCTGCATCGCCCCGGTATTCACCTGGAGGAACTGCGCCAGTCGCTCAATCGGATCGTTCCCCGTCTCAATCAGCAACTTGTTCGTGAAATTTCTCGGGATGGCCGGCGAACTGCTTGAGGCGAATTCGACAAGGATTCTCAGATATGACTTTCCATGAGCAGAGGTTTTCGCTAAGTGTCCGTTTCGACACGAGAAGTCCGCTTCTCGACCATCACATCCTCCCTCCTCAATGTTAGAACTCATCTTCAGCGGTGGCCGCTTGGTCTGGTTACTGGTGGGTTGTAGCGTCCTCTGTTTCGCCGTCTTTCTGGAGCGCTACCTTTACTTTCACCGGGCGACCATCGATGTGGGGCAGCTCTTGGAAGGACTGGCGAATCTGATCCGCCGGCGCAATTTTGCCGAGGCCATGCACCAATGCGCCCTCACTCCTGGCCCGGTGGCCCGGGTGATGCGAACCGCTCTGATGCGGCATGACTACCCTCGGGAGTACTTGCGAGACATCGTGCAGGAAGCCGGTCAACTGGAGGTTCCTCGCGTCGAGCGATCCCTCCGCGTGCTCCTCACCATCGCCTACGTCGCCCCGTTGTTAGGACTGCTCGGCACCTTGCTGGGGTTGCTGGACACCTTTGATGACGTCAACCGCGGGGTGGGTACCGCCACCTCGCTTTCCATGGCCGGCGGCGTCTACCGCAGTCTCGTGACCTCCGCCACGGGTCTCATCGTCGCCATTCCCGCCTACGTTCTCTACTCCTTCCTCGTCTCTCGGGCGAAGAATCTCCTCCACGACATCGAACGTGGCGGCATCGAAGTGATCAATCTGATCGAGGACAGCCGCCAGCAAAGTGAGATCATCTCCATCAGCGGCGAACGCGAGCGCGAGCGTAACGAAAAACAAGCCGGCGGAAAGAAGGGCAAATCTGTAAGAAAACGTCGTCCCTCTTGATTGCGGCACCGTCGGCTGCCAGATTCGGAGTATCGTTCGTAGACAGATACAGACAGCCGCTGCCTGATGAAGTTAGAGTCCACGCTTGATCGTCGCCCGGCCCTCCTCCATCTGGCACCCGTTCTGGATGTGATGGCGTTGATGGTCGTGTTCTTTCTCCTGGGAAGTAGCTTGATTCATCATAGCGGCGTCGGCATCGAACTTCCCGTCTCGTCCTCCCAGTTGCCGCCCCTGGCTTCCTCTCACGTGATCCTGATCACGGCGGGTGATCCGCCGCTCGTTCTCTTTGACCGGGGACAGATAAGCTACGCCGAGTTGCTCGCCCGGCTCGAGGAAAAGCCTGAAGGGTCTCATGACGTCGTTTACTTCAAAATGGACCGGCGACTCCCCAGCGGAACCTCCATGGAAGTGGTGAACGCAGCCCTCAAAGGCGGTTTCCAAGTTTTCCAGGCGACCAATCCAAAGAAGGAAGCACCTGCTGTGGCCCCGCCTGCTGAAGAAGCGGCCGCCGAGGGTGCCACGGCGGAGCCACTCGGACTGAGTTCGTCGATCGACTCCCCTGACTGATGGCGACCAATCCGAACATCCTTTTCCACTGGAAAGCTCCTGCATCCGATTTTGCCCAACGGATGATCATCGCTGCCGTCGCCGCCATCAGCATCCACGGGCTGTGTTTTTACGTGTTCCAAGTCCAGGATCCCGAGTCGCCGCGCACGCTTCCCCGCACCTACGGTGTCACCTACCTCTCGCCCCAGGATCCCACGGCGCATCTGATTTTGCAGCAGATCGACGACTACTATGCCGCCTATGAAGGAACCTTGTTGGCGGACTCGGAACTGAACATGCCGTTGGGTTCGTTGGACTACGAGCCTTCCTACACCCAAATGAGCCCGCGGCTCATGCCCTGGCCGGAACGGAACGTGCTCCCGCTGGAGGCACTTGGCCCGAGGGACAATCCCATCGTGCTACCCGAGATTCCCCCATGGACGCCGCCTGAAAAGGCTTCAGGGTCGGCGAACGCCTCTCCAGAGGGATTCGCCTTGGTCGATGGTTTGCGCTTGTTTCTCCCGGACGGGTGGCGAGCGCGCTATCTCGGAGGAGGCCTGGGAACGGACTGGAGCGCCGTGGAGAAGCGCCGTCCCGCCGATCGAGCAAGCCAGGGGTGGCGGCTTTCCGTGTCGCGAGACGGACGGGTCGCCAAGGCCGTCCCCAGCGAGGCGGCAGCGCCTGCCGATCGGACGGCTGAAGAAGCTCTGAAGACCCTGAGGTTCACGCCGTGGGATGATGGCGAGGATATCGATTCCTTTGAGATCGAGTTGCGGTGGCGTCCGCCGCAGCCGTAGGCGTCGCCTTTAGATCTGTATTTGCCATGTCATGATTCGAGTGCCCATCAGCGAGTTCCTGGAGATCTATCTCGGCGCCGTCCTCTTCTGGACCTTCGCCGTGTGGCTCATCAGCAACTGGGTGCGCCGGCGCCGCGACATCGCCGCCCGGCGTCTGGTCATCCGCTGCACCATCTGCGGACACCAGTTCCGTGATCCCTCCCAGAATCCGCTGACCCGCTGCCCCGCCTGCGGCCGATTGAACGAGCGTACGGCCTATTCCGGCCTGTGATTTTTTCCCGTTTGTTTCACTTGCCAAAGGGCATCTCTGGTGAAAACCTCTCGGCACCCAAGCGGGTGTAGCTCAGGGGTAGAGCGCAACCTTGCCAAGGTTGATGTCGTGAGTTCGAATCTCATCACCCGCTCCATGGCTTTCAAGGGGTTACGAGAAATCGTAACCCCTTCTTTGTGTTAGTCATCCACGGAAATCCACAGAATTCCACACAATTATTCTGGCGAATTGCCCCAAATCGGCGAGGTTTTTCCGTTAGTATGGGACGCCAAGCATCTCTCGAACCTAGATTCCTCAAGAGCAAGGCCGCCTGGTATCTATCCGTCCCACCCCTGCTCTCTCGAACCGGAAAACGCGCCCAAGATTACTTTCGGACCAAGGCTGAAGCGGAGCTTCGCGCCAAGGAACTGAAACGTATCAAGCGGGAAAAAGATGGCTACGCGGCCAAGGCCAACAGCCAGCTGATCCGAGACGCGGTGGAGTGCGATGAGCTGGCGCAGATTTGCGGTTTTTCGGGGCTGCGTGAAGCATTTATGGCCTGGTCGAACCAGTTCGACAAGCGATCCAAAGCGATTCTTTTTGGACAGTTGCTTGAGGCCCCCCTCGACTGTAGCCTCCTCGGCTGAAATCGCCGATCTTCACTGTCGCCTTGGTGTCCATGGAAATGCGGAGTTGGCTCGGATCGTTGTCAGCAAGAGCGTTGATCTTATCAGCGGCACAACGGCCCGAAGTTCCAGAAGTTTTTCGATGAAACCGGGATAGACATGGATGCAAGGTGCGGTGTGGATACCTCGGTTCACGGTTCACGTGACCAGTGGAAACACAAAGTGCCTTTGTGTGAGATCGTATGCTGCGACTTCACAGAACGTCAAAGATGTGGCCAGCTCGAGCTGTTCGCGGCTGGATGGTGACTTCTGAACTTCCAAGCGTCACGTTACGCTTGGAGGTTGATCAGTGTGATAAGTGAAAGTATGGAAATAGTGTAAGAGTTACCCCTTAGTGCGCCGAAACGCCATGTAACCTCTATCGTCGCCATACGATTCTAGCTCAAGGTAATGCCACCCTTTGCTGGCCATCTCGTTGGCAACTTTCTTCATCCCATTAGACCCGTTGCTACTTACAAAGCGGAAAGCATACTCCCACTGTGAGGCCTGAATTTCGCCACTACGCACAGTTTTACCTGGAGTTCGTTGCTGTTGCGACTGTGCATTGAAGATGACTGCCAATAGCATGGCACAGGCGACTATTGTGATCAGGACTGTAGAACGGAAGTTATCAGGTTTCATGGTTCTTAAATGACGTTCATGAGGGCGGATCATTCAACTTGCCTGTGCCAACCGAACCGAGAGGATACACTTTGCTAACCCGACTTTCACGATTGGGGAATGAAATGAGTGGGCCGCCCCCGGTAGATCAGCCAATTTTGACCAAAAGTCTTCACTACACCGCCCCCGCCTCGATTTCTGGTGGAGGCTGTGGGGGCAGTTCGATCCCCATGGCTGCGAGGAGCAGTTTGAGATCTTTGTCGGGTTGTGTGTAGCGCCGCATCTTTAAGCGGCGTCCGTCTTCCAACGGCAGATGGACGTCGACC
>JANQJH010000446.1 GCA_028281705.1 Verrucomicrobiales bacterium
ACTGGGCCGATACCGCCATCGGCAGTTGCCTGGCGTCGGAGAATGTGTCATTTCCCACGACCGCCTCTTCAAAGAGGAGATCAAATCCATACAGCTCGCCATTGGAATGCGTCTCCCCGATGGCCCAGAGATAGGATTTTCCCGATTCGACAACCTGCCTCGTCGATCCACGATCCGACAGGAGCCACTGGAGCCCTTCTTCAGAGCGCTCAAAAATCGCGACGTCCGGCAAATACCCTTCCAAGATGAGCACCCCGTCAGCCGGAGCCTGCCATTGCCACCAAAGAGAGAGTTCCGGGGCTTCAACCGGGTCGCCGGAGGCTCTCGTGGAGGAGTCTAGCGAAAATTCCATCGCATACCAACGCCGTTGCCCGAGGTCCAGCGGGCTCTCCCGGGAATCATGCAGGGGTGCTCTCTGAAAATGAAGAGAGAGTTCATAGGGCCCGCGTTCCAAATCTTCAGCCACCTGGATGTGGAAGACCTCTCCGGCCGAAACGGCATTGGGCCCTTCGAAAAAGTCCACCCGGGTCAGGGTTTCCAAGGCATCACCCTGGTACAGCGTTCGCCTCGGCCCCGAATAGGGAAGGTTGGCTCCAGGGCCGGGACGATCCAGCGTCGCCACGTTGATATCGACCCAGCCATTCGCCGGCGACGTCCACGAGTACCATGTGCTGGCCTCGGTGAACGGTTCACCCGGCTCCCAAGTGGCTCCCGCAGTCGTCCCTTCGACACGGAGATCATCCGCGCCTTCCAACATCGTACGATTCGAAAAGGCGTCATTCACCGGAGAATCTTGACCCTGTCCAACGACAGAAGTCGCCCATCCCAACAGAAGAACCATGAAAACGATCCGCAACATGGCGGGGACGTTAGCCAGACCTCGAATACTGTCAGCCTCTTTTTTTTAGGATCGGTCTCGCAAAGATCAACGGTCGCAAGAACGATCCATCGGAGGGGCGATCACACCATCGAATCAAAACAGTCTCGAGTCTCCGAACTGCAGTAGAGGCGCCGGCGACCACGCAAAAAGAGCCAATTCCCCGCCAGCGCCAGTGAGACGTTCATGATCTCATCCGGCACATCCGTCGCGGGGATCTCCATTCGCTCAACTCCACCGGTTGATTCGATGTGGGATTCACTTGGATGCCTTTTCAACTGCCCGCTTCGCTGCCGCCGACTCGGCTCGTATGGCGCCGGCCACAGTCTGCGCGATAATCTCGGCGCCCGCCTGGTTAGGGTGGATCTTGTCCGGAAAATGCTCTTCCTTACCTTGCAAGGCCACGTTGAGATCGATCAACGTCGCCCCCGTCGCCTTCGCCAGATTTCGCGTGGCCGGAAGAACGTCCTTGTTGATCACCGTGTCGCTGATCCCCCAGCGCACGGCAAACGCGGGAACAGGCAGGCAGACATAAATCTTGGGCTTGGACGGCAGGGTTCGAAACTCCGCGATCATCGATTTGTAGTCGGCCACGAACTCACTACCATGTTTCCAATTCTGCGGCTTGGTATCATTCGTTCCCAACTTGATGATGACGATCTCGGGACTGAACTCCTTGGCCGCTTTGAACTCCTTCTGCTTCCAGTAGGGTTTGTCGCCCTTCTTCAGCATCGTCGAGCCGCTGTTGCCAAAATTCTTCACCACATAGCCGTCCCCAAGCAGCCGCTGCAACTGTGCCGGGTAACTGTTCTTCTCCCGCCCATTGATGGCCGCGCCATAGGTGATGCTGTCGCCCACACAGGCCACCTTCACCGGTCGCGCCGCCAGGGAAAGGGGGACCATCAGAAATGTCAGCAAGGTCACGCTCAAGAAATGTCCGTTCATTCCACCAACCTGAACGTCCTTGAGGGCGCCGTCAACGAAACGGCAGCACCGTGATGGCGCCTCGAACACGACCGCCGCGGGCACCAGCAGCAATTGACCTCCCCGGCGACCGGCACTTGAATCCCGCGCCGAACGCTGGTAGACGTGCCCTCATGAAAAATCCCCTCTTCACCCTCGTCA
The DNA here is from genome assembly GCA_028281705.1 of Verrucomicrobiales bacterium. Taxonomy (GTDB): domain Bacteria; phylum Verrucomicrobiota; class Verrucomicrobiia; order Verrucomicrobiales; family DEV007; genus JAACDM01. The sequence continues at coordinate 2,003 of JANQJH010000446.1, forward strand.
CGATCTTAGGCCTCACCGCCGCACCCCTTTTTGCCGCTGACGTCCTCGATATCGACTCCGAAAAATCGAAAATCAGCTTCACCATCCAGAACAAACCTCCGAGGGCCAAAGAGTTTCAGGAGGTCGCGGGTTCCTTCAAAGACTTCTCCGGCAAGATCGTCTTTGACAAGGCCAACCCATCCAAGAGTTCGGTGGAAGTGGAAGTCAAAACGGCGAGCGTCGATACGGCGAACGAGAAGCGGGACGATCACTTGAGAAATCAAGATTTCTTCAAAGTGAAAGAGTTTCCCAAAATGACCTTCAAGAGCACCAAGGTCTCCAAGAAAGGCTCCGACTATGAGGTGGAAGGCAAATTCACCCTTCTCGATAAGACCAAAACGATCACCGTGAGCTTCAAGCCATCGAGCGAGAGCAGCGGCAAAGTCAGCTTTCAAATCAAGCGCAGCGACTATGGCATGACCTATCGCGTGCCCGATACGGCGGACGAGGTCGACATCACGCTGGAGATCGTGGGCAAGACGAAGTAGAGATGATGTCACTTCGCTAGTGGACTGGCTGACGAACTGGGACGATCTGATTCATGGCACCGCCGTCTTTGGTGCCACGCTTCCGTTCACCATCGGCTTCCTCGTCGCCTGGAAACTGCCCCGCCGCTATTGGTGGCTCGCCGTCACCGCCGCGGTCGTGGGGTCCTTTCTCTGGCTCTTCGGTCTTCCCACGTTTCCCCCGCGCTCCAGTGAGGCTGTCGCCCTCACCGGTCTCGGAGCCGCCCTCGTTTCGTTGGCGCCCCTACTCGCCGGCCGGCCGGTCTGGAGCCCAGTGCTCGGTCTCGCGATCTTCACCGCCCTTGGCTGGAGCATCTATCCAGCCTGGCTGCAAGAGAGCGGCGGCTGGACCCGTCACCTGATCGTTAGCCTAGGCTTGAGCACGAGCACGATCGGCTTCGCGACCCTCGTCGAAGGCGCGCACCGCGAGAAACAGGACGGGCCCACCTGCCGCCTTTCGCTTGCCAGTCTCATCCCGCCGTCGATCGCCCTCGCCGTCCTGCTCCAGTTAGGCGGTTCCGCACGCTTCGGGCAAGCGATCGGCGCCGTCGCCGCCGCCCTCGCCGCTCTCCTCATCTGGATCCTGCGACGCCCCAACGACGATCGACCCAAGGGAGTCACCGCCCTCTGGGGAGCCCTCTTCATGCTCCTCGCCTGGTCGGGCTGGCTGTTCGCCGAGATCCGCTACGGCCTCGCCGCCCTCCTCCTTCTCGCCCCTATCGCGAGCCTGCTGGTGAACCTCCTCCCCCTACCCCGGCGCCACCCCCTACTCGACGCTCTGTGGGACGGATTCGCCTCAGCTTTGGTCTCCGCACTTGTCGCAGGGATTGCCATTTCACAGTATCTTGAAGAAATGAGCGAATTTGAGGGGTACTAATCGCAGCCAGCTGACAGAGAAAACCGAGACTTGCGAAGACACAATGCGAATGAACTTAACTGTCACCCACATCAAGTCGCTGTGCGCGCGGTTCAAAGTCCATCCAAATTTGTTCTTCTAAGCAATTGATCGCGTAGCGGCACCATCCGATCATCGCCCATCCCTTGACAGCGGCCGCATGATAGCTACCGTTTTAGCCATGATGAAACGACGAATGGTGTTGTGTGGCTTCATCGTTGCCCTGATGGTTTGCGCCTCTCAGGGAGAGGAAAAGGAATTGGGTGACGGCCTCTATGTCGTCGATCTGTGGTCCACCGAACGCGCTCGAATCCGATCGTCGATTCGTGAGGAGATTCGTAGCGAATCCGAGGCGGAGAAGGCGTTCGAGGAGGTGGATCTCTTCAGCCCGCGCAAGCCGGATCCCTGGATTGGAGACGCCTCATTGCGTATCGGCGATCCTCTAGTCAGTTTACCGCCTCTAACAGTGGAAGATGAATACGAAACGCATTATTTGCCGTCGGACTTCAAACACGTGGTCCGGGTCAACGGCAAACTGGAAAACGTCAAACTGACAAACACCAGAGATCTTGTGATCGCCGCTATTCAATTAAGCCACAATGGCAATGGTGTGGTCACTTCGGTCGTGATGGAAGGCCGTTCGATCCTTCTCGATCAGAACAAGAAAGTTCTCGCGATTGTCAAAGGCGAACGGGTTCTCGGCCGGGTGACCCGCCGTGTAAGGCGAGACGCAGAGGGTGGACGGAATCTCTATCGCATGGAGTTCCCCATCAACGAGATGAGTCCTGACGAAATCGACAAGTTCCTGCTCCTCCTAAAACGTCAGTTCCTCTTTCCGAACGTAAGCTAGAGCATCGCGGAAAGGTAGGCAGCCAGAGCGGCTGCCCTACATACATACAGCCGGCGAATCTCTCCATGCATCCGATCACGCCAAAATGTCGTGAATCACCTGACTGTGTTTCACGCCCGTGAGACGCTGGTCGAGCCCTTGAAAGGGGTAGTAGAGCTGCTCATAGGGAAGCCCCACGAGATGCAACAGGGTGGCGTGAAAGTCATTCAGGGGCACTGGGTTTTCCATCGCCTGGTAACCCATGGGATCCGTCTCGCCATAACTCATGCCGGACTTGATCCCGGCGCCCGCCATCCACAGGGTAAAGGCGTTGGGATTGTGGTCCCGGCCGACAAACTTCATTTCGCGTCCATTGCGGTTCTCTCTCATCGGCGTCCGGCCAAACTCCCCTCCCCACACGACCAGTGTGTCTTCCAACATCCCGCGACGCTTGAGATCCTTCAAGAGCGCGGCAATGGGTCGATCCACCTGCCGACACTTATCCAGAAATCCCCCGTTGAGGGATTCGCTCTTGTTTGAACCATGGGTGTCCCAGCCCCAGTCGAAGAGCTGAATAAAACGCACCCCGTTCTCCGCCAGCCGGCGCGCCAGGAGACAATTGTTGGCAAAACTCTCTTTCCCCGGCTGTGTCCCGTAGAGTTCATGCATGTGCGCGGGCTCTCCTGAGATGTCCATCACTTCGGGCACCGAGATCTGCATGCGAAAGGCCATTTCGTATTGCGCGATCCTGGTTAGGGTTTCGGGATCACCCATGCTCTCGTAGGTCATGGCATTGAGCCGGTTCAATCCATCGAGCGCAGCGCGACGCACATTCCGCGTCACCCCCTTGGGGTTCGCGATATTCAGCACGGGATCGCCCACCGAACGGCACTGCACCCCTTGATAAACACTGGGCAAGAAACCCGATCCCCAAAGTGACTTGCCCACCCGCGGCAGCCGGCCGCCTGAAATGAGCACCATGAACCCGGGCAAGTTTTCGTTAGGCGTCCCCAGCCCCCAGGTGACCCAGGAACCAATCGACGGTTTCCCCAGTGAAGCGCTCCCGGTGTGCACCATGAGTTGCGCCGGCCCGTGATTGAACTGCTCGGTCTTCATCGTCTTGATGAAGCAGAGATCATCCACACATTTCGCCAACTCCGGCAGGCGATCGGAGACCCAGGCCCCCGACTGACCGTGATTCTGAAAGGGATACTGCGGGCCCAGCATCTTGGGAACGCCGCGGATGAAAGCAAAACGCTTGCCCTCCAAGAATTCCTCCGGGCAATCCTTGCCGTCCAGCTTCTGCAAGAGCGGTTTGTAATCGAAGAGTTCCAACTGGCTCGGCGCCCCGATCATGTGGAGGTAAATGACGCGCTTGGCCTTGGGCGAAATCGTCGACGCCAGCGTGCCCAGGGGCGAGGCCGGATCGTGCACAATCGGCGGTTTGCCTCCGCCCGCGGCCAGAGCCCTCGCCCCTTGGGAGGCCAGCCAGAGCCCGCCCAAACCCGTGGAGCAGTGACGAAGAAAGTGCCGGCGCGTGATCGCCGTTAGGTGTTCTTTCTCCGGAGTTTCTAACAGGGAATACGAGGTCATTTGCTCAGAGATTCATCAAGGTTTAACAACACCGAAGCCACTGCCCGTAGCGCGGCGATTTCAATGTCCGGGACGTCCTTCACCTTCTCCCTCTCATAAGTATTCTCAAGCTGCGCGTAGAGATCGAGCATTTCCCGGAGGCGCGCGTCTTCGGGAAATCGCGAAGTGCAAAGCCGGTGACCATACCGCAGTTGCTCCACCAACGAGGAATCGTGCTCGCGCATCCGTTCGGCCAAGGCATTGGCCGCCTCGACAAAGACCGGATCGTTGAGTGTGACCAAGGCTTGAAGAGGCGTGTTGCTCGGCAGTCTTCGCTGGTTACACAACTCGCGACTTGGAGCGTCGAAGGTCACCAATGAGGGGAAAGGAATACTCCGCTTCCAATAAACATAGACCGCGCGCCGAAACCGGTCGTCATCCTCATCCGTTTTCCAGGGATCGTTGGAGAACGGTTTCCACACGCCGCCCGGCAGCGGCGGGCGAACCGGCGGACCGAACTGCTTTTTGCTGAGCAAGCCGCCCACCGACAAGGCCGCATCCCGGATCATCTCCGCCTTCAATCGGCGCCGTGGCCCGCGCGCCATGAGGCGATTCAGGGGATCGCGCTCGTGCATCGCCGCGGACGCCCTCGCCTCCTGCTGGTAGGTCGAAGAAAGCACAATGGTACGCAATAACTCTTTCACATCCCACTGGAGGTCGTCGCGGAAATACACCGCTAACCAATCGAGAAGCTCCGGATGACTGGGCTTCTCGCCCGCGGAACCGAGATCTTCCAGGGTCATCACGATCCCGTAGCCAAACAACTGCTCCCAGAAACGGTTGACCGCCACCCGCGCCGTCAGCGGGTTTTCCTCACTGACCAACCATTTTGCGAGAGCGAGACGATTCCTCGGAGCCTCCGGAGGCAGCGGCGGCAGGAAGGCAGGGACACCAGGTTCAACCACAGCACCCTTTTCCAGCCAATTGCCGCGTTCAAACAGGCGATTCTCGCGCTGCAGATGCGCGGGCCGGTCACGCATCACCGGGACGGTCGTCGCCGGGATGTCACGGTAGGCCTTCTCCGCCTCGGTCAGCTCCGTCCGCAGATTCTCCCAATGCCCGGTCCCATTGAAGGCCGTCCAGTGCTCCGCATCGGAAAGGGAAAGGGATCCGCGCTGGGTCACCAGCGGAAAGGCGCCGAGGGCCTGCAGCTCATGTTTCAAACGCAATCGCAGAACGCCCCCCTTCCTCAGCGACACCGGCTCGACCGGCAAGAGGACACAAGACCGCCGCTGAAAAATCTTGCTCATGGCGCCAAAACCGCCGCTCCCCTTCTTCAAACTTTCGTTAGGATTCATCACCGGCTCCGCCTCGTCGCCCAGAACGCGGGCCAGCTCCACCGGTTTGAACTCCTCCTCGCCGCCCAGGCGCATTTCGAGTTCAATCCTCGAGAGTACCCCACCCCATTCGGGCGTGTGTCGGGCCGCCCCCTCATCCACCGGCATCAGGTCAACGCGCAGCGCGGTCACCGATTGCATGTCCGCTGGCACCCGGATCTCGAAATCGTAACGCGTCCCGGCCGCGATGTTTCCCACCGAGTGGAACTCGAGGCCCTCCTCAGTGTCTAGCAGGCGCACCCCATTGCCTTCGGAGCTTGCCTTGACCTGGCTAGACTCAAGTTTCCGCCACTCCGTCTCACTCACGCGTCGACGAACCTCGGCCGTAAGCTCTTCCCGCAGCGATCCGATCCGCCCTCGAAGTTTCGCTTCCTGTCCATAGCTCGACCGGTCGAGAGGAACGCGCAGCTTCGGCCAGTGATCCCCCAGGTCCGCATCGGCCGAGTTGTTAAAGAATGCCAGGAACTGGTAGTACTCCTCGTTCTTGATCGGGTCATAGGGATGCGAGTGGCACTGGACACAGCCGAAGGTCAATCCCTGGAACACCTCCCAGGTGGTACTCGTCCGATCCATCACCGCCGCCAAGCGGAATTCCTCGTCATCGGTGCCCCCCTCCCCGTTGCTCTGGGTCTGACGATGAAAGGCCGTCGCCACCAGTTGCTCCGTACTCGGATGGGGTAGCTGGTCACCGGCTAACTGTTCGATGACGAACTCATCGAACGGCTTGTTCCGGCGAAAAGACTCGATCACCCAATCCCGATAGGCCCACGTCTCGCGCCGACTATCAACACCGAGCCCCTCGGAGTCCGCATAACGTGCCAGGTCGAGCCACATGGCCGCCCAACGCTCTCCAAACCCTGCCGAGTTGAGGAACTCCTGCACCATCGAGGCAAAAGCGTCCGGACGGTCGTTGCGCAGAAACCGGTCCAACTGATCCAGCGTGGGAGGCAATCCGGTGAGATCGAAGCAGGCCCGTCGCAGCAAGGCACTCTTCTGGGCTCGCTCGTTGGGCGCCAGCGATTCCTCGTCCAAGCGGCGCATGACGAAGCGATCCACGGGTGATTGGCACCAATCCGGATCCGAGACTTCTGGGACCGCGGGCCGCACCGGCGCTTCAAAGGCCCAGTGATCGCGCCACGAGGCACCCTCGTCGATCCACTGTTTCAAGGTAGCCACCTCAATCTGACTCAGGGCCGGCCCATGCTCCGGTGGCGGCATGCGTTCATCCGGGTCCGAGGAACGCACACGCTCCAAGAGATGAGACTCCCCGGACTTCCCGGGTACGATGGCTCGCATCCCCGATTTGCCTTCAGCCAGCGCTTCTTCCCTGGATAAGAACGAAAGGCCCGAGGCCTTCTTGACGCCTCCATGACAACTGACGCAATGCCGGTTGAACAAGGGGCGGATCGCCTCATTGAAGTCAATCTCAGCACTCGCCGTTCCCGCTCCGCCGACAACGAAAAAGGCGATGGCTGGCAGGCCGCGGGCTAACTTCTGGAGAGAATCGCATGAAAATACCACCGTTCACAGAAAGGGCTACAACTCGCCCGGTCAAGGCGGCAAATCACAGGGATCGGGCGCCCCAAGAAAGGCCGACCATTTACCAAGTGAGGCCCAATCGTCCAACACCGCGAACTCGGCCAACGCTGGCTTCACGTTGGATGAGGCAACGTGGGACCGGCGTCTCGCCGGTCTCGAGCAGGGCCGTAGGGATCAAAGTCCCTCCCCACTTCCACGATAGACTCACCTGGAAATTCGTCAGCAAGAGAAAGTGGCAGGGACTTCAGTCCCTGAGTTCGCTTGTATGATTGAGGGACTAAAGCCCCTCCCCACTTCCCAAATAGACTCACTTGGGTATTCGTCTGCAAAAGAAAGTGGCAGGAACTTCAGTCTCTGTCGAACCGGGAGATCACAGCATGTAATGGACCGTCGGGACTTGGTGTTCAGCCCGCATAACGCTCTCGAAAATACTTGGCCGACGACTCCGTTTCAAGATGGTAGGGAGCCCATATTTTCATCATCTCGTAAAGATCGTGGCCGTATCCGGTGAACGTCCAACGCACCTCACGATCGGCGGCGTCCTGATCCGGTTTGTCGGCTTCCCATAAACTGTAGCGCAGCAGGAAATCCAAACTGTCAGGATAGATCGCCCGATATACCACATGGTCATCCGAGTGGTTGGCGACGTAGCTTTCAGGTGTCGCCACTTGTTTTCGGAGATCGTCGAGCGTCGTAGGTCTGGCAGAGTCAATGAATCCGTCGTGCTCGTGCCAGTCGTCCAGCGCAAAGAGCGTGTTGCCGGGGTAATACAGAGCGATGTGACGGAGAACCGATGGGATCGCGACGATGGCGTCCCTCACGAAAACATCGTCCACGGGATAAATTGTCTCTCCGTGGAATGGCTTCTCTCCGTTCTGCCAAAGGGGCTCTAGCGTATCATCCATTCTTTCGGCTCACGTTCGAGGTGTGGCACCGACTGCCCAGTCCAGCCGCTTGCTCTGTCATTTGCCTTTCGGTTTAAGAAGGTGGTCGGCGAGAACATCTAAGCCTGATCCAAGGATCGTTCGTCCGACGATCAGTTCCGATTTGATCTCCGACTTTCTCCATGTTTTCTCGACGTAGCGCGGATCCTTCACGGTGAGTGCCGCGATGCTAAATCGCGGAATGACGATGCTTCCGGCACGATCCGTCCGCTTGTGTTCATCTCCGTCCTTCGTGTGAACGATCACTGCAGCGAAGGGCAAGCTGTGACCATCCACCGCGATTAAGGTCACATCTCTATTCAATACGTTCGGCGCGATGACAAGCCATCCGATCACACCGACGATCAAAAGCGACGGCAAGATGCCCGCAATGGCCGATGCAGGTGACCTCGATTCTATCTTCTTGCCTTGGATGCGTCCCAGGCTGAATCCAGATACCAATATCCCTACCACGGCTTCGACGCCCGCAGCGATCAGGTTAATCACCGGTACAAAGACGAGCGCCAAAGCCTCGACGAGAGCGCCGAAGATCGATGCGAAAAGTCCGATGATAGCGTCGAGGATCACTCGCAGAACTGCATTTCCAGGCTATCATAGCTCCACAACCGGCAACAAGCAATGCCCCTGGCAATTGGATCGGATCCAACGAACTATTCCTTCGAACCCGGATCCCGCTCGGCCTCCCAAAGCGTGACCCACCCGGAGGTGTTTTCGCCAAACGAGTAATGCCCGCGCAACACATCGCCGCGCAGCTGGGCCGAGTAGTTCATTGTCACCTCGTTGTCCCGGAAACGGCGCGTCAGCTTGAAACTCAGCGTATTCCCCTCAACCGCAACGCCCTCCACCGGCATTTCCTCATCATCTCGCGCATAAACTCCGCTCAATTTGCCGTCATCGCCCCGGCTCAGGGTGAGTACGTTGACAACCTCGCCCGCATCGCGCCCAAATCCGCGTGACGTCCACTTCCAGGCGCCCACCGGCTCCGGCTTGGGCAACACACGAGCCGCTTTGAACGGCCTCTCAAAGCTCCGCTCCCCGAACTGGACCGTCATCGTGCCCTGCAACAGATCGCCGTCAATACGCCCCGCATACGTCGAGGTGAACTCGCCGTTGTCATTCTCCATCGTGACCTCGAAACGCACGCGATCGCCGTCAAGCTCGGCGTCGTCGATCGGCATCTCCCCGCCACGAGCGATCACGTGCCCCGCGAGCCCTTCACCTTCCTTTCGCAAGACGATCTTGTTTTCTCTCTCCTGCCCCCTTCGGCCAAAACGTGAGGTCCAGGTCCACTCCCCCACCGCATCCACCTCAGGCGTGTCGCGCTCGGCCTTCCACTCAGCCGAGCGATCTTCGTCACCGCGCCGGAATGCATAGGTGCCCGTGATGCCATCCGAAGACAAGGTCCCCTTGTAAACCATCGTGCTCGTCCGGCCTCCAAATCCGCGCTCGACCTTGAAGGAGAGTTCCTTGCCCTCGAGTTGAGCGTCTTTGATAGGGGCCTGGCTACGCGTCGTCCGGTAAACACCAGTGAGTTTGCCCTTGGCATAGGCGAGCTTCACCCAACTGTCCCGCTGCCCATTCCCATTCCCGCGACGACTGGTGGTGGACCACTTCCACAATCCGCTCGGATCAATCTCAGGCTCCCTGTAAGCATGCCAGTCCCGGACGCGCGTGTCGCCATCGCGCCCGGGTGATTCGATCTTCCCCACAATCTCGTCGCCTGACACTTTGCCTGCGTAAGTCGTGGCGAATTCGTTATCGCGAAACCGTCGCACCGTCTTGAAAGAAATACTGTCACCCTCGATCTTTCCCGCTTCCACGGGATCGCTTCCAAAAAAACCACCCTTGTAGGTGCCCTTGAGGGCCGTGCCATCCTGCTCGAGGGTCACGTGGGCTTCAAACTCCTGGCCTCCGAAACCCTCCACGGTCCACGACCACGAACCGGCGACGTTGCTCGAGGCGACATCCGTCGAATTCGCGACAGCATCTTCCTGCTTTTCCGCGTCGTCCCGAGCCTGCACTTGGGCTTCCTCCTCATCGTCTTCCTGCTCCTCCCGGGCGGCCTCGACCGCCTCGGTGCCCACCAGACAATAGAGATGCTCTTTGCCCCGCAGATAGAGCCAGTCGCCGACGACCACGGGCGAGGCATCAAACTCCTCATCTAGCGAATTGGTCGCCACGATCTCAAGTTTATCAGAACTCTTGATGACCACCACGTTGCCCTGACGGCCTACCAAATAGATGTGATCGCCCGCTCCAATCGGTGAGGCATACACGCCGCGGAGACCTTCCACGCGTTGCCGCGAGTAATGCACCTTGCCCGTCTTGGCATCGAGACAGGTGAGCCGGTTGTCGTTTCCTTGAAAGAAGTAAAGGCGTCCCTGATAGAGCAAGGGTGAGGGTACGTAGGGCGTCCCTTCGTCGTGGCTCCAAAGAATGGCATCTGTGTCTTTTACTTTCCCCTTGCTGTCCAGCTTGATGGCCTGCAGTGCGCTGCCGCGAAAACCACTCGTGACATAGACCACGCCATCGCCCCACACGGGCGTGGGGATCACATTGCGCGTCATGCCGGTGCTCTCCCAAATGATGTCGCCATTCTCCGGGTTGTAAGATGCCACTTTGTTAGACGCCGAGGCCACCACTTGAATTTTGCCACCGTGCTCGATCGCCACCGGACTGGCCCAGGACGTTCCCTCGTCGCGCTCCTTCCTCCAAAGCTCTTTCCCGCTCTTCTTATCCAGGGCCACGAGGAAGGAATCGCCTTCGTGATCCCATTTCACGAGAATCTTGTTCCCCACCAAAACGGGCGAAGTGCCCTCACCAAAACCCATCACCGTCCGCATGTCGCCCAAGTCCTTCTCCCATTTTACATTGCCCTCGAGATCGAGGCAGTAGAGACCGCGCGATCCAAAAAAAGCGTAGAGGAACTCACCGTCGGTCACCGGCGAACAGGACGCGTATCCGTGATCGCGATGATGACCCTCGTGGGGCAACGCCTCCACCACAGCCTTGGACCAGAGCGTTTTTCCCGAGTGGCGATTGAGGCAGATGACAGAAAACTTCTGGATCTCATTGGGCTTGGGCCGGCGGCCAAACCGGCCACGGCGATTGCCCTCACGCCTTGGCTCCTCCGCCTGCTCCACGTCCACTTTCTTCCCCGTGCCCTCCGCCGAGAGGAGAAAGAGTTTCTCACCGACAACGATCGGCGTCGCATGCCCCGCGCCGGGCACCTTGATCCTCCAACGCACATTCGTCTTCTCGTCCCATGAGACGGGTGGATTCCCCTCAAGCACGACCCCGGTGGAAAGAGGCCCGCGCCAATGTGGCCAGAAAGCTTCTTCTTTCGCCAGGCCGGTCGTCAGGCTCAGCGCGGTGAATCCAAGTATCGAGAGGGTCTTCGTCTTCATGAGTTGAGATCTATTCAGGTTCCAAAAGAAACTCCGGCAGGGAGCACCCTTTTAGCGAAATTAGATCCCGAAATCTCAGAGGGTGGAGCGGAAGACCACCGAATAAATGGCGTCTACCGGCCCACGTAGGTATACTTGCCGCCCGTCGCCTTGGCGATCCGCTTGAGGACCTCCTGCCCGCGCTGGGTCTGAAAGGCAATGGTATTGATCTTCGGCACCCGGGAGGAGCGCTTGGCGGCACTGAGAACGTACTGCTCGGTGTTGTCGTCACCCGCGAATTCCCCGTCCGAAAGCAGATAGACCACGTCAGGGCGCAGCTTTTCCAGCGCCTCGGCCACGGCAGACTTGGGATAGGTGCCGCTGTTTAGCGTGTAGCGGTCCAGCCACGCTTCCATCTTCTTGAAATTCGCCGTTGTGGCGGGCTCCAAGCGCCTGGGAACGCGCGCACTATCATACATCCGCACGGTGTCCCGGGAAAAGATGTAAACGTAAAACCGCTGCGAACCGCGCAGGCGGCGCACGCTTCGGATCAGTTCGCGCTTGCAGGTTTCCCACTTGTTTCGGCCACGCATGCTGGTCGAACCATCGATGACATAGACGAAGGCATTGCCCTTTGACTGCACACCGAAAAACTGTCCACCGCCCATGCCGGCACCGCTTCCCCCGGTGCCAAAGCCGTCGCCAAACTCGGCCAAGCCGACACCCAGGAGTGCCGTCGGATCGTCAACATGCTGTTCGATGACGGGCACGGCGACCGGACTCGGGACCGCCGCCGTAATGAGCTGAGTCGCCCGCGCGGACGGCGGGGAGGGCTTCTGCCGACTACGCGTCTGGGACAGGTCCTTCTTGCTCACCCGCTGCACCTCAGGCACCGCCGAAGAACTCACGATCAGTTCGGGAACCGAATCGTCCGGTGTGTAGAAGACGATCATCAGGGCGATGCCCACCAGTACGGCGTGCACCAACCCCGCGACCAAGACCGCCAGGGTCCGCGATTTGGCCCTCTCCTGCGTCAGACGCT
>JANQJH010000486.1 GCA_028281705.1 Verrucomicrobiales bacterium
CTGACCAACGATCACGAAGCCATGGTGCAGGACGGTGTGGCCGACGAAGCCCACGGCTGGGTCGAGGTCTACGAGATCCAAACTCAGGTCGCGCCCGGCATCGCGCCGGAAGACGCCGTCCTCTTCTGCACCTGGCGCGAGGTCCTCGGCGCCTTCCGCGATTTCCATCTCAAACCCGGTGACGACGTTCTCATCTACGGCGGCGGCCCCGTGGGGCAGAGTTTTGTCAAACTGGGCCGCCTGTTCGGACTCGGCTGGATCGGACTGGTCGACCGGCATCCCGAAAAACGGGACCGTGCCCATGCCTTCGGAGCCGACTCCGTCTTCGACCGCGACGCCCCAGAGATCGCGGCCAAGGAACGGCAGCTCGACGCCGTGATCGATGCCGTCGGCGCCCCGGACCTGGTGACCTCGGGTCTGCCACTCCTCAAACGAGGCGGTTCCATGTGCGTCTACGGTTTCCTCGGCGGAGCCAAGTCCTTCAGCGTGCCCAACGCCCTGGGCGACTTCAATTACAACATCTTCGTGCACCAGTGGCCCACCCGGCTCTATGAAAAAGAAGCCCAGGGCCCGCTCTCCGATTGGGTCACCAAAGGCGCACTCTCAGCCGAGGCATTCATCACCCACCGGTTCAAGATCGACGACATCACCTCGGCTCTCGAAGCAGTGGGGCAACGCAAGGTCGTCAAAGCGCTGCTCACCTACCAAACCTAGATAGCCCGGCCCCGTCGTACGCCACGGACGCGCCTCCGTGGTGTTCTTCCATTGGATTCCCTCCCATGCCGCGCACCCGAACTCATCGGACCGTTCCCACCATGATCTCGCTCCTCCTCGCGATGAGCGGTATGGCCATCGCGGCAGCGTTCGACTACCACTCCATCCGCGGGCGGAAGCCTTCGCCCAAGTTGGCCGGGCTCTACGAGGGCGAAGATCTCCGCATGACGGGCACGGCTCGCGAACAGGCCATGGGCCACTACGACGACGCCTGGAGCGGTGGTTCTCACCTCGTGTGGCATGGCAAGATCGGACAATCCCTCCAGACCGGTTTCCGGATCGAACGCGCGGGACGTTATCGCGTCGAAATCCGCCTAACCAAGGCCGTCGATTACGGCCGCTTCCGCTTCTCCTGGAACGGCACCGAACGTCTGCAGGAGATCGATCTCTATCATCCGCGCGTCGTGCTCACCGAACCTCTGGATTTGGGCGAAATGTCACTCCCCGCCGGCGACCAAGAGCTCACCTTCGAACTCACGGGAAGTCATCCCCGAGCCAAAACCTTTCGCGGGGAACATTTTCTCCTCGGTCTCGACTATGTGAAACTCGAAGCTCTCGACGCCCCCAAAGAAAACGAAGAGAATCAACCCGCAATCGAGGTGGCCCCTGACGCGGCCGCAGATCCTCTGCAAGCCGAGGCCGTCCGCCCTATCCTGACGGAGTACTGTCATCGCTGCCACGGCGGCGAACAAACAAAAGGCAAGGTCGACCTCAAGAGCCTAACCACCAAACAGGCCTTTCTCGACGACATCGAACTCACCCGCAAAGTCGCCGACGCCCTCACCTTTCATGAGATGCCACCGGAGGACGAAAAGCCCATGCCTCCCGAGCTCCATCGGCGGCTGACTGCCACCTTCCAATCCTGGGTGGACGATCACCTGCAAAACGAGAGCCGATTGCCCGCCACCGTGATGCGCCGGATAAACCGCTATGAGTACAACAACGCCGTGCGCGATTTGCTAGACTTGAAGGGCGACATCTTCGCCCTGCCTGAGAAACCGATCCGCGCCGCCAAGCCCTACTTCAATCCCGCTAGCGGACGTTATCCCGACCGGGTGCGCGTCAGCAATCGCGCCCTGGGCAAGAACCAGATCGAACAGCACCTGCTCACCGGTGTCACGCCCTTCGCTATCGATCTCCAAGCTGAACACGGTTTCAACAATCGCGGGGAGCAATTGAGCCTCTCGCCCATTCTCCTGGAGAGCTTTCTCAAGCTGGGACAGGCCATCGTCTTCAGCCCCGAGTTCGACAGCTACACCAAGCGGTTCGACACCCTCTTCACCGCCCCGACAGACCTGAGCGTCGAGGAACAGACGCTCCTGGCCCGCGATCGCATCGAACCTCTGCTAGAGCGCGCTTTCCGGCAACGCCCAAGGGAAGCAACCATCAATCGGTATGCGGGGCATTTCACAAAGGAGATGGCCCGCACCGGTTCGTTCACCGACAGCATGAAAAGCGTCGTCGCGGCGATCCTGGCCTCGCCCCGGTTCATCTACATCACCGAGCACAAGCGCCAAGCCAATGCCGAAGAGCGGCTCACGGGTTATGAGCTGGCCACCCGCCTCGCCCTTTTTCTCTGGAGCAGCATTCCCGACGACGAACTCCTCGCCCTGGCCCGCACGGGCGAGTTGCGCCGGCCACCTGTCTTGCAGGCTCAGATACGGCGTCTTCTGGAAGACCCGCGCTCACAGGCACTCTCACAGAGTTTCGCCCGGCAGTGGCTTCGCCTCGATCAACTGATCACGGCCGTCCCGGACTTCGAACGCTTTGAGGTCTACTACTCCCGCATCGGATGCGAACAGTGGAAGTTCGGGCTTCAGACGATGTTAGAGCCTCTGCTTCTCTTCGAAAGCATCATGGTCGAAGATCGATCCATCATGCTGCTCGTCGACTCCAACTACACCTACCGGTCGGAGGAAATGCAGTCTTGGTATCGCGAGGAAATCCCCTTCAAGGGAAAGAAGAACCGCGGTCGCTTCGACACCTTCGTTCAGGCCTTCGAGCGCCGTCCCCTGATGACGCGGCGCGAGGGCGGAGTCATCACCTCCGCGGCCACCCTAACCATGACGTCTTCACCTCTGCGCACCAGCCCCATCATTCGCGGGGCCTGGGTCGCCACCGTGATCCTCAACCGCCCGCCCCCGCCGCCGCCCGACATCGTCCCGGAGATCGAGGCGGATGACGCCGCCATCGAGGCCCAGGGCCTCACCCTGCGCGACCGGCTGGAGCAGCACCAGGTGAACCCCAACTGTGTTTCCTGCCACCAGAAGATTGACCCCCTGGGTTATGCCCTGGAGAACTTCGACGCCGTCGGACGCTGGCGCGATCACTACCGGTCGGGCCTGCCCATTGATGCCAGTGGCGAACTCTTTGGCCAGGCCAAGTTCAAGGACGTCGTCGGACTCAAGGATGCCTTGTTAGAAAACCCCGCGTGGTTCATGCGCGGATTCACTGAACACCTTCTTTCCTATGCCCTGGGACGCGAACTCAAAACCGCTGACAAGCCGGCCGTCGACCGGATTCTGCGCCAGATTCTGGCGGATCACGGCCAATTTTCCACCGTTGTGCTCCAGGTCGCGACCAGTTATCCTTTCCTCCACAAAACCAATCAGGCCCAACCTCCCGACCCGAACCCGAGCAAGTAGCAAGCTCATGATCCTGAAACGCAAAACGCTCTCGCGACGCACCTTCCTTCGAGGCGTCGGCGCCACCGTAGCCCTGCCCTGGCTCGATATCATGAGCCCCGTGGGAGCCCTGGGACGCACCGCGGAAAGCAAGCCACCCGTGCGCTCGGCCTTCTTCTACATCCCTAACGGCGTCGTCCAGTCCGCCTGGCATCCCGGCGAAACCGGAAAGGGCTTTGCCCTGAGCCCCACGCTGGCACCCCTCGAGCCCGTGCGGGAAAAGATCACCCTCTTGACCAAGCTGGATCGCATCAAGGTAGCCGGCACGGACGGCCATGCACAGGCGGGCGCCTGCTGGCTCAGCAGTGCCGCGCCGGATGAACTCTCGCCCGCCGGTTACCCTCTCAAACGGACCATCGACCAGATCATGGCCGCGGAGACTGGCAAACACACCGCCTTCCGTTCGCTCGAGCTCAGCTGCAATCCCTACGAGGACAATCGCGAGTCCGTCTATTTCGACAACATCTCCTGGTACGGACACGGACACGTGGCCCGCTCTCTGCGCGACCCGCGCACCGTCTTCAACCGCCTCTTCGCCACCGACGAATCGGCTACCACGGGCAGCCTTCTCGATCTTGTGTTAGACGACGCCAAATCGCTCAATCGCGAGCTCGGCCGACTCGACCAGGAGAAGTTAGACGAGTACATGGACTCTGTCAGGACGGTCGAGCGCCAGATCGAACGCGTCAAAGACCGCCAAACCACGATCGACGCTCTGCAACTCCAACCGCCGGTCAAGCCCTGGCAGGCCATGCGTCGCGATGAGTTCATTCAGGTCATGGGTGATCTCATGATCCTGGCCCTCCAGACCGATCTCACCAGGGTGGCCACCCTCATGACGAGCCCCGAGCGCTGGGGTTCGCCGCTCACGGTACACGGTCTCTTTGACAAACCCGTACAGCACCACGGCATGACCCACGCACAGGGCAAGGAACACGTCCGCAAGGAACTGGAGCGCCTCGATCATTTCCACGTGGAGCAGTTTGCCCGCCTCGTGGCCAAAATGGACACGATCAAGGAAGGCGATGGCACCCTGCTGGACAACATGATGTTCACCCTGGGATCTGGGCTCAGCAGCGGCGAATTGCATGTTTACACGGACCTCCCCACCGTCATCGCCGGGCGTGGCGGCGGCGCCATCGCGACCAATCGCCACCTCAAATCACCGGAGGGCACCCCCATCGCCAATCTCTGGCTTA
>JANQJH010000555.1 GCA_028281705.1 Verrucomicrobiales bacterium
CGCCACGGGAGCCACGCCCGGAACTTCATCGGGAGCCCGTCCGGCGAGATCCGACGCCTCCGGCGAGGGAAGAAATGAGGCGCCCAAGAGACAGAGAACGGCGAGCAGAGGCCCCCAGAACGCCCGAGAGCCCAACGGCATCGCCCCCCAGCTCCAGTAGAGTTCCTTTTCCTCCGCCCGTATCGCCGATGGCAGGGCATCAGCCACCGCCGCCTGGACAAAGGGCGTCGGCTCTGCCTGACGCAAAAAGGCATCGGCCGTGCGCAATCGGTCTTTCAGCCCGAGTCGCTCATCGTAGATCGCCAAGGCCTCTTCCCGGGTGGGGTGGTCTCGCAGAGCAGCCATCACTCGCATTCCCACAAAAACCACAGGCAAGCAAAACGTCAGGGCCACCAGCAGCCAAAACCTGGGCAGGTAGGTTCCGAGCCAGGCGTGGCTCAGGGCAAGGGTCAAGACGAAGAGGGCCCCGGCTAACAAGATGAGGATCGCCGGCCGCGCGCAATCGTTGACCGCATCCCGCAAGCGGGAACGCCACAGCCAGCGCAGGCCCCGATGAGACAGGCGATCGAGAAGCGGTAGGAGGTCATGGGGTGAGTTTGGGGCGGACATACCGAGAGCAATCAGGCGCTGGTTAGCTTTCGCGGGCTAACACCACCTTCGGGTTGATCTGAATCGCTTGCAATACTTCACGGCTCCCCTCATCCCGGACAAAGGCCACCACCGTGAGCTGATCAGGGTCCATCCGCGCGGCAAATTTCTGCACCGTCCCGGCCCCATCCGCCTGGAGCTGATCCAAATAAATGGCATTGCCCTGCTCAATCTCACGCAGGGAACGCTTGAATGTCAGCTTCATGAGGCCGTCGTCGCCCGGCCGAAACGCCTCTCCCAAGACGGAGCGCGTCAGCGCGGCTCGCGCCACCATGCGGTGAATGATGACCTTGCTCCGTCCCGGATAGACCACCCCGCGCTCGGCGAGAATGACGTGAATCTTACCCTGCAGATCCCGACCCCCGGTGACAGTCAATTCCCCCGAAATCGTATCCCCGTCCAACGTCGCCTCCAGTCCCAGCTCGACCTTCGACGGTTGCTGCAAGGCCTCTCGCACCACTTCACGGCCCACCTTGTAGAGCGCCTCCGCCTCCCGCGCCTTGCCCACCCCAGGCACCTGACGCACCCCATTGACCAACTGCACCGTCGGCGGCGCGCCATAGACATCGGCCTGGGCCTGCGCCACGACATTGGTCAGCGAATCCATCGCCAGCCGCGGATGCGGTAAATGATAGGCCAGCATGGCCACCTGCTCCCGGGAAAAGTAGGACATGAGCCCCTCATTGCCCAGGGCCCCGCCAATCGCTCCCTCGTCCCGTGAAGGATGCTTGATGTGGGCATTGGTAAAGAACTCTACCAAGGCCACTCGATTCGATTTCTCATCCGCTTCGGGACGATAGCGCGTTGCCGCCGTATAGCCATAGGTCTTACCGGCAACCATGCGTTCAATCCGGTCGACCGAGAGATGCTCTTCATCACCTAACAGTTTGCTCACTCGTTCCAGGCCGGCCACCGCCTGCTCACCGCTATCGACATCGATGACCGCCTGAATGAACCGGGACATGGCCCGCTGGTAACGACCCTGACGCTCATAAAACTCTCCCAACCGGAGATTGATCATGCCGTCCTCCGGCAATCCGAATGCCGCCGAGAGCAAGTGCCGCCACGCCGCCTTGTCTTCCTTGGCGTCTAACAGAATTTCCCCCATACTGGCGTGCAAGTGATGGACCGCGTTGGGATAGCGATCCTGCCGCCCTCCGCCAACGCCAAACTCCCCCGCCTTGAGAGCCGCTCGAGGATAGCCCGCCTCTCTCAGTTCTTTCATCAAATCCAGCGCCCGGGTCGTCGCGATGTCTTCCCTCCAGGTCCCCGCCAACCAAGCGACCGCCCGCTCAAAGTCGGCCAGTTCGGCATCCTCGTCCATCCGATTGTGGAGCAGCCGCGTGGCGGCTTCCTGACTATGAGGCGCCTTGGGATGGGATTCAAGGTAGGCCTCATAGAGATCGGGATCGTCGTCGATCATGGCCTCGTAGAAGGCAAAATCGGCCTCGGGATATTCCGGTGGCGCCATCACCCGCAGGCGAGCCATCGTTCGCTCCTGATCGATCTCCACCCGCAGCTGCTTGAGCAGGTTCAAGCCGATGACGCCCAGGGCGCCGTCTTGATGGACGTAGTTGATCTCCGCCGGCCGAAAAGCAATGCGTTCCGCCAGGTTGATCCCGCCTAACTGAATGGGTTTCACATCGCCGGCGGGGTGCCCCAGCTCATCGCACCAGACTTCATCGATGAGTGAATCCGGCTCCGCCGTCGCCAATGCCATGGACGCCACCGTGCCGTCCGGCTTGACCACGGGAAGCCACATCACGTCATCGGTCGTGGTCAGGGAGACCTCCACGATTTCGGGATCGACCGGGGCTGTGGGCGCGGGCGCGGCAGAGGCACCATCGTCGCTCGGCTGTACTCCCGGCGCGATCCGCAGATAGCCGTCATGGAGATTCAAGGTCAGCGCGTAGTCCTTGAAAAACTTCGCCCCCAGGGAGCCGATCAAGGCATCCTCGCCGATTTCGCGTGAGTAGAGCCGGGTAAACTCATTGAACTCCCTTTCCGGCCCGGCCTCACGCCGTTCGATCTGCACTTTGAACTCCGGAAAGTGCACTTGAACCGGGATGGTTTCACCGGCGGCATTTTCCACCTTGAGCGCTTCGGCCGCCCGGTTGTGCAACTGCAGGCCGGAAGGGCTCTCCAAGTCGATGAATAGATTTGCCGGAATCCGGCGATGGATGGTTGAGATTTCGCAATGGGCCACGAGCCGGCCGCCCACCACCTTGACGGAAAAACGCCCGTACTTCGCCTCGGGTTCGGCAGAAGAGACGAGCGGCGCATTGGGATCCACGGGCGGCGCCAGGA
>JANQJH010000558.1 GCA_028281705.1 Verrucomicrobiales bacterium
CCGAGACACCCTGGGGAAGCGGCAGAGGCTGCTTCACGGGAACGGCCTGTCCGGCGAACTCGCGCACTTTTTCCTGCACGGCGACAAAGGAAGTGTAGGGCGTGAGCAGATTATAGGCCAATCCCACCGCCGTCACCTCCTCCTCGAGCGACCCGCCTCGAACCATGCTATGGGCCGCGGCGTCGTCTGACAGACGCGCAATCTGCTCCCGGGCCCAGAGATAGGGAAGGCCGGGATTTTCGGCCGTCGTGGCTTCCTCCGCCACCTGGAAGACCTTCTGAATCCTCTGGCCGCTGCCACGCCTGCCGCTCATGCGAATCTCACCCTCGAGGGATCCCTTCCATTTGCCGAAAACGACCAGGGGCCGCTTGGCAAAGACGTCGGGAAAGGCTTTCGGTTCCACATCGTAGGCTTCAAAGCCGGCGTAATCCATCTCGATGTCGGTGAGAACCGGAGCCTCGATGTAGTGACGAAAGTCGGCCGCCCTGGTTCTCGCTTCGGACGGACTCGTGATGACGAAGGGTTCCCCGCGCCCCGCACGCGCCAAGCCATCGACCAAGTAGCGATTCACACTGCTGCCGATCCCGAAGGAAAAGAGGTTCGCCTGGCCCAGGTTTTTCCGCACCAGCTCAAAAGCCTTTCTCTCGACATTGACGAAGCCGTCGGTCACGACCACCACCGAACGCGAATGCCCCTCCTCAAGCGGCAAACCAAAGGCTTGCTCCAGCGCGGGCAAGAGTTCGGTGGAGCCGTTTCCTTGCTCGTCGATGAAACTCAGCGCCTTCTTCACGTTCTCACGCGTCGCCGCCAGGGGACGGGCTCCCAGAATCCTCGAACCCTGGGCGAACAAAATCACATTGAAAGTCTCATGGGGCTGGAGATCTCCGATCAGCTTCTCCAGGAGGGCCTTGCTCACATCGAGGGGGAATCCTCGCATCGATCCCGAGACATCCATGACAAACACATAATCGCGCGGCACAATCTGCTCCGGGCGCACGCGCTCCGGTGGTTGAACCGTTAGGAGAAAAAAGTTCTCCTTGATCGAGTCGCCCTCCTCCGCTTCATGGACGAGAAGCCCCGAGGCAATCTCACGCCCCTGGAGCTGGTAGCGCAGAATGAAATCGCGATTCCCCACGGAATCGACCGGCCCTCCTACATGGACCTGAGCCGTCGACGGATCTTCATACCGCACATCGATCTCATGGCTCACACAGGCCACCTTCTGCAAGGGCAGCCCGCCGTTGAGAGCCACCTTCAACTGCACGGTCGAGGGCGACTCATCACCCTTCTTCAAATACGGGTTCGCCACCCAGTCTTCACTTCCGGGCCCATTATCGTTAGGATCGCCACTGGCATACCGTGGACCGACCACCGTGGGATAGACGTACTCGTAAATGCCATCCCGGGGCTTCAAATACTCCGTGTAACGAAGACTCACCCGCACCTCGTCCCCCGGCAAAATGTTGGCCACGTTCATCTTGAAGACATTGGGGCGCTCTTGCTCTAACAGAGAGGCGTTCTTTCTCGCCGACCTCGCCTGCTCATAAGTCGCACGCGCATCGGCCCGCTTTTTCACCACCGCCTTCGTCACCTGATCCCCAATCTGCATTTCCATTCCGTGAACCGCGCAGCGGGCAGACGCCGGGAAGACGTAAACCGCCTCCAAGGGTGCGTGGCTGGCATTGCCATAAACTTGGGTCACCTCCACATCGGCAATCATGCCCGAGATCACCACGTCCACGACGGTGGACTTCAAAGGGAAGGCATCCACCCCGCCGTCCACATCCTGAATCACTCGGAAGTAGGGCGATTCGAGGCCAAGGACATCACAAACCGCAACATGGACACCTTCCTGTGCCAACGCTATCGCATAGGCATTACCCAATCCGACCGCTGCGCCA
Source organism: Verrucomicrobiales bacterium (assembly GCA_028281705.1). Lineage (GTDB taxonomy): Bacteria > Verrucomicrobiota > Verrucomicrobiia > Verrucomicrobiales > DEV007 > JAACDM01. Next base: position 1,902 of record JANQJH010000558.1, read on the forward strand.
GTAACGATTGCTCTTTTTTCTTTTAGTTCAACCACAATCTCCTCCTCCATCAGCCTTTTTTAGTTTTGTTTTAAGGCGATATGTATTGCCATGCACTAGTGCCTGTCAGTTGACGTTTAAGTCGTGCCTGCTCCTCTACAGTGAGAGCTGTTACTTTGCTTTGGATCACTTCCAGGCATTTGGCGTGATACTTCATCGGATTCTGTTCATGGTGCAGACCAAGGCCTTCAAACCGGAGTCGATCTTCACCGGAGGCGATGGCTCGTGCCGTTGCATCGAGATAAGGTAAATAGACTTCACCAGCCAGCCAGAGTAGGCGCTGAACACCCTTGTTAAGGGGCAATTCAGGATCAAGCCATTCGCCTTCAACGCCGCCTGCATCGTCCATAATCGCGAGCCAACCGGGCAAACGCATGCACCGTTCGTTTATAATGTCCCGCGATGCATAATTCAG
>JANQJH010000567.1 GCA_028281705.1 Verrucomicrobiales bacterium
GCCGGCACGACGTCGACGCCCGAATGATAGTCACGCATCTCACGGACGTAGGAAACAAAGTACTCGCGCTCCTCGGCATCGGGTTCACGGCCCAAAACGCGCGCAAAACCCCGCTCGATCTGTGCTCCAAGATCGCCGCTTTCCTTCTCCAACGCCAGCGCCAAGGCGATCGAGCGATCTGTGAGGACGTCACTGTTGAGCAGACTGAAGGCCTGCGGCGTGACCGCGGCCGCATCACGCATCTCACACGACTCATTGGGATTGGGCTGATTGAAGAGCTCCAAAAAAGGATCCGCCAGGCCTCTCACGCGGTAGGCATAGATCGTCCGGCGATTGCGTTCCTCCGGGGTGGGCGACGGCTGGTAGGCCGGAGCCAGGGAAAACTGGATCATGCGCGGCTGCAGGGCCACCTCCATGTGCATCTCGGGCCGGATGGGAAGACCGCCGAGCGCGGGGTTCAGTTCCCCCGTGATGGCCAGGAGACTGTCCCGCAACTCCTCCGCCGTGAGGCGGCGACGCGGGAAGTAGGCAAACAAGTCGTTGTTAGGATCTTCCGCCTTCAGATCCTTCATCCGCTCATGGCTCGCCGCCTGACGATACGCCCGGGAGGTCATGATGAGCCGGTGCATGCGTTTGATCTTCCACCCGTGCTCCACGAAATCGGCCGCCAGCCAATCGAGCAGGCCCGGGTGCGTCGGCTTCCCGCCCTTGGCGCCAAAATTATTCGGATTGCCCGCCAGCGGTTTGGAAAAATGATATTGCCAGAGCCGATTGACGATCGCTCGGGTCGTCAGCGCATTGCGAGGATCCGCGATCCATCGCGCCAGAGCTTCACGGCGTCCCTCCAGGCTCTCCGGCAGACCGTAGGGATCACCCGCGCCGGCTCCATCCACCGGAACCCCGACCGCGCTCAACACGCCCGGTGTCACACGATCCCCCGCCGCCTCCAGGGCACCACCCATGAGAATCCTGCTGTCCGGACGCCAGTTAGCCGCGTCGTTCTCCTTCCCTTTCCCCTTCCCCGCCGACATCCGCAACTTGCGAGCATTCCCACCCTTGTCCGGACCATTGTAAACGCTCTGCGCCATCGGCTGATACCGCTCCAACCGGCGGTTCCAGATCCACTCATCCTGCTCTCTGACCTTCAATCGCCCCTCGTCCACATGATCTAATCCCACGTGACGCGGCGGCTTCTCTTCATCGGGCAAAGTCTTGCGCTCCTCTTCTGAGACATACGCCAGTCCCCGTTCCTCATACCAGGCCCGCGCCGCGTTCTCTTGCTTCTTCTTGATGCGATCCTTGTTCGCCCGAGCGTAGGACAACAATCGGTTCACATGCGCCTCACCCTCCGCAAAGCCGGAACGATTCTCCTCTTCCAACAACGGCGCCGGACGCTCCGCCATCTGCGTGCCGGCGAAGGCCGCGTAGAGCCGGTAGTAGTCCCGCGTGGGAATGGGGTCAAACTTGTGGTCGTGACATTTACAGCAACGCATCGTCGTCGCGAGAAAGGACTGGCCCACCGCGTTGACCACGTCATCCAGATAGATCTGACGCGCCGCCGGAGCTTTCACCATCGCACTATCCCAAGGACCCATCCGGAGAAAACCGGTGGCCACAATCATCTCACTTTCCTCCATTGTATAATCGCCCGTCCTCCTCGCCTTCGCCACCGCCTCCTCATCGCCGCTCAACCGCCTGTCAACCGAGGCATCCGCGAGTTCGTCTCCCGCAATCTGCTCGAGTATGAATTGGTCATAGGGCATGTCCTCGTTGAAGGCGCGAATCACATAGTCCCGATAGCGCCACGCGTTGGAACGCTCGTAGTCATTGGAATAACCGCCCGTATCCGCGTAGCGAACCACATCGAGCCAGTGCTGCGCCCAGCGTTCACCATAGTGCGGACTGGCCAACAGCTCATCGACCAGGGCACCCACGTTCGACCGATGCCGCTCCTCATCCTCGGTACCCAATCGAGGGACCCAGGTCTCCATCTGCTCAGGCGTCGGCGGCAATCCCGTGAGGTCCAAAAAGACGCGCCGGACCAGGACACCGGCCTCGGCCAGCGGCGCAGGTTCGGGAAATCCTCGGACCTCCCGTTTCTCGTCGATAAAGGCATCGACCGGATGGCCTCCACGCGGAAGATCTGACGGGGTCACGGGCCGGAAAGCCCACATGTCTTCGGGCCGGTAACGGCGGTAGGTCCACTCCTCGCTCAGGCCGCCGCTGGTGCCCATGAGAACGCCGTCCGCCGTCTCCTCCCTGGTACTTTCCTCGAGGAGATACGCTGCTCGCGCGGCCTCGTCTACCCAGGGCGCACCGGCATCGATCCAGCGCTTGACCAGTTCGATCTGCTCGCTTGTTAGGCGATCATTCTCCTTCGGCGGCATCTCGAGGTCGGAGTCCTGCCAGGTGACCGCGATGAAGAGATCACTCTCTTCCGCATTCCCCGGTACCAGCACCGTGTCCGAATACTCCCCGCCCTTGAGCATGTCCTCCCGGGTCAACAGGCTGAGTTCTCCCTTGATCTTCTCCGGATCTTCACCATGACAAGCGAAGCACTTGCTCTTGAGCAAGGGATAGACTTTGAGCGAAAACTCGCGCTCCATCGATTCCGCCGCCTCTGCGGGAATCGAACCGAGAACGGCAATCGCAGCAGCCACGAGGTAGCCACACAGATGCAGAATCAGGGAGTGATCAGGGTTTTCCATCTTCATAAAGGGATTGGATTTCCGAGGCGGAGAGCGCGCCACTGTAGAGCATGAACTCGTCCATGCTTCCGTTGAGATTGCGCACCGCGAAATGCGGATCATCACGTTCCGGCAATCCCCAGTTCGCCAGGGAGGCATTGCCGATGCGCACCGTTTCCACGAGGTACTCTTCCGGAATGGCCTCTTCGCTCAGCACCGCACCGTTCAAATAATGTCTTACCATCTTCTCGTCGATGTCGTAGGTCGTGGCCAACATGAGCCACTGACCACTGAGCGACGCCCGCCAGAACGGGGGCGAGTAATAAATATGCTTGTCCCGCTCGCCTTTCTTGCGATCCCAGCGGTCACGCTTCTTGACCGAGAAAAACATCCGGCCGTCATCCATGATCTGCCAGTGGGGCTCAAACTGTTCGTGTCCGTCCGTTAGGAAAAGGGAGTTGTACCAGCGGTCCAGGCTGTGAATGCGCACCCAGGCCAGCAAGGTCAGCGAGCCATATTCGCCGGGCACGGTCACGCGCACCCGGCTGCCCGTGGGGCTGAAATCCAGAGCCCCATCGGCCCGCCCCCATCGATCCCGCGTCCACGCCGCCGCCACCACGGCGCCCCGGCCACCGACACCGTTGCCGGACAAGTTAGGCAGGCTCCTCCCCTCATGCGCCCCCGGCCGGTAATAGGCCACCACGCGAGGATCGCCGCGCAAGTGCTGCGACCTCTCCTCCCAGGCCCGAAGCCGGCCGCTACGGCTCGAAGTCAAGCGTTCCCGTAGCTCCGCGGGCCCGATGAAGTCCGCCGCGTTCGCTTGCAAGGCGGGTGTCACTCCGCCACCGGCCAGAGCCCTCACACCTTGTCCCTCCGTCAGCCGCCTCCCCGGCTCGCCATCCTCCTCTCGAGAATACCACTCCACTTCGCCGTCGAGGACGTGCACCTCGGCACCTTCAGCGGATACCTCGAGAGCAAACTCCGTTCCCAAATCCACCACTTCGCCCTCCGCCGTCCTCACGCGAAATCCCTCCGCGGGCTCCGGCACGTGCGCCCGCACCCGGCCACGAAGGACTTCCATTTCCATCGAGGAGATGACCTCGAACGCCACAGGTGCCTCCGCAACCAACGTCACCCCGCTAAAGAATTCTAACTGCGCCACCCCCGATTCCAGCGCCAGTTGACCTCCAGGCACCAGGGCGCCCTCGGACAATGTGAGTCCATCGGCCCATTGGGCATCGATTTGCCCTGCCAAAACAGCGAACCCGCTGGCGCGCTGCTCCTCCGGCGCCGTCTCTACCAGGTGATCGACGCCGTCCACTTCGGAAGATATGCGAAAGACGTAGAACATCATCACGAATACCGCCGCTACCGCCGTGACCAATCCGCTGGCCACAGCGGTGAAGGTGCGCGTCTGCCACCAAGGCCGGAAACTGACCACGTTTGCGCCCTCCTCTTCCGCCATACTCCGAGCTTCAGCCTCGGCCCGAAGCGCTGCCGAGAGACCAAGCCGATGGTAGTATTCCTTCCGGGCTGCCCGATCGACGGAAAACTCCGCTTCCAAGCGCAGGAAATCCGCCTCGCTCAATTCGCCTTCGA
>JANQJH010000067.1 GCA_028281705.1 Verrucomicrobiales bacterium
TTGGTTAGCCACCGGTGCGCGGCGGACGTTTCTTCCCCTTCTTTTTCTTGGCCTTGCCCGCCTGCTGCTGTGCCTTTTGCATGTCCTGGAGCGTCATCCGCGGCTTGCGCGGGCGTTTCACCAGTTCGGGCTCGGGGCGTCGGTTCATCAGCCATGTCTGACCAATACTAAAGATGTTCTGGCCCGTCCAGTAAAGCGCCAAGGCGGAGGCGAAGTTGTAACAGATGAAGAGGAAGATGAGAGGCATGAACATGAAGATGCGCTGTTGCATCTTGTCTCCGGCCTTGGGACCGATCTTCATCTGCAGGATCATGGTGGCGGCCATGAGGAGGGGCATCAGGTTGATGCTGGAAACCCCGAAGAGGGAGAAGCTCTGAAAGTGATAGATGGCGTCCGGCATGGCGAGGTCCTTGACCCAGAGAAACTCTTGATCGCGCAACTCGACGGCCGATTGCAGCATCTTGTAGAAGCTGAGAAAGATGGGCAACTGGAGGAAGACGGGGAGACAACCGCCTAACGGATTGATTCCGTAGTCGCGGTAGAGGCTCATGGTCTCCTGCTGCATTTTCTGGGGATCGTCGGCGTATTTCTCCTTCAGCTCGGTCATGATGGGCGCGAGCTTGGCCATGCGTTTCATCGTGGTGGTGGACTTGGCGTGGAGCGGCCAGATGACGATGCGGATGAGGCAGGTGATGATGAGGATGGCGATGCCCCAGTTGTGCACCAGGCTGGCGAGCCAGATCATGAGCTTGAGGAGCGAGGTGCTGAGGAGGGGGATGAGGCCGAACATGCCGCCGAAGAGGGGCATGTCGTCGTAGTGCATCACCTTGTGGAGGTCGTGGCCGAGGCTCTCGAGGCGTTTGAGTTCGCGGGGCCCGGTGTAGATCTGGAACTCGTAGGAGGCAGAGGCCTCATTGGGGAGGATGACCTCGGGCATGGCAATGGCTCCGTAGAGGGCGTGGTAAGTGTCGTCGGGAGCATCGGGGTTGTCCGCCAGGGTGATGGGGGTGCGCGCGCCCCAGGCACTTCCGGATCCCGGCTTCAGGGGGGCGATGAGACTAGTGTAGAACTGGTTGGAGGCCCCGGCCCACTGGAGCATGCTGCCGCTGGCTTCGAGGAGGTCGGTGGGCGGTCTGCGGAAAATGATGCCGCCGCCCTTGAACCAGTTCACGGCTTCTTTCTCGGCCTCGCCGTCGTCACACCAGTTGTAGCTGAGATAGAGGGGCATCTCCTTCTTGTGGAGGTATTCCAAGGCGCCGGTGTGGAGGTAGTAGTCACTACTGGAGTGGTTGACATCGCTCTTGTTCGTCAGATCGATCTTGAGTCTGAGGGTGTAGGGGTCGTCCGTGGTGGCGTAGGTCTTCGTGATCTCGATTTTGGTATTGGGATTGAGGCCCTTGAAAACCATCGTCTTGCCGTCCGCGGACGGACTGGCGCTGTAGGTGATGGGCTGGGCCACGAGGCGGTCGCGCCGGGCAAAGGCTCCGATAGGAGCCTTCCCGTTCTGATTGAGAACAATCTCTCCCGAGGGGAAGGCTCGGTGGTTGCCCAGGGTGACGGTTTCGATGCCCCCGCCGACCTGGTTGAACTGAAAGACGGCTTCACTGGTGACCAGGCGGAGCTGCTCCGGGGGAAGCACGGGGACGTTGGGGTCGGCGACGACTGGCGGCGGGGCGGGCGCGCCGTCCTCGGCTTCGGGAGCGGCGTTGCCCTCGTCGGCATCCGCGTTGGGATCTTCTTCTTCAGGCTGCTGGGCGGCTTGCTCAGCGGCGATACGGCGCTGCTCGGCGACGTCGGCGGCGTTCTTCTGGAAGAGGTAAATGAGCGCGATCGAGCAGAGCGTGACAACGATCCAGGCGGTTCTATCCATGAATGGTGAAAGGAAGAGTTGAGTGAAAGAGTGCTAGCGAGAGTTGGCGGGGGAATCCGAGGACGTGGCTGAGTGGGCCGCCGATGATGGGGAGTCCGCCGAACGGGCCACTGGTGCTGCTGGCGGGACCGGATCGTAGCCGTGGCCTCCCCAGGGGTGACAGCGGAGGAGCCGGCGCAGGGTGAGGATCAATCCCTTGATGACGCCGTGGGTGCCGACGGCTTCTTCGCAGTAGCGGGAACAGGTGGGCTCGTAGCGGCAGAGCGCGCCCTGAGGATTCCCCGTGGCGATCCATTTGAGCATGGGCGAGAAGGCCTTGCGGTAGAGGCGAATCATGAGTCTGATGGCGCGTTTCATCATCATCAACCATGGCTGCTGTTCACGAGGCCGCCGTTTCCGGGCGGATGCGGCTGAGGATTCCCGCGCGTTTGGCCGTTTTCTCCCAGTCTCGCCGGAGTGCTTGGTAAGACGCCTCGGGCGCCCGGTAGCGGGCGATGACGACGAGCATGGTGCCGGGGACCAGCCGGTCGGCGAACTCGTCAATGATGGCACGGAGACGGCGTCGAACGCGGTTCCGGACGACGGCCATGCCGATTTTCTTCGTGGTGATGAGACCCGCGAGGAAGGGGCTGCGATCGATGATGCCGGGATCGTTCAAGGTGGAGAGCACCAGGTAGCGGCCCGGCTGAGAGCGGCCGTGACGGCGCATGCGGGCAAAATCTCGACCATGTATCATGCGTTGGCACCGTTTCATGTCATGATGCGCAGGAGTCGGTCGGGACGCGCACGGACGTCCTGCGATGGTTTGCTGACGATAGCGTAGCGAGGCGCCTGGCCAACGAAAACAAGCAAACAAACGCGCCCGCCCGCGGGCAAGAAGCCAAGCAAGCCGTAGCGCTAGCGACCGTGCTGGGTCGTGTGACGCTTGTAGTGGAGCTCGGCTCCTTTGGGAATGAGGCGCTTGCGGCCTTTCTGACGGCGGCGGCGGATGATGTCGCGCCCGGCCTTGGTGCTCATGCGTGCACGAAAACCGTGCTGACGTTTGCGCGTTCTCTTGGAGGGCTGGTAAGTCCGTTTCATGGTGTCTTCTGTCTGGAAATTGATGTGTGACGACGAGTCGTCGACCCTTGTTTTCAAGGGGTGCCGCAGAAAGGGAGCCGAATGCTAACGAGGCGAATACCCTTGTCAATAGGAAGATAGCTGGCAGGCGTCGACCAGCGTCTGGACGTAGCGGGAGATCTCGATGAGTCCCTCCCGGTAGTCGTTGTCCGGGAGGCCCAGGAGGCCGTCGGCCGCTTCCTGGAGGAGGGTCCGGGCCTCGCGGAGGCTGCGCTCGATGGCGCCTTCGTAGTCGGCGATGCCGGCGAGAATGCTGGTGTCGAGCGGCTCGCGGTTGATGATGAGCTTGTTGAGCTTGGTCTTTTGGCTCTCGGTGGCCGCCTCCATGAGGTAGATGACGGGCAGGGTGAGTTTGCCCTTTTCCAGATCGGTCCCCAGGGTCTTGCCGACGTCGTTTTCATCGCCCAGAAGGTCCAGGCTGTCATCGTAGATCTGGTAGGCGGTGCCGAGTTTGAGACCGTAGGCGCGGAGGTTGGCCGCGGTCTCGAGGTTGTCCGAGGAGAGGCGAGCTGCCACCTCGGTGGCGGCGGCGAAAAGGGCGCCGGTCTTGAGTTCGATGATGCGAAGGTACTCGGCTTTGGTGAGATTGAGGTCGAAGCGGCGCTGGGTCTGGATGATCTCGCCGGTGCAGACGTCCTTGGAGGCCTGGGTAATGAGCTTGCTGATGGCGCGGTCGGGATACTCGCTGGTCAGCTGGAGGGCGTGGGCGAAGAGGGCGTCTCCGAGGAGCACGGCGAGCGACTGGCCCCACTTTGCCGATGCCGTGGGGATCTGGCGGCGCATGAGGGCCCCGTCCATGATGTCGTCGTGGACGAGGGTGGCGATGTGGATGAGTTCGAGGATGAGGCCCAGCTGGCGATGGTCCTCGGTGGGTTCACCGGCCACGGCACCGCCGGCGAGGATGGCCAGGCTGGGGCGGATGCGTTTCCCCCCGGTATCCAGGAGGTAGCGGATGTAGCCCTCGACGGCGGGGTCGAAGGCCTTTGCCTGGTCTACGATGGAGGATTCGACCTGAGCGAGGTGAGGTTTGATTTTCTCGAGGCTTCCCTGCGTGATCTCCTTCTTCGTGGGCATGACAATGTGGGCGCTGAGCTTGTGAAATAATTCACAAGCTCAGCATTCGTAGCGATTAGTTGATTCCTTTGCAACCAGTTTACTCTGGACGCGGTTGTCTGGCGATCTTCGTCTTTGCCCGATTTTTGTGGGAATTGTAAGGCCAGTGGAGGCTCGTGTGGCTGTGTGAAGGACGACGGCGTCGGGGGGCGGTTTTCCCTGTTGAGTCGATGAGGCCTTTCTGCTTATCTCCTTGCGAACTATGGCATTCCACCCCAATCGAAGAACCTTCAAACGGGTTGTTCTCAAACTCAGTGGCGAGGCCCTGCGTGAGAGTGGCGAGCGTGACAATATCTCGCCGCCGATCGTCGAGCGCATCGCGGCGGAGATCAAGGAGGCGCATCAATCGGGGGTGGAGATTGCCCTGGTCATCGGGGGGGGCAATTTTTGGAGGGGGGTTTCGGCTTCGGATCGCGGGATGGATCGGGCCACGGCGGATTACATGGGCATGCTGGCCACGGTGATGAACGCGCTGGCGATTCAGAGCATGTTGGAGGAGCTGGATGTGCCCACTCGGGTCCAGACGGCGATCGAGATGAAGAATGTGGCCGAGCCTTTCATTCGGCGGAAGGCGGTGCGGCACCTCGAATTGGGCCGCGTCGTCATCTTTGGCGCGGGAACGGGCAATCCGTTTTTTTCCACCGATACCACGGCGGCTCTGCGCGCCAGTGAAGTGGGGGCTGACGTGATTCTCAAGGCGACCAAGGTCGATGGGGTTTACGATGCGGATCCGGTGAAGAATCCCGAGGCCAAGCGCTACGAGACGATTTCCTTTTACGATGCCCTGACGAAGCGGCTCGGGGTGCTGGATAGCACGGCCTTCAGTCTGTGCATGGACAATCACAAGCCGATCGTGGTCTTCGACATGATGGCTTCGGGTAATATTTGCCGGGCGCTCACGGGGGAGCCCATCGGAACCTTGGTGGGCGAGCAGACCCAGTACGCCACCGCCAGTTGAGTTCGGCAAGGCGTGGCCGGGCTCGACGGAGGGGCATTTTTTAGACAAAGTTTCATTCACTTACATCCTTACCTGTCTTAGAGAACGTCATGGACGCGGAAACAGTTTTATTGGAAACGGAAGAAGCCATGCACAAGAGCGTGGAATACATGCTGCACGAATTCGCGGCGGTGCGGACGGGCAAAGCCTCCCCGGCGCTGGTCGAGGGCATCGATATCAACGTGCAGAGCTATGGCTCCTCCATGAAGTTGAAGCAGCTGGCGATGATCAGCACACCGGAACCTCGCCTGATTGTCGTGCAACCGTTCGACCCCAGCACCACTCAGGACATTGAGCGGGGTCTGAAGGAGTCGAAGCTCGGGATCAATCCCAATGTCGACGGAAAGAACATCCGTCTGCCGATCCCGGAACTCTCCGAAGAGCGGCGCCGGGATCTTGCCAAGATGGTCAAGCAGATGGGGGAGGAAGCGCGGATTCGTGTGCGTGCCGGGCGCAAGGACGGCATCGACAAGACGAAGAAGCTGGAGAAGGAGAAGGCGATCACGGAAGACGATCTCCATCGGATGGAGAAAGAGATCCAGACGCTGACTGACAAACATGTGAAGCAGATCGATGAGCACGTCGCTTCCAAGGAGAAAGATATCATGCAAGTCTAAGGGGACTGGAATGATCGATCGCTCTCCCCGGGTTGTCTAACTCAAGCCCTAATTGATTTGATCCCGGTGGATACTCTGGTAGAGATGTCTCTCGAGTGAGATCCATTCCAAGCAATGACGACACGCACTACACGGGCTCCCATCACCTGGACGGAAGATGATTTCGTCGTCAAGCGGTCCTCCATCCCGCGGGCGGGGAAGGGCCTTTTTTCCAAGGTATCCATCCTCCCGGGTGACACCATCGGTCCCTATACGGGGAAAATGTTGGACGATTCGCAGGCCAACTCGGAGCCCTATGTGAACTCTCTTTATCTCGTGTGGATTTGCAAGGACTGCTGGCTGTGGGGCGAGGGGGCTCTGGCGAGCTACACGCGATTCATCAACCATGATGACGTCGCTCCCAATGCGGAACTGATCACATCGTCGAGGTGGAAGAAAGCCCGGATCGCGGCGATGCGGGCGATCCATCCCGGTGAGGAGGTGTTTTTTGACTACGGTGAATCCTATTGGGATTGCGTGGATATCAAGAAAGGGGCCGTGCCCCGGTCCTGAGAGGGATGTCGGGTGAGGTTGCGGGGCGGTTCGGTCCCGGATCGAATTCCCTTGTGGCGTCCAGGGGGGCGTGAGATGCTCTCCGGGCTGTGACTTTTCGTTTCGCGTCTTGCACTCTGTGGTTCGTGGTATTGGCCTGCGCAATCGCCTGGGGTGCGGAGGAAGAAGAGAAAGAAACGGATGAGCCCACCGAGGAGACCGGTCTGCCGACTTACGTCTTGCGGCCGACATGGGAAGAGGGGAAGCGGTTTCGCTGGCTGCAGCGCCTGGAGGCCGTGGTGACTGTGGCAGGTCTGGGCAAACAGAGCATGGAGTGGCGCCAGCATTTTCACCTCACGGCCAAGCGTGTTGCCGGTGCTCCGGAGTTGGAGATGGGCATCGATCGTATCCGGGTCGATCTCAACGTGGGCGGTGATCGGAGCCGCTACTATTTTGATTCTTCGATTCCCCTGCGGTTCCAGGAGAGGAAGGGTGTTCAGGGAGCGCTTTTGCGGCACACGGAACTCTTTGTTAGAAACCGGTATCATCTCAGCGTGGACGAGGAGGGCCAACACCGTCTCCGTGTGACCCCTCTCGAGGGGGCGAAGAAGGGCGAGGTT
>JANQJH010000071.1 GCA_028281705.1 Verrucomicrobiales bacterium
GTTAGGCGATTTTCTCGAATCCCCCGCCCTCGTGGACGAAACGACCTCACGGGGTCCCCGCGAGGCTCCCAAGAAGGAGAAACCGGACAAGAAAAGCGAGCGTATCGGCCCTTACAAGCTTCTTCAGGAAATCGGCGAGGGCGGTTGCGGCATCGTCTACATGGCCGAGCAGGAAAAGCCGGTCAAACGCCGCGTGGCCCTCAAGGTGATCAAGTTGGGCATGGACACCAAGAGCGTCATCGCACGCTTCGAGTCCGAGCGTCAGGCCCTGGCCATGATGGACCATCCCAACATCGCCAAAGTGCTCGATGCCGGCACCACCGATCACGGGCGGCCCTACTTCGTCATGGAACTCGTCCGCGGCGTCCGCATCACCGAGTACTGCGACCAGCACAAGCTCAAGACGGACGACCGCTTGAAACTGTTCATCCAGGTGAGCCTGGCCATTCAGCACGCCCACCAGAAAGGGATCATCCACCGGGACATCAAACCGTCCAACATCCTCGTCACCCTGCACGATGGCGTGCCCGTGCCCAAGATCATCGACTTCGGCATCGCCAAGGCAACCGAGCAGCGCCTGACGGACAAGACACTCTTCACCGAGTACCAGTCCTTCATCGGCACGCCGGCCTACATGAGCCCCGAGCAGGCCGAAATGAGCGGCCTCGACATCGATACCCGGAGCGACATCTACGCCCTGGGAGTCCTCCTCTACGAATTGCTCGTGGGCAAGACCCCCTTTGACGCCGCCACCCTGCGTGACAACGGCTTGGAAGCCTGCCGGCACACGATCCGCGAAGTCGAACCCGAGCGCCCCTCGTTGCGCGTCTCCACCATGGTGGACGCCGATCAGACCACGACGGCAAACGCGCGGCAACTCGAGCCCGCCAAGCTCGTGCAGGAGCTGCGCGGCGATCTCGACTGGATCGTCATGAAGTGCCTGGAAAAGGATCGTCAGCGGCGCTACGCCACGGCGAATCAACTCGCCGAAGACGTGCGGCGCTACCTCGAGGGCGATCTCGTGACGGCGCGCCCGCCGAGCACGCTCTACCGTCTCCAGCGAACCGTGGGCCGCCATCGAGTTGCCGTCGCGGCCGCGGGCATCGTATTCGCCACCCTCGTCCTCGGCACCGGGCTGGCCACCTGGCAAATGATGCGGGCCATCCGCGCCGAGGAACAAGCCTCCACCGCGCAAAGCACGCAGAAGCTCCTGGCAGAAAAAGCAGAACGCGACCGCAGAAAAGCGGAGTCCAACGCCGCTCGCGCACGCATGAACGAGTATGTCGCGGAGATGAACCTCGCCTACCAGGCCCTCCGGGACGGCAACTTGGGCCGCGCCTACCAGCTCATCCACAAACATGGCGAGGCCGAGGATTCCAACGACCAGCCCCGGGAGTTCGAGTGGCGTTACCTTCGAGCGCTCTGTGAGGGCGACGAGCACGGCAGCTTTCCCAATCAAGGCACCGCGGTGCGCGTGATTTCCTATTCCCCGGAAGGCGATTTGTTGGCCGTCGGCGGCCGCGATGAGCTGTTGCTCTGGGACGTCGAGACCCAGTCGCGACTCATTGAACTGCCCGTCGCCGCCCGCGCCATCGTCTTCTCTCACGATGGAGAAACGCTTTATACAGCCGGCCGGGAAGGTGTCCAAGCCTGGAACACCACCACCTGGATCTCGCGCGCCGGCCCCACCGGCTGGACGAATTCCATTGCGCTCTCGCCAGATGGATTGCGGCTCCTGGCAGGTACGCGGCAACGCGTCTATCTCTGTGACACCGCAACCTTCGAGACCATCTGGGAACTGTCCCAGGCTTCCGCTCCGGTGGCCTTTTCCCACGACGGAAAGCGCGTCGCCACCGATTCCAAAGAGGGCTTGCAAGTCTGGCGGGCATCTGACGGCCACCCCCTGCTGACCCTGGGGGATGCCGACCATCTCTACGCCCGGTCCATCCAGTTCTCCAAGGACGACTCTTATCTCATGGCCCCGAGAAACACCTCCTCCCGCAAGGGAACCTTCGTCGTCGGCCTTTGGGACCTGACCACGGGCGAGGAGATCGGCACCTTGCCGCGAGACGCCAATGAGGCACCGACGCACACGGGCGCCATCGCCTCCATCAGTCTGAGCCCCTCCGGCAAAACGCTGGCCACCGCGGGAATGGATCACTCCGTGGGGCTGTGGGATCTGACCACCCGCGAACCCATCGCGCTCTTACAAGGACACCGGCACGAAGTCTGGGGACTCTCATTCTCCCCCAACAGCCGCACCTTGGCCGCCGGCGGGAAGGATGGATCCCTCTTCCTCTGGGCCAACCAAACACCGACACGCAAGGACGTGATTCACTGTCAGGGTGAGTCTCTCGGCGTTTCCCCCGACGGTGCCCGTCTGGCCACCGTGGACCATCGCGAGACTGCGCTTCGGATCCTCGACTTGCGGACCCATGCTCCAGTGCGCACGCTCCCACTGCATGCATCGAAAAAGGCCGGAAAACGCGTCTCCATCGCCATCAGCCGCGACTTCACCAAGGCCGTACAGATCGTCGAGCAGAAGAAGCTTCACGTCGTCAACATGACGACCGGTCTCTCCTACGCCGTTCCCCTTCGTGAAGGCGCCAAAGCAGACCGGATTCGTCTCTCACCGGACGGCACGCAATTCGTCACCCGGCGCCACGCGAAAGACGCCGCTTGGTGGCAGTTGGACGGTGAAGAGGCCACGCTGATCCAGACTCTCCAGGACACCGATGCGGCCCGTTTCAGTGACGACGGCTCCACCCTGGTCACGATCAATCGCGAAGGTCACGTCCACGTCTGGGATACCGAGTCCCAGTCTCTCCGGCACGCCTTTCCCGTCCGGGCCGGAGGTGATGGCGTCGCGCTCTCGGGCGACGGCACGCTTCTCGCCACCTCGGGGCACTGGTACGACTCGGAAAACAGCATCTGGCTTTGGTCCACCACCACCGGCGAACAAGTGAACGAACTCGACGGCCACAAGCAGAACATCGCTTCTCTCGCCTTCTCGGTCGATGGACGGACCCTGGCCTCGTCGAGCTACGACAGCACTCTGAAATTCTGGCATCTCGCCACCAGGCAAGAACTCGTTTCCCTCCGGAAAGTGGGCACCATCCTCCAGCAGTTGAAGTTCTCCCGCGACGGGCAATGGCTGGTGGCCGACGGCGGCGGTCCTTTCACGCCGGCCAAGGAAGTTCACCTCTTCCACGCGCCCCTCGCTCGCTGAGTGAAATTCTTCGGATTTTTTCTGCGGAATCGGCGGAGTTCCAACGCATGCACCTCTGAAGACCGGAAATACACACACACTGATGCCGCAAGAGCCATCCTGGATGTCCTCATTTCGTTGGGTTTTCTTCGCCCTCTGCCTCTTGATCTACACCCTGTGTGAGATCGGAGTCATCCGTGGGCCCCAGAAGAGACCCAGCATTTCGGAGGCCGCCATGATGCTCTCGGCAGAGAACAACCGCCCAAATCCCGCCGATTGGTCCAACATCGCCTACTAAAGAACCGAACCAGCCAACCTCGCGTCGCGCTTCCCTTCTGTTCGCCTCTCTATCCATGAACGCCTCCGTCCCAACGATCGCCCTCCTCACCATCTCGTCCGCTGGAGCCTTCGGCCTCGGCTGGTTCCTCAAGCCCAGTGCCCCCGAGCAGTCCATGGCAGTCAACGAGATCCACGGAGCGAGCACCTCCTCGCTCACACCTGGAGAACGAACGCGCTCCGCCGCGAGCAGCGCCAAAGGGAATCGCGCCGCCTCACCCATCGCCAACTATCTGGCCATGGATGGGACCATGACTTCTGACAATATCTCAGCGGCCGTGAAAGCCATGGCAGGTGAAAATGATCCGCTGAAAAAGGCCGCGATGCTCACCGCTCTTTTGGATCAACTGACCCCGGAAAACGCCAAGGCCGCCTTTCAAGCCATGCGCGAAGCCCGGGGAAACCGCCGCGGCGGCTTCGGCCGGGGCGGTGGCGATGAAATGCGTCTCCTCCTCAACGCCTGGGGCCGCATCGATGGCAAATCCGCCATCGCCGAACTCACCGCTCTAGCCGAACAAGAACGCGCCGAGCGCGAAGCCAACGGAGAAGGTGGACGCGGACGCGGCGGCTGGGGCGACCGTGGCGGTTCCACCTTTGACATTTACAGCGTCCTCTCAGGTTGGGCCACGGAGGATTCGACCGCCGCTCTGGAATATGTCAATTCGCTCGAGGGCGACGACCGGCGCAAGGGCATGTATACCAGCGGCATCGTTCGCGGGCTCATGGTCAACGGAGTCGACGAAGCCGTGAGCTTCATCGCCGCCCTCCCCGGTGACGACGAGGGAACACGGGGACGCTACATGTCGACCGTGGCCGAAGAAATGTTAGAAGGCGGCACGGCCAGTGCGGCTCAATGGGCCGATGGTCTCCAGGACGACGACTTGAAAGGCGGGGCCATGGATCGCATCGCCGGCGTCTATGCCAACGAGGATCTCGAGGCCGCCGTGGAATGGATCAACGGCCATGCGGACCAGGACTACGCCCGCAGTGCCGTGACCGAGATCGCCGAGGAATGGGCCGAGAAAGACCCGCAATCCGTCATCGATTGGGCCGGTGACCTCCCGAACGAAACCCAAAAGCGCGTTTTCGAAGAAGCCCTGGACGAATGGACCGAGAGGGATCCCGTGGCCGCCAGCGAGTACCTCGCGCAGATGCCCGATTCCGCTGTCAAAGATTCCGCCGTCGAAGGCTTTGCCAAAGAACTGGCCAGGGAAGACCCGCAGTCCGCTGCCGCTTGGGCCGGGAGCATCGCCAACGAGGAAATCCGCATCAGCACCCTAACCGATGTGGCTCGCAATTGGTTGCGCTCCGACCGCACGGCAGCCGAGGCCTGGCTCCCCACCAGCGGCCTCACGGCCGAGGCTCAAGCCTCTGTCCTCGAGCAACGCGGAGGAAATCGCTGGGATGGATTTCGGGGAGGGCGCGGAAGGTAGCTTGGATCATCACACGCATCATGACGAATTTCTTGAAATGGCGCATCTGTCAGGCAAGTGACGGGAAAAATGGTGGGTTCCAGTGCAGCGAGTGCTGTTCTTCACCGCCTGGGGTTTGGTGTCCCATCGAAAGATAGGTGGATCCCGTCGCAGTGCCCCTGCGGCGGGATTCATGCCTATCGTTTCATTTTCTCTGCGGAAATTCACCACGGACTGCGCATGCATCCATAGAAAGTCAAAAAAGAGAGAAATCGACAGGATCAACGACCCTTCCTCTTCGTTATAGAAACACAGATGATTCCATGCTATCTCTAGCCGAAACGCCAGCAGCACCCAAGAAAGACGATTTCATCCAGCTATTCCTGGCCGCGAAACCGGATCTTTCCCGTTACGTGCTCTCCCTCGTCCGGGACCGCGACGCGTTGGATGATATCATGCAAGATCTGGCCATCGCCCTGTGGCGAAAATTTGAGGATTACGACAGCGATCGCCCCTTTCTTCCCTGGGCCTGCCGATTCGCCTTTTATCAGAGCCTCAAACACCGACAGCGAACTCATCGCCGCAGTTGGCAGCTCTCCGATGAGAACGCCCTCGAAAGAGCCCCGGCTCCCGTCCAGGACGAATGGCAGGAAGCCCGTAATGAAGCCCTGGAATCCTGCCTGGGATCTCTCCCCTCCGCCGACCGCGAACTCATCCAGTGTCGCTACGCCTCCAAGGAAACCATCCAACAGATGGCCAAGCGGACCAAGATCTCCGTCCACAAGCTCTACCATGCCCTCGATCGCATCCGCGAAGATCTCATGGCCGGCGTCACCGGCCGCATGCGAGAGCAAGGCTTCGAATGCTAATAAAGATCGGAGAATAGCTCAGGGACTGAAGTCCCTGCCACTTTCTTATGACGACCCATTCTCAAGGATGCCTCCAGGAATGTGGAGGGGACTTTAGTCCCCATATCATTCACGCGAGCTCAGGGACTGAAGTCCTACCACTTTCTTATGACGGCCCATTCTCAAGGATGCCGCCAGGAATGTGGAGGGGACTTCAGTCCCCATATCATTCACGCGAGCTCAGGGACTGAAGTCCCTGCCACTTTCTTATGGCGGCCTATGTAGGATTGATCCGCTATCTCTTCCTCAAATCACAGGCCGCCGCTGATGCCACTCCGTCGATTGCTCGTAGTGATGCCCCAAGCGAAGAATCTTCTCCTCCGCAAACGGCGCCCCCAGAAGCTGCAAGCCAATCGGAAGCTCATGATCGCCATCACCCGGCGTCATGAAGCCACAGGGAAGACTGAGACCACAGATGCCGGCCAGATTGGCGCTCGTGGTAAAGATATCCGCCAGGTAGACATCGAGCGGGTTGGCCACTTTTTCGCCAATCTTGTAGGGTGGCGTCGGGCTCACCGGCGCCAGGATGGCATCCACCTTGGCAAAGGCCTTGGTGAAATCGTCACGGATCAAGGTTCGCAGCTTCTGGGCCCGGAGGTAATAGGCATCGTAATAGCCTGAACTCAGTACATAGGTACCTAACAAAATCCGGCGCTTCACTTCCGGGCCGAATCCCTGAGCACGCGACTTGGCATACTGCTCCGCGAGATCCTTGGCATCGGGAGCCCGATAGCCATAACGCACGCCGTCAAAGCGCGCCAGATTCGCCGAGGCCTCCGCCGTGGCGATAATGTAGTACACACCCACCGCGTGTTCCGTATAGGGCAGGGAAACGTCGACGATCTCCACGCCGAGACTTTCATAGTGCTTCGCCGCCTTCTGCACCGCCTCACGGATCGCCGGATCAATCCCCTCCCCGAAATACTCCTCCGGCAGCCCCAGCTTCATCCCCTTGATCTCGCCCGTCAAGCCGGCCGCGTAATCGGGCACCGGCTCATCCAAACACGTGCTGTCATTGGCATCGCCCCCACTGATCGCCCCTAACAAGATGGCGGCATCTTCCACCGTCTTGGTCAAGGGACCGATCTGGTCCAGGGAGGAGGCGTAAGCCGTCAAGCCGAAGCGCGAGACCCTCCCGTAAGTCGGCTTCAATCCCACACAGCCACAGAACGCCGCCGGCTGCCGCACCGATCCCCCGGTGTCCGAGCCCAGCGCCGCGATGGCCTGGTCCGAGGCCACGACCGCTGCCGAACCCCCGCTCGACCCGCCAGAGATCCTCTCCAAATCCCAGGGGTTGTGCACCGGCTTGATCGAAGAATTCTCATTGGAAGATCCCATGGCAAACTCGTCCATGTTCGCCCGGCCGAAGGGATGCCCTCCTGCCCGCCGCAAATTCACGATACTCGTGGCGTCATAGGGCGCCACATAGTTCCGCAGAATCTTCGACCCGCAGCCGCAAGGCTGATCCTTCACATTGATCAAGTCCTTGATCGCAATCGGAATGCCTCCCAGCAGACCGCGAATGGGCGTCTCACAGGCACGGCAGGCTTGGTCGCGATCCCAGGACAGGTAGCCGCCAATCTTCTCATCGCGCGCTTCCGCCGCCGCAATCACACTGTCCACGATCTCCATCGGCTGGATCTCTCCGCCATCCAACAGACCGCGCAATTCCTTGATCGTCTTGCTTGCTAAACTCATCGCTCTCGCTTGCTCGCTCGTTCTCTCTCTCGGCTCGCCTACTCGACCACCTTGGGCACGACAAATTGATCACTCGTCGTCTTGGGCCCGTTGCGCAGGGCGTCCTCTGCCTCCAGGCTCGGACGGGATGCGTCCGCCCGGGTCACGTTGAGAACGGGATTGGCATGGGCCGTGGGCTCAATGCCGCTGACATCGACTTCATCGAGCTTTTCCATGTAAGTCAAAATGTCCTGCAACTGCGGCTCAAAAGTCGCCACCTCATCGTCGGACAGCTCCAGGCGAGCCAATCCGGCCACGTAGCGCAGATCAAACTGCGTTCCCTTCTCGTTCTCACTCATAGTTCAGATTTGGCCGCTGTTTAACACGCGTTCCGCCCCCTCGCCATCGCGAATTGCCCAAACCTGCTCAGAGTCCCGCCTCGGGAAAGCGCCCCTCTGCCAAAAAGTGCCGCGTGGCCGAGATCACGCGCCGATTCTTCATGATGAAAGGATGCGCCGTGTGCACCACGCGGAAATCACGCATCGCCTCGAGACGAGCACTGGCCACGGAGACCTTGCCGTCGTCCTTTCCCGGCAGGTAGCGCGAGAGAATCCAGTTGATGCTCCGATCCCCAGTGATGACGCCCACTTCAAAGTCTGGGGCTCCCAATCGGGCCGCGATGCCGTCTTCTCCCGTGCCTAACTGCGATCCCGCCGGGCCGTTGACCCAGCGAAAGAGCCGCCAATCGCCGAGAGTATCCACCACCTCGCTCCCATGGTTCGGCGGACTCAACATCACCATGCGGTGCACCCGGGGAAGAGGCTCTTCCTGCTGCATCCAGCGGACAATGATGCCGCCCAGCGAATGAGTGACGAAATGCAATCGAGACTCCTCGCTCACCTCAGCCACGATCTGGCGCCGCACTCGCCGCGCCAATTCCTCCACGGTGTACTCTCTGGAAGGGTAGCCGATGTTGAGCACCCGATAGCCATCCGCCTCCAGTGCACGCTCCATTTTCAGCATCGACCGGGAACTGCGGGCCAAACCATGGAGCAACACCACGGTGTCCTCTTCTTTTTCTTCTTCTTCAGCGGAAACGGAGATGAGAGAGCTCATGAGAAGCAGACAAGAAAGAATCCGCAGCGCCTCCCGCCGAAGCCTAACCAAATACATGCTGCCACCGAACTTCATTTCCCCTGGTTCACGGTTGCGTCAATTTCAGCCTGGACGTTGTCACCTCATGCCGGCTGGTCGACCCATCGGGCCACGTCACAACGACTTCCTTGGGCTTGCCCGCTCCGATTCCGAAAAAGAGTTCCGCCGATGACTGCGAAAGATAGCCGCTCCCGCCATCGACGGAGGCCATCCTCGTCGTGCCATCGTTCAAATGAAGCACCGCCCTCGCGCCCAAGGCCGAAGGATTCCCCGGTTTTCCCCGCAATCGCAGGGAAACGTAACCATCCGCGGCACCCTCGCTGACAAAGGCCATCAGCTGATCGTTGTTCTGTCCGGCCACCAAATCAGGCACCCCGTCTCCGTTGATGTCAGATCTTGTTAGACTCTTGCCGTCTCCGGGAACGACAAAGCCGCTTTGCGCGTAAGGCACTTCATCAAATCCGCCACGCCCATCCCCCGCAAGGAGCAACCCCATGGCTCCACGCCACAACCCCGTCTCCGGCTCCCTCGTGTAGAGGTTGCCCACGATCGCCAAGTCCACATTCCCATCGCCGTTGCCATCGAGGATCGAGACCCCATAGCCGGGCGTCGCCTGCGCCGCAAAGGGGAGCGGCTCGAACTCAAATCGCACCACGCCACCCTGGGACACGTTCCTGAAAATTCCCGTCTGGAATTCGCTGCCTTCAAATCGCTCCGCCTCCGCCAAACTGTGCCGCGTGTAGATGGCCTCCAGACTGGCCTGGGCAAAGGAACGGTAACTCTCGAATTTTTTGGCAATGAAAGGCATCGCTCGCGAACTACAACTCCGTCCGCGAATCGGAAGGAGACCCTCCTCGCCGCTCTTCGCTTCCACCAGCTGCCTCACGCCGCTCGAATCCATGTCCCCATAGTAAAGCAGTGAGGGTTTCTTCACCGAAGGACGACCGTACTTCGTATTCAATCCCACATTCGTCGCCACGAAATCCACGTCTCCATCGCCATCCAAATCGCCCGAGGCCAGCCCGTTCCACCAACCGAGCAATCCCGCCCGCTCCACCGCGGCCGGCTCCAACTCAAGCCTGCCGCCGCGAGAGACAAAGAGGCGCAGAGAATCCCATTCGCTCACCAGTGCCAGATCCGGCCACGCATCACCATTCACGTCTGTCCACACCGCTCCCGTGACCATACCCACGTCCGCCAAGCCGCTGAAGCTCTTGGACACATCGGCAAATTTCGGCCGGCCCGGTTGACTCTCATTGCGCAACAGACGACTCGCAGGCCCCAAGGGATAATCTCCCGGAATCGATCGCGATCCGACGAAGAGATCGACGTCGCCATCGCGATCGTAGTCGGCCGCCGTGACCACACCGCTAGAGTAAAACGCCTGGGGAAGAACCTCCTCACCCGCCCTGACAAAACGTCCTTGCCCCAGATTCAAATAGAGACGATCGCGCAGCGCGGGAGAGCCGATCATGTGTTCCACGCCGCCACTGGCGACGAAGAGATCGAGATCGCCATCGCGATCCGCATCCAACCAGACCATCCCCATGTCCTCACTCTCGCGATCGTTTCCCCAGGGCCCGCTCACCTGGACAAAGCGGCCTTCATCCTGACGAAAGAGAGCCCCCGGTCGCCCCGCGGCGCCGCCGACAAAGAGATCATCATCGCCATCGGCATCCATGTCACCCCAGGCCATTCCCGGGCCCAACTGAGAGAGTTTTCCCGGTAACAGCGGCTGTTTCGCGTAGTCGTCGTAGGGACGCTCCAGATGGCGATAGGTCAATCCCAGCTCTCGCGCACGCTCGACGAAAAGGCTCGGGGTCTTCGTCGGCGCCGCCTCCACCTCGCCGCCGGCATCCTTCTCGCGGAGGACGTATCTCCGGCCCGCCGCCAGGTTGGTCAGGCGCGTCTGGCGGCCACTGGGCCACTTCACTGTCACGACATCCGAAACCGATCGCTCTCCCAGGCCAAAGTTCAACTCCGCCAGGTCACAGCCCTGAAATCCAGTGATCGGATGGAGATAGCGTGTCTGCACCACGCCTCCCGCCTCCACCCGCACGGTGCTGCCCCAGCCCGCCCGGTTGCTCGCCGAACCCTCGAGCGCAATCGTCAGACGATGCCCGGTACCGATGTCATTCCGATAGACACTGGGCGACTCGCCCAAGTTCATCACCACCAGATCGACGTCGCCATCCCCATCGAGATCACCCTGAGCCGCCCCATAGCTCATCCCCAGGGCATCGAGGTTCCAGCTCTCACTGACATCATCAAATTTCAGCCCGCCTCGATTTCTGAAGGCCAGGTTCTTCTCCCGCATGGGCGGCGTATCGCGATAGACCTCAAATTCCGTGCGCCCCACCAAGGCCCCCGCCCCCATGGGAATGTCCGCATTGGAGAAATTGCGTGCCATGCCGTTGGATAGATACACGTCGGTCCACCCATCACTGTCAAAATCCGCCAGCTTGACCGCCCACGTCCAGTCCGATTGCGCCACCCCTGACATGAACGCCGTTTCCTTGAAGCGGTGAATCCCCGTATTGATGTAGAGCATGTTGCGCATGATCTGGCGCGGCCACCCCGTCTCCATCAGCCAGCGGTGCTTGCTCATGTCGCCCATGTTGATCTTCTGCTTGAAATGAGACGTCGCCGCCATGTCCGCGCTGAAGAGATCGACGAGACCGTCATTGTTCAAATCGGCTGAAGCCGATCCCATGGAAGACCAAGAACAGTAAGGCATGGTTTCCCCCAGGACATCGGTGAAGGTACCATCCTTGTTGTTCCGATAGAGACGGTCCGGATCGGTGAAATCATTGCCCACATAAACGTCGGGGTAGCCGTCCTCATTGTAGTCCCACCAGGTGGCCGAAAGCCCGTGCCCCTCGCCCGAGATCCCCGCCTGAACCGTGACATCCACGAAGACGCCCTTGTCATTCCGATAGAGACGGTCCGGCTGACCGTAGGCGTCCATCTCAAAACTCTTGGGGCCGTTCTGACGCAAACGATAGAATGGAGCGAACTCCGGGAGCACCTGCGGCTTCCCCTGCACCACCTTGTAGGGCGGCTTGGCCGGGCGTCCCTCAGGACGTTCCAGGCGATTGTTCAGCATGAAGAGATCGAGATCGCCGTCGAGATCCATGTCGGCAAACGCCGGGGTCATGCTCGCATTGACCAAATCCAATCCCATTGCCGGGGCGCGATCCTCAAAAGCCAGTTTCCCCGTGGGAACGAGCTGATTGACATAGAGTTCATGACGCCCGCGGTAGTTGCAGACATAGAGATCGAGGTCGCCATCGTTATCGATATCCACCATGGCGCATCCCGTGCCCCATCGATTCCCGCCACTGAGGCCAAGCGCCGCCGGCGCCTCCTCAAACTGGAGCGGCCCCCTTTGGAGATAGAGAGCGTTCTTCCCCGGCCCGTTGGTGAAAAAGAGATCCGGCCGCCCGTCGCCATCCACATCACCGATGGCCACCGCCCCGCAGGCAAAACCCGAATGGTAAAGGTAATTCAAGGGGTGGTCCTCCAACAGCGGCGACTGAAACTCGATCCCCGTCGACTTTGGCGAGAGTAGGGTGAACGGCGTCTCACCCCGCGAGGGACCCGCCAGGGGCGCGCTCTCCTGGGCCAAGCCGTGAACGAGCAAGCTCAGGAGCAACGGAACGAACAATCGAGGATCCATATCGCCGACGTTAGATCATGCTCCCGGGAGAAACCAACTCTAGATTGCCCCTAGCTCCCTCAAGAGGCTCCCGCCTCCCTGGGCAACCGCTCTTCCAGAGACGTTAGCATGCGATCCAGTTGTTCCGGTATACTGACCTGCAAGCGATTCCGCGCATAGGCGATGGCCCGCTTCGCTAGATCCACTTCGCCTCTCCGGATCAGGTGACGGACAAAGGGCTCCACCATGCGCTGCCCCGTGATCAAGCCAGCCTCGCGAAATCGAGAGACCTGGCGCTTGTAGAGCCGCACTTGGTCCTCCACCGGTGCGCCCTCCATCGCCAGATGCAATTCCCGGGCCGCCTCTGCCAGAGCGAGATCCGGACGTTCGCGGTGATTTCGACGAATGATCTCCCGCCGCACCCCTTGCCCGCCTTCAAGATCACCCCGTTCCTCCAACAGACCCGCCAAACGGCGCAGAAAGCCCGCCTCGAGATCGGGATACTCGCGAAATGCTTTGGCCCCGTTG
The DNA here is from genome assembly GCA_028281705.1 of Verrucomicrobiales bacterium. GTDB lineage: Bacteria > Verrucomicrobiota > Verrucomicrobiia > Verrucomicrobiales > DEV007 > JAACDM01. Next base: position 12,883 of record JANQJH010000071.1, read on the forward strand.
CGGCAGAGCCGCTCCAACTCCGCGGCCCCCTGCGCCCCTTTCTCCTCGGTCAGTTGCAACAGGATCTCCCAGGCATCGAGATTGCGCTTGTCCTGGCGCACCGACTCCGTCGCCGCCGTGAGCGCCCCTGCCGCGTCACCCTCACGCAATGCCATTTTGGCAAAGCCGCTATGCAGCTTCGAGAGCCGGTACTTCGGTTGCATCGCCAGGCGCTGTTTGAGAAAGGCCAACTCGTGATCGAGCGGCCGCCTCCACGTCTGGGGATCAAAGGCACGGCCGCTGACAAAGAAGGATTCCGCGTTGCGGCCGGCCTGAAAATTCCACTCTCCCGGCTCTTCCATGTAGCCCACCCACGCATGCCGTCCCTGCTCCACCATCCCCGTCACCGTGATGCAAGGCACGCCGTGCGCCTTCGCCACTTGGGTCATGAAGTAAGCTTGATCGGCACAAATTCCGCCGCGTTCGAGGATCGTCGGTAAATGATAGTCATCGTCCAGCCAAATAGTCTGCCCGTTGTCAAAGCGCTCGTGGTCATAGCGAATGGTCCAGTAGAGCTTGACCACGGACTCTCTCTTGAGCCGAAACTTCTCTTGAGCCCACCGCAGTTCTTCCAGGGGCGCCACGACATCCACGACATACGTCAATTCCTCAATCATCAAGTCACCTAGCCGAAACAAGGTCTCTCCCCCTTCGTCTGAATCCACCCAGAAATCGAAGGCCTCCACCGGATCCGGCAGCCGGCGGGGAAGCGCCGCGCGCGAGACCTGGCTGTGTGGCCAGTACCAGGGCGGTCGCTGGTCATAGACGAGCGCCATCGCCATGGCCAGGCGGGGAAAGGCCCGAAACCGCTCCGCATCGTGAGCCTGAAGCAGACCGAGAAGCTCGTAGACGTCTTCATGATCGTCATGCCGTGAGAGCAAGGTGAGGAACTCGCGCGACAACTCCGTCTCCGCCAACAAATAGTGTTTCAACGCCCCATCGAGCGAAGACCCTCGGAAGGCGTAAACGTAGGCCAATTGGCTCTGGGCATAGCGCGCCGCCGCCATTTTCCAGTCCCCGGAGCCGTAGGCCTCCAGCGCTTCCTCCTCCAGGGCAAAGGCCGTGACCTTCCAGTCCCCCGGGGCGGCCTCGGCCACGGCACGCTTGTCGGTGACTTCAATCCGCCGCCCCGGCCGGGACGGCGCACGCTCGGGAGCCTCTCCCGATTCTCGCTCCTCTTTCCCCCGGATGAGCACCAGCTCCAGTTCGCAGGCCCAGGGCAGCCGGGTGGCCTCCGCACGGTGCACCGCCACCGCCAAGACGTTTCCTCCTTCTTCCAGCAGGGATCGATCTGCCTCCCAGTGCTCAAACTCCCGCGCCTCCGTCACCCCGCGAGCCCTCGCCGCCGGCGTGGAGGCGTCAATGAACCCCGGCGGCATGTTCGCCCGCACCCACTCCACCCCGTTGAGAAAAACCACCACCCCATCGTGATATCGGATCGAGAGCCGCACTCGATCCACTCCCGCCAAATCTTCCACATTGAACCGATGCCGCCACAGACTGGCGCCGCTACCGCCCTTTCCCGGGAGCTTCATGCCCGTGCTCGTGGGCCATTTCCGGTCATCGGCATTCATCGCCGCCCACTCTCCGGGTCCTTTGTTTCCCTCAGCCAAATAGCGCCAGACGCCATCCCGCCGCACCACCGTCTCCTCGACCGCAACGAGTTCCCACCCGCCGGAGGCGAGAATAGTCGTGAGCATGACGAGGAGTCGAATGGGCATCATGGTTGGGTCGGGGTTGGGGGTGGGGGCGTTCGCTCAGACCATACGCACTTTCCAGCGCAGCGCCAAAAAAAGAGCGCTCCCCCAGAGGGGAGCGCTGCCCGAAAAAATCCAATGCTCGGAACCGGTGGTGGCTAGCCAACCAAGGGCACGAGATTGTCCTGGCACCACTGACCGTTCTGCTTCGTCACCCCGTCGGGATCCCCAATGGCATCATGACACTCGTCTTCACAGATGATCCACCCGTCGTAGTTTCGCAAGGTCAGCCACTCGGTGATCCGGTGAAAATCGAGCTTGCCCGTCCCCATCTGGGCCCAGGGCTCGGGACCGTTCCCGCTAAAGTCCTTGTAGTGAATGTGATTCACCAGGTGGGCCCACTTCGTCATCGTATCGATGACGTCCATGCCGCCCCGAGCAATGTGCCCCACATCCGGGGTCCAACCCGTGACCTTGGGATCCAGGCTATTGAGCACCACGTCGTAGTCGTCCTGAGTCCGCACGATCGACGGGGGCGGGCTGTTGGGATGGAAGGAACACTGCAAACCCGCCTCCGCCGCCCGGCGGGAAACCCGATTCACATTGTTCACCAAATTGATCCGGCGCTGCTCCAGATCGTGCCGTCCGTCGGGCAGGGGCACGGTACCGAGAGCGGCTCCCGGAAACAGTTTGAGCGTCTCGATCGTCCAATCCGCACAGGCTCTCTCCGATTCCGTCTCTTCCGGCTGATCCCATTTGCAGATCAGCGCCAGCGCGGCCAGCTCGATCCCCGCCTCATCCAGGGCGTCCTTGAGTTTCGCCGGATCCTTGCAGTCCCCCAGCCAGTAAGTGTCATAGGGCTCTAGGACCATGGGCTCCACGCCGGCGAAGCCCGATTCCTTGATCACCTTGATCATGTGCGGGAGCTTGTTGTTGTTGCCCTCGCCATACCCGTCCATGAACCAGGTGTAGACCTCAGATCCGAATTTGATTGTTCCCATTGTCTGTCGTTGCTAAGTTAGAAAGAATAGAGAGATTACTTCGATTGACTTGATTGCGTTAGTGGGCCAGGAGCCACTCCGTCGTCCGTGGATTAAAGTCGTCGAGACATTCCCAGTGGAAAGCGTGACCGGCGCCGTCGTAGAGATGGAGGTCACTCTGCGGCAAGGCTGCCGCCGTCTCCTCCGCCATCCAACGCGGGGTGAAGATATCGTCCTTTCCACCGATAACGAGGCAGGGGCACTGCACCTCTTTGAGCTGGTCGAGCACATCGTGTCCCGTGCAGGCGGCGGCCTGCGCCTCCATGGCGTGCACCGGCTGCGGGGCGGCGCCCAGTGCCGCTTCGTTCCGTCCATCGAGCAGGCCTTGATGGGCCTCGTCATTGTCCCAGAAGGGCTTGGTGAAAATGAGCAACTGGATGTATTCCATGAACTCCTCGGGCCGGAGCCTCGCCTTGATGTGTTTCATGTGCTCGAAGACCGACTTCGCATAGCGGTCACAGCGCGCCCAAGTACACATCAGCACCGCGCTCTTCACCTTCTGCGGATGACGCAGTGCGAGCTGCTGGGCGATGATACTTCCCATGGAGCACCCCACGACGCGCGCTTGCTCGATGCCTAACGCATCCATGAGACCGGCGTAGTCATCGGCCATCATGGCACTGGAGTAAGGGCCCTCCGGCTTATCACTGTTCCCCACACCGCGGTTGTCCCCCAGGATACAGCGGAAATGCTCCTGCCAGGCCTCGGCATGCGCCTCCCACACCGCTCCGGGGGCCGTGATTCCCATGATACAGACCAAGGGCTCCCCCGTTCCGCGCTCCTCATAATACATCTGGATTCCGTTCGTCTCGACGTGTGGCATATGAAATAAGTCTGAAGGCTGAATTAAAAACATGGAGCCCCGCAACGACGGATCGCCCGGGCCCCTCGCGATCCTATAGCGAGATTCTCCAGCGCGTCCAAGCAGAAAGACGCCGGTTTCGCGTGGCGCGTGGACGCCCCTCTCTAGGGCGTCACACAAATCGACAAGAGAAGATTGCCTCGGGCACCCCGCCGGACCTACACTGCGCCGCTCATGAACGTCCACTACCTGGAACTCTTTTACTACGTGGCCAAGTATCGGGGCATCACCCAGGCCGTGCGCAAGATGCCCTACGGGATCCAACAGCCCGCCGTCAGCGCGCAGCTCTTGAAACTGGAGGAGGAACTCAACGTCAAGCTCTTCCAACGCCGCCCTTTCTCCCTAACCGATGCCGGGAACACGCTCTATCAATTCATCGAACCGTTCTTCTCCAAACTTCCCCGCGTCGCCAGCCGGCTCCGCGGTGAGGAGGAACAGCATCTCCGGCTCGGAGCCTCTCAAACCGTCCTCGCCCACTATCTCCCCATCCTCCTCAAGCAGCTCCGCAAGCACCATCCCAACATCCGACTCACACTGCGCCAGGTCAACCCTTCGGACGCCGAGAACCTCCTCCTGGACGAGCAAATCGACATCGCCGTCAGCCTCCTCCACGGCAGGCCGGCCAGTGGTCTAAGGAGTATCGAATTGATCAACACTCCCCTGATCCTCCTGGCCCACCGGGATGCCAAACATGTCACCTTCAAGGCTCTCCTCAAGCACGCGCGCAACACCGAGATCCCCTTTCCCCTCGTCTCCCTCCCGCCGGAAGAGCACATCAGCCAGCTCTTCCAAAAGCAGTTGAACAAACTCAAGATCCAGTGGGAGCCCGAGATTGTCATCAATCAGTTAGAACTCGTCCAATCCTACGTCTCCGAGGGCTTTGGCTACGGCGTCTACGCCGAAGTGCCCGGACTTCGCCTGCGCAAGACCGTCCGCAGAATCCCGCTCCCCGACTTCCCCGAGATCACCATCGGCTGCCTCCACCGCGCCTACGTCAATCCCGTGGTCCAACGCTTCATGGATTGCGCCGAAGACCTCGTCGTCAGCCTGCGCAAGCTCAGACAGAGCGATGCTTGAATGAGGTCACCTATCCGGAATCGATAGCCATATCCAAAATCGATGGCATCTTTGGTGGAATGCCTCGCCGACATCACATCGGGTCTCTCCTCTTCCCCACCCTCTTGGCCTGCGTACTCGCCGGTTGCCAGAGCGGAAAGCGAGACGTCTCTTCGAGAGAGTCGCCGTCTTCATCAGGACGGGTTTCCCATTGGGATGAGGCTCCCGCCGGCTTCACCTCGACCGGTAAAATCCAGCACGGCAAGGCCTCCTGGTACAGCATCGCCACCAACGGCGGCACCCGCACCGCCAGCGGCGAACGCTTCCGGAATAACGCCAGGACCGCGGCCCACCGCTACCTCCCCATGGGAACGCACGTCCGCGTGACCAACCTCCGCAATGGCCGTTCGGCCATCGTCCGAATCAATGACAGGGGCCCCTTCATCAAGGGCCGTATCATCGACGTCTCCATCGGCATCGCCCGGGAACTCGGAATGGTCACCGCTGGCGTCGTCCCCTGCACCGTGGAGGTCTTGGAGCGCTCCCACTAGGCGCCCGGGGCCGGGCACACGAGGCTGGACCGCCTCCATGGCTTGGGCTACGGTCGCGCATGCGAACGGCCTGCCATCTCATCATTTTCTGGCTCACCCTATCAGTCTATCAGACGTCGGCCCAGACCACGCTATCAACCTTCAATAAACTCGTCCTCAGCGAAGATTTCTTTAGTGAAGGGGCCTGTTTCGCCGACATCAATGACGACGGCGCCCAAGACATCGTCTCCGGCCCTTACTGGTATGCCGGCCCCGATTTTCGTCAACGTCACGCCTATGCCTCCATCGAACGCTTTCCCATCGCCGTCTACTCTCGGCATTTCTTCTCCTTCACTCACGACTTCAATGGCGACGGCCGTCCGGACATCCTCGCCATCCCCATGCCGGGTACGCCGGCGCACTGGTTCGAGAACCCCGGTTCAACCGGCGCCCTCTGGCAAAAGCACCTTGCCTTCGAATGGGTCGGCAATGAGTCGCCAACCCTAACGGACCTCACTGGCGACGGCAAACCCGAGCTCGTCTTCTGCTTCGACAAAAAGCTTGGGTACGCCGAGCCCAATTGGGAGACGCCGTCCAAACCATGGACCTTCACCCCCATCACCGGCGATCGCGGCTTCGGCCGCTTCACCCACGGCTTGGGGATCGGCGACGTCAATGGAGACGGCCGGCTCGATGTACTCGAAACCAATGGTTGGTGGGAACAGCCGGCCGCGAAAGGCGAACTCTTCACCCTCCATCCCGTCCGCTTTGCCGAATCCGGAGGCGCCCAGATGTTCCCCGACGATGTCGACGGCGATGGCGATCAGGACGTCATCTCCGTACAGAACGCCCATGGCTACGGACTATCATGGTTCGAACAACTCGGCCATGATAACGCCGATGGAGAAACCCAGTTCAAGGAACACGCCATTCTCACAGCCAAACCAAGCGACAACCCCTATGGCCTCAGCATTTCCCAAATGCACGCCGCCGCCCTGACGGATATCGACGGCGACGGCAGAAAGGACATCGTCACGGGAAAAAGATTCTGGGCCCACGGCGGCGGTGACCCTGGTTCTCAAGAATTGCCTCTCCTCTATTGGTTCCGCAACATCCGAACCGGTGCCGGCGTCCAATTTCAGCCCTGGCTCATCGACGAACGCTCTGGCGTGGGCACGCAGCTCACCGTCGGCGATGTCACGGGCAACGGCCTGCCGGACATCGTCATCGGCAATAAGTTAGGCACCTTTCTCATCCGGCACGAGGAGCGTCGCCAAGTGGAGCCGGACGTCTACAAGGAAGGCGCCCCCGTGCCTTCCGAGTCACCCGCTCACGTGGCCGGCACCGGGCTCTTCGCCGAGCACGTGCGCACCACGCCGGCTCGCACTCCCGAGGAAGAACAGGCCTCATTCGTCCTCCCCGAGGGCTTCAAGATCGAACTCGTCGCCGCCGAACCCGACATCGCCAAGCCGATGAACCTCGCCTTCGATGCCCGGGGCCGTCTCTGGGTCAGCAGCTCGCTGGAGTATCCCTACGCCGCTCCGGCCGACCGCGAGGCTCGGGACACAATCAAGATTCTGGAGGACACCACCGGCGACGGCCGTGCTGACAAAATCACCACTTTTGCCGAAAACTTGAACATCCCCATGGGACTCTATCCCTATCGCGATGGCGTCATCTGTTTCAGCATCCCCAATATCTGGTTCCTCCGCGATACCGACGGCGACGACCGGGCGGACACCCGCGAGATTCTCTACGGCCCCTTCGATTGCACCCGCGACACCCATGGCATGTGCAACGCGTTCAACCGGGGGCCCGATGGTTGGCTCTACGCCTGTCACGGTTTCAACAACCAGAGTACCGTCAGCGGAGCCGACGGCCATGCCATCACCATGCAGTCGGGCAATACCTTTCGCATCCGCCTCGACGGCTCCCGCATCGAGCACGTCGGTCACGGCCAGGTGAACCCCTTCGGTATGACCTTTGACCAACGTGGCGATCTCTTCACTGCCGACTGCCATACCAAACCCATCAATCTCGTTCTGCCCGGCGGCTACCACGACAGTTTCGGCAAACCGCATGACGGCCTCGGCTACGTTCCTAACATCATGAACCATCTCCATCGATCGACCGGCATCGCCGGGATCGCCCTGGGGGAGGCCACGCATTTTCCTCAAGTCTATCAGAACAGCACGTTTGGCGGCAACGTGGTGACCTCGCGCGTCAACCGCAACCGCCTGGTTCGTCGCGGTTCCAGCATTGTGGCCCAGGAAGAATCCGACTTCCTCGTCGCCGGCGACCCTTGGTTCCGCCCCGTCGATCTCAAGGTGGGACCTGACGGTGCCCTTTACGTGGCCGATTTCTACAACGCCATCATCGGACACTACGAAGTGCCCCTGACCCATCCCAAACGGGACCGGTTCCGCGGCCGTATCTGGAAGATCTCCTGGAAACCCACGGAGGGGCGCCGGGACCCACCGGGAAGAGTCATTCCTCCGCTGCCCAACCTGCGTCAGACGGCGATCGACGACCTCATCGTCTTGCTAGAAACGAGCAATCCGGTGGGCGCCGGCCTCATCGTCGATGAACTCAGCACGCGAGACCCCACTGAGTTGGAGAGCAAGATTCGCGCGGCCCTCGACCAGGTTCCCACCGAGAGCCGCATCCATCTTCTCTGGGTTCTCTCCAGAACCGGGAAGCTCGATCTCGAAGATTGCCTCACGGCCGCCCGTGAGGATCAGCCGGTCGCCCTGCGCATCCAAGCCTATCACCTCCTGAGAGCGCTCCCGGCACCACTCAGCCAGAGCGACCGTTGGATCGCCCCCGGTCTCCGCAGCCCCAATCCCCAGATTCGCCGGGCCGCGGCCATGGCAGCCGCCGAGCACACCGCCCTCTCATTGGTCGATGAACTCCTCCAAGCCTACCGAACGACGCCGAAAGAAGACGTCCATGGACGGCACGCCATCAAGATTGCCCTCAAACACCACCTCATCGATCCCGAGGTCTTTCGCCAATGGGAGAAGACCTTCGCGTCCACGTCGGCAGATGTCCAAGTCCTGGCTGATGTCTGCGTCGCGGTGAACCACGCGGCCGGCAGCGGATTCATCATTCGACATCTCGACCAACTGAAGGGCGTCCCGGCTAAACAAATGACCGGTTATCTCCGCTTCGCTGCCGGTTCGACGGATCCAGACTCGGTCGCCCGGGTCGTCAGTGCGGTTCGCGGGCAGTTCGCCGATCAACCCCCGCTGCAACTGGAACTCTTGCAGGCCGTGCGCAGCGGCCTGGGACGAAGCGGGATCAATCTCACCCAAGACACGCCCGCGACTTGGCCCGTTCGCCGTTGGGCCGCCGACCTCGCCCGTCCCTTGTTAGGCTCGCCCGACGATTTGGTTCCCACGATCTCCTGGACGCCGTCAAAAACCGAGGCTCGCAACCCTTGGACGCCCTCCACAAGGCGCGCCTCCGCGGATGGTCAATCGCCGTCCCTCCTCTGGAGCAGTTTTCCCAAAGGCGAACAACGCACCGGAACTCTCCGCTCCGCTCCCTTCAGCTGTCCGGAGACTTTTCGCTTCTTTCTTGCCGGACACGATGGCGAACCGGGCAAGCCCCTCCAGGGGAAAAACTGGGTCCGCCTCCGCGAGGCTTCCTCGGAGAGGGTTCTCTTCCAGACCAATCCGCCGCGCAACGACGTCGCCCGCGAAGTGCAATGGGACACGCAGGCCCACGCCGGAAGCCAGGTCTATGTCGAACTCATCGATGGCGATACGGGATCCGCCTATGCCTGGCTGGCCGTTGGACGGTTTTCCGTCGAGGGCCTCAACCCAAGCAAACGTCCGGATGAACGGCGGCTCGGCGCTCTCCTGGTCAAGGAGTTCTCTCTAACCGAGTTTCAAGACTTGATCGTGCAGCTCTTGCAAAAGGAAGGTGTCTCGTCCACCGCCACCGCTCCCTTGGCTCAGGCTCTGGTCTCCCTAAGACTGCCGGCCAAGCATCTCTCCGTCCTGGCGCAGGCCTTGGAATTGGCTCCGGGCAATCACGAGCTTCGTCAGCGCACGTTGCGGACGCTATGGTCGACCGAGCACAACGAGGAGATGACGGCTGCCCTTCTCGCCGACTGGATGAAGAGCCTGACACGAGCCAAACAAATTCAATTGGCCGAGTTCCTGGCGCAATCTCGCGAGGGCGCCTCCGCCCTGATCTCGCTCATCGAGTCCGGCTCGGCCTCGGCCCGTCTGCTGAAAGTGCCCACCCTGGCGCAAAAGCTCACGACCAACCTGTCCGACACCCAGAAAGTGACCGCAGCCAGTCTCACCGAGGCACTTCCCGATGAAAATCAAAAGCTCGAAGAAACGATCGCCCAACGAATCGCGGACTACCGCACTCGCCGTGGAGATCCCGCCTCGGGCAAGGCACACTTTGAACAACTATGTGCCATCTGCCACCAGCTCAAAGGCGCCGGCACGGCCCTGGGCCCGAACCTCGACGGCATCGGCAACCGCGGTCTGGCAAGGCTCACTGAAGACGTCCTCGATCCCAATCGCAATGTGGACGTGGCCTTTCGCATTTCCACGGTGATCACCGAGGACGGCCAAACGCACCTCGGTCTCATCCGCAACACCGAAGGCGCCCAGCTTATCCTGGCCGACCCCACGGGCAAGGAATCCACCATCCCCACCGATACCGTCGTGGAGAAGTCGACCCTTTCACTATCACTCATGCCGGCCACCTTCGCCGATGCCCTCTCCACCGAAGCTTTTCGCGATCTTCAGGCCTACCTCCTCTCCTTGAGAAACTAGCGAAACGAAAAAACACCTCATTTGTCCAGAGAGAGATCGTGTCGCCTTCCCCCAGTCTCCCCTCCGCTCTCGTCGAAAGCCTCCGCTCCTTGTTAGGCCCGGAACAGGTCCTCACCGAGGCCATCGACCTTGTTCCCTATGGCTTCGATGGCACGGCCGCGATGAAGCAGGCGCCCGGCGCCGTGGCGTTGGTGCGCCAGACCGATGAGGTCGGCCCCGTGGTCGCCCTGGCCCATGAACATGGTATTCCTCTCGTGGCGCGCGGTTCCGGCACCGGACTCAGTGGTGGAAGCGTGCCCGTGCCCGGCTGCCTCGTGCTCGGACTCAATCAGCTCAACCGCATTCTCGAGGTCGACCCGGCCAACCTCACCATCTTGGTCGAGACCGGCGTCATCACCCAGCGCATTGACGAGGAAGCCGCCCAACACGGCCTTTTTTATCCGCCCGACCCCGGCTCGCAAAAGATCGCCACCATCGGCGGCAACGTGGCGGAGAACTCGGGCGGCCTCCGCGGATTGAAATACGGTGTGACGCGCGACTATGTCATGGGACTCGAAGTTGTCCTGGCGGACGGCGAAGTCGTTTGGTTAGGGAACCGCTGCGTCAAGGACGTCGCCGGTTACTCTCTCAAAGATCTCTTCATCGGTTCCGAAGGCACATTGGGCATTGTCACCAAAGTCCTTCTCAAGCTTCTGCCGCGTCCCGCGTCCCGCCGCACCCTCTTGGCCACCTTTGCCCAGCTGGAACAAGGCGCCCAAACTGTTTCCGATATCATCGCGGCCAAGATCATCCCCTGTACATTGGAATTTCTCGACCAAACGACCATCCGTTGTGTCGAAGATTTCTCCAAGGCCGGCCTCCCCGTCGACGCCGGATCTCTCGTCCTCATGGAAACCGACGGCGCCGAATCCGTGGTCGCCGAAGAGTGTGACCGCATGATGGCCCTGGCCAAGGCGAACGGTGCCAGCGACATCCGGGTGGCTGCCAATGAAGCCGAAGCCCTGTCCCTGGCCGCCGCCCGCCGAAGCGCCTTCTCCGCCCTCGCCCGGCTCAAACCAACCACCATCCTGGAAGACGTCACCGTCCCGCGCACCCACCTCGCCGCCATGGTGAAAGCCATTGCCCAAATCGCCGAGAAGCATCACTTGGAGATCGCCACCTTCGGCCACCTGGGCGACGGCAATCTGCACCCGACCATCCTTACAGACGAACGAGACACCGAGGAAATGGAACGTGTCGAACACGCCATCAAGGACATTGTGAGTCAAGCGCTGGCCTTCAAGGGCACCATCACCGGCGAACACGGCGTCGGCTTGGCCAAGAAAGCCTTCCTCCGCCAACAACTCGGCGACGCCAGCCACACCCTTCTCAAACGCGTCAAACACACCCTCGACCCCAATGGCCTCCTCAACCCCGGCAAGATCTTCGATTGAGACATGATTGGGTACCAAGACCAAGTGCCCGGCGAAGCGCCGGTTCCACGTTGCTCAAGCCCGGCATCTGGCGACGAATCTTGCCCTGCTTCAGCGAATTCGCTAGCATGCGCCAATGTCCATCGACTCCATCCCTCCAGTTCTCCTCGGTCTTGGCATCATCCTCACTTTATCCGTCATCATCGAGCTGGGCTACCGCGCGGGCAAACGAATTGGCAGTGCTGAACCGGGCTTGAGCCGACATCCCGTCGAGGCTTCGGTCACCACCGCGATCCTCGGCTTGATGGCCTTCATGCTCGGCTTCTCCTTCGCCAGCGCAGCCAATCGTTTCTCGAACCGGCGGGACCTCACCCTGGCCGACGCCAACACCGCCGGCACCCTCTATCTCCGCGCCGACTTCCTTCCCGCCGATCAAATCGAACAGACGCGCCATCTCATCCGCGAGTACGTCCAGGTGCGCGCCGGCGCCGGCAAGCAGAGAACGATGGAAGCCATCTTCGACGCCTTGGAACGCTCTTCAGTCATCCAAAAAGAGCTGTGGGCGATTGCCGTGGCCGCTCGCCAACAATCAGACAACGTCTCGCTCAACCTCTTCATCGCCTCTCTCAATGAACTCATCGACACGGATGCCAAACGCCAAGCCATGGCGCTGACCAACCGCTTCCCCGCCGTGTTCTGGGGCACTCTGGCCTTCCTCGGCGTCCTCTCAACCACCATGCTGGGAATCAGTTCCGGCCTCCACGGCCGCCGCAGCCGGCTCGCCAGCACCGCGCTCATCGTGTCCTTCTCCGTCGTCACCATCCTCATCGTCGATCTCGATCGTCCCATCCGTTCTCTCTTCAAATTGCCCGATGTCGTGACCGAGAAAGCCCTGGAAAGCATGAAAGGTTAGGCCGCCCAGCGGGAATGGACGCCTGGATCTCGTTGGCTTAGTTAGGGTGTCAATCCAGCGGGTGACTCCCGACAAAGAAGACGCGCACGAGGAGGACAGGAGCGTCCGTTCCACCAGTGCCCCACGGAATCGGAAGAAGGCTACTCAAAGACCTGTTGCTGGGGGTTCCACGACACCTGGCCCGCTTGTTCATCGATCCAATCCGCAAGCTGTGTCGGGCTGCCGAACACACCGGTCACTTTCCTCACCGATGCCGCAATATCACGCTTGGTGAAGGTATTCACTTCCTGGTCGCGAAGCACCTTGGCAGCCAGCTGCAGCCCCTCGGGCATTCCGCGCTCAAGGGCTAACTTGGCCAGGGAACGCTCCTCCCAGTGATTGGCTTTTCCAATCGCGCGGCGCAAGGGATCTCTGATATCCAAATCGGGCACAGTCGCCAGATGTTCGACGATGTGACTGATGGCATGATCTTCGTGAGTTTCAATGTGTTCCAACAAGGCGGGCACAGCCGTGTCCGGGTTCGTCACCAAGGCGGCCTCAACCACACTATGACGAATCTGCGAGCTGCTGGGATTGCGGATTTCCTCCAACAACAGCGCTTCACCCTCTTCAAACCGGTACTTCGCCAGAAGGGGCGAGAGATAACCCGACTCGGCGAACACCTTGAGAATGGTCTCCTTGTCATCCTCATCCAGAAGCGATTCCAAAGCTTCTTCCACGGCGCTTCGCCCTGCTAAATTGGCGCCGGACTCCCGCGCCCAGTGAGGGCCCAGGGCTTCGAGTTTCGCGAGCAAGGGATCCACCGCCGCGTCACCGAGCGCCACCAGCTGACTGACGAGCGCGTTTCCCGGCATGTAGCCATTGGCGTTCTCAAAAGCCTCCACAATGAGGTCGATCTTGGCAGGAATGTCCTTCGCCCCGGAAAGATCGATCGCTTCATGCCCTCGAAACGATCTGGAAGGCTTCTTTGGGGCGGATGCACTGTCATCCCCATCATCCTTCGAACGCTCGGAAAGCAAACTGCTTGTCCCATGATCCGGGCCGGCCAAGGCAGCGCGAGCAATTTCCAGCCGCGAGACTTCCGTACGAAGATCGTTGATGGTGTGCCACTGCCAGAGCAAGGGGATGCAAGCGAGCAGCGTGACAAAAGCAATTGTTTTGATAGGAGGCGAAGTCATGGCAGTGAGAGATCCGGCAATGGTTAAGGTGGACGTGGCGGTGGGTAGATTGGAAACGGTCGTGGTGATGCGGGCCGCCATCCCGATCGGCGCCGCCTGGATCGACTGGCGAAAGAGTTCGGCCCCACTCAGGGCCGACACCGGAAGGGCCATTCCCTGGCGCCCCAGCTGCTGACGAAGTTTGCTCAAAGCACGCTGAGAACGCTTCTTCGCCGCCTCCTCGTTGATGCCCAATCGTGCGGCCACGTCTTTTAAATCCCGATCTTCGTAATAGCGCAGCAGCAGAACCTCGCGATCCTTCGACGGCAACTGTGAGAGCGCCTGATTGAGAACAGGCAAGACGCGTTCCCAAACGGATGCGGAATCGCCCTCATTCTTCAAGTTCTCCGCCGCGCGAGACTCTCGGTTCAATCGGCGACGCTCTTTCCGGCGCCGATTGGCGGCGAGCCACATCGTCGATTTGTAGAGCCAACCGGAGAGGCAGGTCCGCTTCCCTAACTGTTTAGCTTTTCGCGCCATGAGAACGAAGGCATCTTGAGCGACTTCCTCCGCCACATCGCGATGACCCAGCTCGCGGAAAGCGACCGAGTAGACGAAGTCCACGTGCCGGGTAACCAACTCGCGGAAGCGGTCCTCGCGCCGGTCCTCGGCGTATGCTCGAATCAGTTCGGAATCATTCACGGATCAGGAGGTCAGTCATCGGTTTCAATCTACTCTGTCCACTGGCCCGCTCCCAGGGGACATTTCATTGAAGAATTTCACCTGGCGCGTGTGCCACGCCTGGTCCTAAGAAACGACGTTGATCGACAATGGTAGCATCGCTACCCTAATCCCAATGCCTGCTGGTTTTCCCGAACTCGATGATTTTCCAGCCGAAGAGAAAATCATTCTCGCTGTTGAACTATGGAGTGAGGCTACTTCGGATTCGAAAGAGGGGTCTCCAGATCCAGGGATCGTGGCGGCACTCCAGCAGCGAATGGAGTACTACAGGCGTGATCCAGGCTCAGCCTTGCCTTGGGAGGAAGTGAAAAGGCGCATGAAGAAGCATGGATGAGGTCGTTTGGACACTTGGCGCCACCTCCGATCTGCAAGAGCTGTATGCCGACATTGGAGAGCTGCAGGGTGACTAGCTACTACGAAGACTGGATGCAGCACTGTCTCTACTGCGCCTGTTCCCGGAGCAAGGTCCGATCTACGATGGATCTCTTCGCAGACTCTTGGTAGGCCGCGATCGGACGTACGGGCTCTTCTACGCCATTGAAGGAAGACGACTCGTGATATCAGCGATCACGGATCTACGGCAGGACTCTGACACCATATCCAATAAGCTCAAGAGTCGTATCAATGGCTAGCGGAGCAGGAGGCCGCGGTTGGATTTATTCCCTCGCGGTCGACTCGGAATGTCGGGGCCAGGGGATCGGAACCGCCCTCATGCAGCAGGTGGAGGAGGCCCTCCACGCTCGCGGCTGCCTCAAGATCAACCTTCAGATCCTGGGGGGCAATACAGCTGTCCAGGGATTCTACCAAGCCCTGGGCTACTCCACGGAGGTGAGGATCAGCATGGGCAAACGTTTGACGAATTCGAAGGAGTGATTCGCCGGAGCGGGGAAAAGCACTACACCCGGCGGGAATCGAACCCACATTTCCGGCTCCGGAAACCGGCGTGTTATCCATTACACTACGGGTGCGCCGGGAGAGTAATGGGCCGCCCAAGCTTGTCAAGGGCAGGAAATGAGTTCGCACGCTCGCGGCCGAAAGGCCTCACGCCTCTCCTGCCGTACCCGAATCCGCCTTGGGCTCCATGAACGCGGAAATGGCCAACAAACCAGCGGCGATACAGATGCAGGAATCGGCCACATTGAAGGAGGGCCAAACCATGAATTGGAGATCGAAGCTGAGAAAATCAACGACGTATCCATGAACCAGACGGTCCGTCAGGTTTCCCACGATCCCGGGAAAGAGGAGAAAGACGGCCCATTGGCTGGTTTTGATCGGAAAGGCGTTCTTGCGCCACAAGATGCCGATGACGATCAGAGCGCCAACAGCGACCGCTCCAAACACAATGTTAGCCCATGCCGTCCCATTGAAGCGGCCGAAGGCAACCCCCGTGTTGTGCACCCGCACAATCTCGAAGAAGCCCTCAATGACCACCGTCCCATCATAGCCGTCCCGCGGGTTGGGTGCGTCGTAGTTCCAAACGATGAGCCACTTCGTGACCTGATCCAACACGTACAATGGCAGGGAGAGACAAAGCAGCGTTTTCAGAAAGGGCATCTTGTCATTCAAGCTGAGAATTCCAGGGGAAGCGCCTCCACGCAGCGATGACAGAGATCGGCGTGCGCTTCATGCAAACCCACACTATCCACATAGCGCCAACAACGGCCACACTTTCCAGCCTTGCTGGAGGTCACTGTGGCACTCATGGTATCTCCCTCCTCCTTGAGTTCGAGGGCACTGACGATGAAGAACTCCGTCAACGTCTCCAACTGATCGGCAAACTGATGCACCACGGCGCCCGCGGGAGCGGCGAAGGTCACGACAGCTTCGTCGTTTCTTGCGATGGTCTTCTCCTGCCGGGCATCTTCGATCGCCTTCTGGATCACGTGCCGGGCGTCAATCAAGGCCTGCACTTGCTCCAGCGACTCCGGTGCCGCCTCGATCGATGCAGGATCCGGAAACTGGCTCAAATGGACGGATTCGTCGTGCCCCAGGGTCTCCCAGGCCTCATCCGCGGTGTAGGAAATCACCGGCGCCAAGAGGCGGCACAGGGTATCCATGATCTGCGCCATGGCCGTCTGTGAGGCGCGTCGACGCGGACTATCGACGGCGTCGCAATAGAGCCGGTCCTTGGTGATATCGATATAGAGACTGGAGAGATCGACGGCACAGAACTGATTCAGCTCATTGTAGACCTTGCGGAACTCGTAGCGGTCATAGGCTTCCCGGCAATTGGCCGTGACCGCTTGCAAACGGGTCAGGATCCAACGGTCGATCAAGGTCATCTCGGAAAAGGGGACCGCATCCACCGCAGGTTGAAAATCCTTCAAGTTGCCTAACAAGACGCGGACAGTATTGCGAATCCTCCGGTAAGCTTCGACCACCTGCTTGAAGAGCTCTTCGGAGAAGGGCACCTCGGCATTGTAGTCCACGCTCGCCGCCCAGAGCCGCAAGTTGTCTGCTCCGTACTTGTCGTAGAAGAATTTGGCGTCGAGCGGCTTGGAACCCTTTTCCGCCGACTTCGAGATCTTGTTCCCCGAAGTATCAACCACGAACCCATGGGTGATGACGGTTTTGTAAGGGGCCGCGTCGTCGGTCGCCACACTCACCATGAGCGAAGACTGGAACCAGCCGCGGTGCTGGTCCGTGGCCTCGATGTAGATATCGGCCGGCCGCTGCAACTCGGGGTGGCGATCGAGCACGGCGACGTGACTACTTCCGGAATCGATCCACACATCGAGCGTGTCCCGCCCCTTCTTCGTCCCTTCGGGCAGGCCCAAGCGCTGGGCCCACTCTTCATCACTGAGTTCAAACCAGGCATTGGTCCCCTCCTTCTCGGTGACCTCGGCCACCTTCCGGGCCACCTCGGCCTCGATGATCCACCCGCCGTCGGGCTTGCGAAACACCGGCAGGGGCACGCCCCAGGTGCGCTGCCGCGAAATGCACCAGTCCGGGCGCGCAGCCACCGTACCCGCGATGCGATTCTGGCCCCACCCTGGAAGCCAGGTCACCTTGTCGATCTCCGCCAAGGCCTTCTCTCGAATGTCATCGATCCTGATGAAGAACTGTTCCACGGCCCGGAACACGATGGGCGTCTTGGAACGCCAACAGTGCGGGTAGGAATGCTGGTAGTCGTGTTGCCCCAGGAGAGCCTTCTTCTCCTCGAGGATCTCGATGACTTTGGAGTTCGCCTTGAAGACGTGCATGCCGACCAGTTCGGGCACGCCGCATTCCTCGGTGAAGAGACCGGCGTCATCCACCGGGGAGAGGATCTCCAGACCGTGTTGGCGTCCGGCCACATAGTCATCCTGACCATGCCCCGGCGCGATGTGCACCGCCCCAGTTCCGGTCTCCGCGGTGACGAAGTTCGTGTTGATGAGCTTGGAAACGCGATCGAGAAACGGATGCTGCGCCTCCAGACCTTCGAACTCGCTCCCCTTGATCGTCCTGGCATCACTGCCACCCACGGGACGAAAACTGCTCAGATCGCCAAAGGAATCAACGAGGGCCTTGGTGATCACGAGGCGCTCCCGACGGCCATCCTCATGGGCAAACTCATCGACGACGTAGTCAAATTGAGCGTGGAGCGCGATGGCCAGATTGGCCGGAAGCGTCCAGGGCGTCGTTGTCCAGATCACCATCGCGGTGTCCTCGCCTAACTGATCTCCGACGAGAGGGAACTTGACGAACACTGCGGGGGAAGTCTTGTCCTCGTACTCCACCTCCGCCTCGGCCAGGGCCGTCTGGGCGCCGTAGCTCCAGGACACGGGCTTCTTACTCTGATAGACCATGCCGCGTTCGACGAACTGGGCAAAGACACGGATGATATCGGCCTCGTACTTGGGATCGAGGGTGAGGTAGGGATTCTCCCAGTCACCCAGAACACCGAGCCGTTTGAAAGACTGCCGCTGGATATCGATGTACTGGCGGGCGAACTTTTCTGATCGACGCCTGATCTCCGCCGGTTCCAGCCCCTTGGCCTCCTTGACCACCTTGAACTCGATGGGCAAACCGTGGCAGTCCCACCCTGGCACGTAGGGCGTTTCGAAGCCACTCATCGTCCTCGATTTGACGATGAAGTCCTTCAGGAGCTTGTTCAAGGCCGTGCCCATATGGACGTCGCCGTTGGCAAAGGGCGGCCCGTCATGGAGGATGAACTTGGGGGAGTTGGCCGCTTTCCGCTTCTCCTGAATACGGTGATAAAGCCGCGCCTCATCCCAGCGCTTGAGGCGACCAGGCTCACGCTCCACGAGATTCGCCCGCATGGGAAACTCGGTCTGGGGAAGATTGAGGGTCTCTTTGTAAACGTTCTTCTTGCTCATGACGTTAGGCTCGCCGCCGGTTCCTCTCAGATTGACTTGATCACTGTCCGATCACGTGATGTCCCCTGGCAGGGAAAGGCGTTGCACTGCTGGCTGGCCGGATAACCGGTGGGTTGTTATTCGATGACTTCAGGCCACTCGGTGTGAAAGAACTCGCCCACCGGCTTGTCAATCCGCTCGTATGTGTGAGCGCCAAAGTAATCGCGTTGGGCCTGCAAGAGGTTTGCCGGGAGGCGTTCCTCACGGTAGCTGTCGTAATAGGCCAGGGAGGCGCTGAAGGCAGGCACGGGAATCCCGTTAGTCACCGCCAGCGCCACGACCTCACGCCAGTTCGCCTGGCTCGCGTTGAGAATCCCTTTGAAATAGTCATCCAGCATCAGGTTCTTCAGCTCGGGATTCCCCTCATAGGCTTCTTTGATTCGGTTGAGGAATTGGGCCCGGATGATACAACCTCCACGCCAAACACTGGCAATATCCCCCATATTGAGCCCCCAGCCGTATTGCTCGCTGGCGGCCCGCAGCATGTTCATGCCCTGGGCGTAGGAAATGATCTTCGAGGCAAAGAGCGCATCGTGCACCTTCTGCTTCAGTTCCTCTTTGCTCAGACCGCTTTGAAAGGCCGTCGGCCCTTGCAAATGCGGCGCGGCCTCCACCCGGTCTTCTTTCCAGGAAGAGAGGATACGCGCCTCCACCGCGGCGTTGATCGTGGAAATGACGGAACCCATTTCGGTGGCGGAGAGCACCGTCCAACGACCCGTCCCCTTCTGGCCCGCGCGGTCCATGATACGCTCGACAATGGGTTCTCCGGTTTCTTCGTCGATGATGGTGAAGATCTTCGACGTGATCTGAATGAGGTAGCTCTCGAGATCCCCCCGATTCCATTCATCGAAGATCGCGGCTTGCTCTTCCGCCGTGAATCCCGCAGCCTTGAACAAGTTGTAGGCCTCACAGATCAACTGCATGTCACCGTACTCGATGCCATTGTGAATCATCTTCACGTAATGCCCCGCGCCCCCGGCCCCCATGTGCCGGCAACAGGCCTCCCCGTTCACCTTGGCCGAGATCGCGGTGAAAATCGGCTCGATGATCTTCCAGGAATCCATGGGACCGCCAGGCATGATCGCGGGTCCCTTCAAGGCGCCCTCTTCACCGCCGGAGACGCCGGCTCCGATGAAGAGGATGCCCTTCTCCTCCAAATACTCGCTCCGGCGCTGGGTGTCGGTGAAGAGCGAGTTGCCTCCGTCAATGATGAGATCGCCCTGATCAATGAGGGGCAAGAGTTGCTCGATGACGGCGTCCACGGCCCCGCCGGCCTTGACCATGATCTGGATCTTTCTCGGCGTGGCCAGACTCTCGACAAAGGCCTTCAAATCCGCATGCCCTTCGATATTCCGGCCCTTGGCGCCATCGGCGAGAAAGGCCTCCGTCACCGAGCCGGTGCGGTTGTAGACAGAAACTCGAAAGCCCCGGCTCTCCACGTTCAATACCAAATTCTGCCCCATCACCGCGAGGCCGATCAGTCCGAAATCACTCTTACTCATAAACACTTGAAACTCGTTTGCCGAGGCGGTGTAAGTTGAGGGGAGCGGGACTCTAGTCAACGGATATTCACATGCCCCATTACCAGATTTCCAAACGCATCGATGACCAGCCCGTCGAAACCGAAACCACGGAGTTTTCCCCCGACCACGGGGCCGTGTTGCAGTTTCTCGGGGTCGTCCGCGAGCTGGAGGACGGGCGGCCACTGCAAGGGATCCGTTACAGCTGCTATGAAAAGATGGCCTGGGAAGTGCTGGAAAAGACGATCGCCGAGGCCTTGGCCCAATTCGGGGAGCACGGCCTGACCTTTCATCATCGGTTAGGGTTCGTTCCCGTGGCCGAGCCCTCGGTCATCGTCCGCGTGGCCACGGGCCACAGCCAGGGCGCCTTCGATCTCTGCCAGCACTACCTCAAGGCGGTCAAGACGACTCTGCCCATCTGGAAAGATCCCGTTTTTCTCTCATGAATCTCCCCAACCAACTCACGGTCGCGCGCCTGGTCCTCACCATGCTCTTTGTCGCGGTCCTCTCTCTCGAGACCCCGTATGCCCACACCGCCGCCTTGGCGCTCTTCGTCATCGCCTCCATCACGGATTACCTCGACGGCAAGATCGCCCGCGAGCGGAACCTGATCACGAATTTCGGCAAACTCATGGATCCGCTGGCCGACAAGGTCCTGGTCTCTGCCGCCTTCGTCATGCTCTGCGCCGCCGGTCTCTTTCCCGCCTGGATTCTCGTGGTCATCCTCGCCCGGGAGTTCCTCGTCACCGGGTTGCGACTCGTGGCCTCCTCCCAAGGTGCGGTCCTGGCCGCGGATGCCCTGGGCAAGTGGAAAACCATCACCCAGATGGTCACTGCGATCTATCTCCTGCTCTTCCTTGCGGCCCAAGAGGCACCCGGAAGCTTCCTCCAGCCCATGTTTGCCACGGCATTTTTTAAGCCGGAGCAGTTAGGACTCATCCTCGCCGGACTGACCTTGCTCACCACCGTCGTTTCAGGATGGAATTACCTCTGGAAAAACCGTACCCTCATCCAGTGGGATGACTGACTGACTGACCGCTTCAGGGAGCAGACCGGCGCTGACGCCGCAGAAGGAGGCTCCCCCCTCCGAGGAGGAAGAGCACCGTCGTCGAGGGCTCCGGCAGCACGGCAATCGGACTCACGGCCACGCTGAGATCCTGAATCGCAGCTACTCCAGAAGCGTTGGCCGCGAGAAAGCCCGTCGGTCCACTGGGGGCACCGACTTGAGCGCGAAACTGAAGCTCATACGTTCCCGGACTCAGGGTGCCGGTTTCATTGATGGCCACCCCCGTTCCCAACTCGCCGGTACCGGTAAAAACCGGGGTGGGAGGACCGCCTCCGGTCGAGGT
>JANQJH010000642.1 GCA_028281705.1 Verrucomicrobiales bacterium
CCCACATCCGCTCGTCGATCCAGGGATTGTATACCGGTTGGTTGGTGTACTTGGACCAACCCGCGGTGCGGAATTGCCAGTTGGTACGCCAGCCGGAATCGCCGCCCTCGACGAGGTAGACGAGGCGTTCGCGCTCGCCGCGCATGTCCCCGTCGTTATCGACGGTGAAGAGGTTTCCATAGTCGTCGAAGGCGATTTCTTGCGGGTTGCGCAGCCCGTAGGCAAAGACTTCCAGATTCGAGCCGTCGAAGCCACAGCGGAGGATGGCGCCTTGATTAGGGTAATGCAGATGGCGTCCTTCCTTCGTCCTCACGGAGAAGCCATTGTCGCCCACGGAAAAATAGAGCAATCCGTCAGGGCCCACGGTGAGACCGTGGATATCGTGGCCGTCGAAGGCGGCATGGACTCCAAAACCGCGGAACATGGATTCGCGCTCGTCGGCCCGGCCATCGTTGTCGGTGTCGCGCAGTTTCCAGAGGTCGGGAAAGATGGTGTAGAAAACGTCGTCCTCGTGCCAGAGAACGCCCTCGGCCACGCCGGTGATTTCTTCATTGAATCCGTCGGCGAAGACCTTGGAGCTGTCGGCCGTGCCGTCGCCATCGGTGTCCTCTAACACACGCAGGGAATCCGAGATCTCGGTGAGGTCGTGCCAATCGTGGCTCCCGTCCCCGTTGTAGTCGGCGGGCCATCGGCGGTTCTCCCGGCTGTTTTCCGGAGCGAATTTGCGGCGCACGAAGGCTCGCAAATCATCGACGGTTTGATTCCTCAGATCGTCGATGATCCACGGTTTGTGGGATCGAATATCGACGTCGACGGTGCCGCGGCGTTCCGTTTCCACGACGTAGAGCCGGCCGCGCGTGTCAAAGGACAGGGAAACGGGATTCTTCAGCTGGGGCGCGGAAGCCCAGGTGGTGGTTTGAAAAACGGAGGGGTCCGGCGGGGCGGCGGAAGATTGGGTGAGGGCGCCGGCGAGCGAGATCAGGGTGACGAGGGGCCCAAACCCGATTCTTCGGGGACCGATGAGGAGGCGAATCATGCTCCATCCCTACCGATCCCACCAGAGGGAGGCAAGCAGCCAGTTGGGAGGGATCTCTTGATTCAGGGGTGGCGAAATGGGGCGGACAAAAGTGTTCGCATTACGGAATGCAGGAGCGGACAAGAGTGTCCGCATCACGATAGGCGGACAAGAGTGTCCGCATCACGGAAGGGCCTATTCCTGAACGAGGTGGAGATCGAGTCGTTGATTGGACTCGGTCGTCGTCTCGTAGGTTGTTGTGTGAGTCTTGCCCGCGGGATCAGTGTATTCGATGACGAAGGATTGGCCTTGTTTGAGGACGACCTCGAAGAGGTGATTGGAGTCATCGCTCGTTCCCGTGGTCTTGCCTTTGTGGAGTGTGGTCTTTCCTGATCGGACCTTGATCCGGCAGACGCGGCGTTCGCCTCCGGGGCGATCCCAGACTTGGATGCCTAACAGACATTCGCCTGCGGCTAGCAATGCCGCTGACCGGCCAGTGTAGTGATCGGTCACGTTGATCGCGGGGACGAAATCGAGATCGCGGGCCCAGATCATGGGGAAACTCAGGCCGGTGTGTTTCCAACTGGAAGCGTAGATGGCATGCCGAGGTTCGTCCTTCTTGGCGTGGGACGCGTCGTTGAGAAACCACACTTTATTGAGGCCCTTCGCATTGTACTCACAGGCCCCGGTAAAATGCCAGGTGCCCTGGTCCCAGACCTCGACCCAACTGTGGTTGCCGCGCTTGTTGGCCCAGCGTGGCGTGCCGGCGAAGCGCGCCGGGACGGACATGGCCCGGCAGGCATCGATGAGCAGAACGGAGAGTCCGGTGCAGGAGGCAAATTTGGCTTCGATTGATTCGTAAGGGCTCTGGTCCGGCTTGGGACGCTTGCGGGCATGGTATTGCACGTCGAGCATCTTGAAGATGTCACGATTGAGGTTCTGCGCGGCTTCTCCGGGCGTGGTGCAGTCCTTGACCAGAGGAAGGAATCGCTCGAAGAAATCCTCCCGCCAGTTGTCCCGCCTCTCATTGATCGAGGCGTAGGGGAGGACGTCGTTGAAGAAGCGCTCTTCCGGGATGTCCTTTCCCCAGGGCAATTCCGCGCGGGCTCGGTAGGCTGTGGCGACATTGGAGAGGAGGAAGGCGGCGTCCAGCTCTTGGAGATCGTGCTCGGGCATGTAGGCGACGAGGAATCGCATGCCGGCCCGCTGGTCCCGGGGAACATCGGTGAGCGCTTTTTTGATCTCGGACCGGTTGTCGCCCGCTTTCTCCAGGGAGGCGCGAATGAGCGAGGCGTGGTCGTCTGTGGCCGAGAGGAGGCCGGGGAGGGCCAGGGCAAGGAAGGCAATGAGGGAGAGCGGTTTCATCTGTGAGTAGAGGGCAGCGACGGACAGAAATGGGGTGCCATGCCCATCGGGTCGATGCAAGGACTGATCCGAGGCTGAATTGGTTTTTTGGGGTGCCTGAGGATTCTCGAAAACGTGAGACCTGAGTGCCATTCTTGGGAAGAAAGCGTTGTCCTCGCCTCAGAGTCGATGCAGGATCCGCGCATCATGCCACTTGAGCTCAGCAAATACACGTTCGGAGTAGGGGATCGGTTCACCCATCAGGCACGGGCTCAGCTTCAGGCTTTTGTCCAGATCGCGGAAAAGGGCGTGGAGGTGACGCCGGTGTGGAACAAGTCGAACCGGGAACACCTCATCATCGGCTCGGAGCCGGATGGGGTGCGAGAGGCGGCGGCGGCGGCGGTGGCGGCCCTCGGTTGGGAGCGGGGGTATCACGTGGACGCCGATCACATCAACTTGGAAACGGTGGATCGCTTTCTCGACGCGAGCGATTTTTATACCGTCGACGTGGCGGATGCCATCGGCGAGCCGGCTTCCAAGGCGGAACAAGATGAGTTCGTCAATCGTCATCCGGAGTTGGTCGGGGAGATTCGGATCGCGGGGATCGCGCAGCCTTTTGTCACGACGCGGGAGGAGATCGCCGGGATCATCGGAAAGTATGCCCTGGCGGTTCGCGAGGCTGGCCGGATTTACCGGCATATCGCCGGGCGTCGCGATGAGGCATCATTCGCCACCGAGGTGTCCATGGATGAAACGGATCAGCCGCAGACGCCCCCGGAACTCTTGGTGATTTTGGCGGCCTTGGCGGACGAGGGAGTGCCGTTGCAAACCATCGCCCCCAAGTTCACGGGCCGGTTCAACAAAGGTGTCGATTACGTGGGCGACCTGGCCCAGTTTGAACAGGAGTTCAGGGATGACCTGGCGGTGATTGCCCACGCTGTGCAGGAGTACGCGCTCCCGGGCAACCTCAAGCTCAGCGTCCATTCGGGTAGTGACAAGTTTTCCATCTACGCACCGATCCGTCGGGCGCTGCAGGATTTTGACGCCGGGCTCCATCTGAAGACGGCGGGCACCACCTGGCTGGAAGAGCTGATCGGATTGGCCGAGGCTGGTGGGAGCGGGCTCGAACTGGCCAAGGAGATCTACCGTGAGGCCTTGATCCATCGTGAGGCGCTCTGTGGACCCTATGCCACGGTGATCGACATTGATTTGGCCAAGCTGCCGACAGCCGAGGACGTCGCGGCGTGGGATGGGGAGCGTTTCGCCGCTGCCCTGCGCCACCAGCCGAGCGATCCCCGCTACAATGCGGATCTGAGGCAGTTGCTGCACGTGGGATTCAAGATCGCGGCCAATCTGGGCGAACGCTACCTCGCAGCGCTGCGGGAGCACGAGGAGGTGATCGCAAAGAACGTGACCTCCAATCTCTACGAACGGCATCTGAAACCGCTCTTTATCGGGAATGCGATCTAGGTAGATAGGAGGAGAGGCCAGAGGTGGTCAGGGGGGACGGGCGCTGAGATCGGCAAAGATTGGCATCTTCGGGTGAATCGCGTAGTTTAAGCGAGTGAAGACACCCCCGCCCCTGGTGCTGGCCGTTCCCCTGACGGCTTTGCTCCACTTGATATGGCCGATCATCGCTCAGGCTCAGGATCAGGCCGCTCTGCCGTATATCAGCGAGTTCATGGCTGATAATCAGGGTACCTTGTTGGATGAAGATGAGGACGCCCCGGATTGGATCGAAATCCACCATCCCGGTGCTGAGACGGTCAGTCTGGAGAACTATTCTCTGACCGACGATCCCGAGAATCCCCGAAAGTGGATCTTTCCGAATCTCGATTTAGAGGGCGATGCGCATCTGGTGATCTTCGCCTCGGGAAAAGACCGCCGATCGCCATTGGGGCCGTTCTTGCACACCAATTTTTCACTCGATGCCGATGGCGAATACCTCGCTCTCCACGATCCGGAGGGCAACGCTGTCAGTGTGTTCGAATCCTATCCCCTGCAGGCGGAAGATGACTCGTATGGGTTTTCGGCGGCGCAACGCCCGGTGAACCTGATCGATACGGGGTCACCCTGCCGGTGGGACGTTCCGTTTGGCAGCCGGTCGGATCTCGAGTGGACGACCCTCGAGTTCGATGATGGGGGATGGTTTCGTGGCGAATCGGGAGTGGGGTATGATTTCGGGCTCGACTACCACGAGTGGATCCAGACTGACATTAGTTTCGAAATGGCCGGGTTCGCCACCACGGCGCTGCTGCGCTTTCCCTTTGAGATCGAGGATCCGGGGGGACTCACGGGTCTTGTTATGCACTTGCGTTTTGACGACGGCTACGTGGCCTTTTTGAACGGCGAACGGGTGGGATCCGATTCCGCTCCGGCTGAGCTTCTCACCGACTCGAGCGCGACGGCCGATCGGCCTCCGAGCGATGGGATTCAGGAGGTCACCGTCGATCTCACGGAACACTTGGACAAGTTAGTCGCGGGAACGAATGTCTTGGCGATCCATGGGCTCGATGCCTCCGCTTCGTCCGGGGACTTTTACGTTCACCCGCGATTGGAGATGCTTCTGCCAGTGGAGTCGCGCTCTTACGGGATCATGGCAACCCCGACGCCCGGGATCTCCAATCGGGAGAGTTACGCCGGCCGGGTGGATGACGTGGTGTTCAGCACGGCTGAGCGCTATCTCGACGAGTCCGTTCTCTTGGAACTCACCACGGCCACACCGGGCGCCGAGATTTACTATTCTTTTGACGGGAGCGCCCCCACGCCGGCGAACGGATTTCTCTACGCGGAACCGATCGATGTCGATGAGACTCTTGCGGTGCGGGCGCGAGCCTACAGTGACGGTCTGCTCCCCTCCAAGGTGGCCACCCGGACCTATGTTTTCGTGGACGAACTCGCCTCACAGAGTCTCCTCAACCAGGCCATCGTGGGGCCGGATCGCGAGCAGGTGGAGGCCGGGATGCTGACGGGGTTGCCCATCCTCTCCATCGCCGTGGATGCCACGGCAATGTTTGGTGACGGCGGGATCGACACCATCCCCGAGCAGACGCGGGAGCTCCCCATTTCCCTGGAGTACTTTTCCAGTGACCGTCCCGATGACGGATTCCAGATCGATGCCGGATTGGCGATTCATGGGGGCAATGCGAGGGTGCACCCGAAGAAGCCCTACCGTTTGTTCTTCCGGCGGGATTACGGCCCGGCCCGGCTGGAGTATCCCTTGTTTGAGGGATCGCCGGTGGCGAGTTTTGATCAACTGGTTCTCCGTGCCGGCGGTCATGACAGTTGGTCGATCTCGCCGGACTTCGGGTCCACCGACGTGGATCTTCCCTTTCACGCGACCTACTTGCGTGATCAGTTCTTGCGCCAGACGGAGCTGGAGATGGGAGCCTTGAGTCCGCGCGGCCGCTATGTGCAGGTCTTGCTCAACGGCTTTTACTGGGGGATCTATGATTTGCACGAACGTCCCGATGCAGCTTTCTTTTCCGATCACTTGGGAGGCAAAGAGAGTGATTGGGATGTTCTGCATCACGCGGATACGTTTGATAGCGAGTGGGCGGTGATCGATGGTTCGGATGCGGATTGGAGTGCGCTGCATCAGCGGGTGCGGGAGGGGATCGCCAATGCGGTAGAGTATGAGGAGGTGCAGACGCAGTTGGATCTCGATGGATTGATCGATTCCTTGATCGTCCGGATGTGGTCGGGTGACTACGACTGGGCGGGTCCCATTTTTTGGTTAGGCGAGGAGGCGCAGTTTTTTCGGAACAAGAACTGGTATACGGGACGGCGAGGACGGACAGAGCCGGGCTTCTTCAGATTCTTCGTCTGGGATGGGGAGATGAGCATGGGATCCCATTTGCTCTCCAACGTCTTTGGTCAGTCGATCGAACAGCGCGTCTTGGACTTTGATCTCACGGCGGTGGATGATCCGGGGACGCCGACGGGCTTTCACGGGGCGTTTCGCTTCTTCCCCGATTACCGGCGCCGATTTGGTGACCGGGTGCAGAAACTCATGGTGGAAGATGGTGGTGTTCTCTCCGTGTCGAGCGCGCGGGAGCGTCTGGACGTTTTGCGAGACGTTCTCGACCCCGTGATGGTGGCGGAGTCGGCGCGTTGGGGCGACTTGCATTCCTTTCAACCTCCCTTTACGCGCGAAGATTCCTGGCGGCCTGAAGTCGAATGGCTGTGGGAGACCTTTATTCCGCAGCGGCGGGAGATCGTCCTGGAACAATTCGAGGCGCGGGGCCTTTCCTCCCCGGTGGAGGCGCCGCGCGTGACGCCCCCGGGCGGCTCGCTCGACGAGGTGGCGAGCATCGAGCTGGCAGGTGAAGGCGGAACGATTTACTACACGGTGGACGGGACGGATCCGGCGACTCCGGTGGCGTTCGAGCGGCGCGTGCTGGTGGATGAATCCTCCTCGGGACACTATTTGATACCGACGATTCAGAATGGCGGTTCCACGCTGGACTCCGCGTGGAAGGAGATCGACGCGCCGCCGTTCTTTGACCAGTGGACGTCTTCCAAGGCCAGTGTGGGGTATGATTCCGGCGAGGATAATTTCTACGGGCCGCATTTTGAGGTGGATGTAAGTGAAATGAGCGGGGTGAACACCACGCTCTATCTGAGAGTGCCCTTTGAGTTCACTGCGGTCGATGATGTGGAGAGCTTGATCTTGCGGGTCAAATACGACGATGGATTTGCCGCCTTCTTGAATGGCGGACGCATTGCCGCGGCCTCGGCGCCGGACGAATTGACCTGGTTTTCCGAAGCCTTGTTTCGGCGTGCCGATGAGGACGCCTTGTTCTATCGCGACTTTGATGTGACGGCCACCGCCAAGGGTTTGCTTCAGGAGGGAACCAACGTCCTGGCGGTTCAGGTGATGAACGGAAGCATCGGGAGCAGCGATTTGTTGTACGCCTCGCAGTTGATCGCCATAGAAACCACCGGGCCCGCTTCCTCCGTGCCGTCGGAGGCGGCCCTCGCCTACGCGGGACCCCTGTCATTTTCTGAAACGACGATTCTCAAGGCGCGGACGCGGACGGAGTCGGGTGTGTGGTCGAATCTCTCGGAGGCCTTTTATTTTCCCGGCCAGATGGCGGAGGCGACGAGTCTGCGGATCTCGGAGATACACTATCATCCGCTGGCTTCGGAAGATCGTGGGAGCAGTGCCTTTGAATTCATCGAGCTGACCAATATCGCGGAGACGACGGTGCAGTTGGGCGGGCTTCGTTTTTCGGAGGGCATCGAGTTCGTCTTTGACCCGTTCTTGTTGGAAGTTGGTGAGACTGTCCTGGTGGTGAACGATCGGGAGGCGTTTCTCTCGCGTTATGGAGAGGCGCTGGCCGATCGCATTGCCGGTGAGTATGGCGAGGACTCGCGTTTGAGCAATGGGGGGGAGACGATCACGCTGGTGAGCAGGGACGGGGCGGTGATCGACCGCGTGACGTATGAAGATGGGTCGCCCTGGCCGGGATCGGCTGATGGCGAGGGGGCGAGCTTGGAGCGTTTGGCGCTTGGCGGCGATGGCGGGCCAAGTAACTGGATGGCGAGTGCCGAGAGCGGAGGCACGCCGGGTGCGGTGAGGCCGGAGGTGACCTATGCGACGTGGCGGCGAGGCCATGCCTTCCCGAGCGAGCCGGACGGAGAGCCCACGGCGGATCCCGATGGCGATGGCCATGTCAATTTGGCGGAGTATGTTGCCGGGAGCGACCCGCTGGAACACGACTTGGGCTTGCAGGTCGTGATCATGCGTGGCAGCGAGGGAGATTCCTTTGTCCTAACCTACCAGCGTCATCCCGAACTCGGTGATGTGTTGCTGCAGATCGAGGGATCGTCCGACTTGACCAACTGGCTGCCACAGGTGGTCTCGGAAGAGACGAGGGAAGCGGGAGACGGGGGGCTTCTCAGAGTCGGTGCCAGTGTCGTGGCCTCGGACCTTCGGTGGTATCGCCTCAGATTATCCTTGGAGCCCTAACAAATAGGCGTAGTTGGGTGAGTAGACGGTTACGTTACTCGCTATCAGACGGCGCTCTGGCTCAGGGCGCGTTCCCAGGCGATGAGGGTGCGTTTGCGGCCGTGTCCCCAGCGGTAGTCACCGATGACTCCGCTCTGGCGAATGACCCGATGACAGGGGATGAGATAGGCGATGGGGTTGCTCCCCACGGCGGCGCCCACGGCTCGAGCGGCCGAGGGTTGGCCGATGTGCCGGGCGATTTCTCCGTAGGATGTGAGGCAACCGTGAGGCAAGGTTAGAAGTGCCCGCCAGACGTTGATTTGAAATTCGGTGCCGCGCACCCAAGCGTCGATCGGTTTGCCTGCCTTTGATCGGTCTAACTGAAAGGCGCGACTCAAGTGGGAGGCTGCGCGCTGGTCATTTCTCGCCAATCGAGCTCGGGGCCAGAGTTTTCGTAGGTGGGAGAGGGCCGGGGCTTCCCCGGCTTCGTCGAGAAAGGCCAGGTGACAGATGCCGCGCTGGGTGATCCCCAACAGGCAGCGGCCGAAGGGGGTGTCGCCGGTGCCGTATTCGATGGTGAGATCCGCGCCTCCCGATTTGATCTCGCCCGGGGTGGCGGCCTCGAGTTTGACACAGAGATCGTGGAGTCGTCCGGGACCTGAGAGTCCGGCATCGAGCGCGGCATCGAGCACGGTGCAACCTTGGCGCAGGGCCTCCTTTGCCTCTTGCAAGGTGAGGCATTGCAGGAAGGCCTTGGGCGTGATGCCGGCCCATTTGCGGAAGAGGCGGTGAAAATGAAAGGGGCTCAGGCCGAGTAGCCGCGCCACGGTTTCGAGGTCGGGTTGCTCCCGGCGGCAAGCATCGAGGTAGTGGATGACCTTGGCAATGCGGTCGTAGTCGTTCATCTGCTCAGGGAAGCATCCCTGGATCCTTTGGCCCACCCGGTTCTTGCGGCGATTTGGAAGAATGGGCCGAATCGAACCCAACCGAACCGAGTTTCGTCTAACTCAACTTAACGTCGGTGTTTGATCCGCGGGGGCTCCATCCACGTATTGGGAGCCGAGGCAAAACGGAGTGAACCGGTGGAGTAATCGATCAGGGCACGATGGGTGATGAGGAAATCGGCGCCGATGATGCCGTCCATGCGCATGGCGCGTGATCGCGCCGGCGCGTGGTTGATGGCGTCGAGATTGAGCACATGGATGCGAAAAGGGCCGGTTTCCCGGTAATTCCCGATTTGGAAGTAATCGGCCACACCTTCCTTGGTATCCGTGTGCTGCGAACCCAACCAGGCCAGGCGGAGGTTGGAAGAGGTCATGTTCTTGAGACAGCGATTGGCAAATCGGTGATCGAGTACGGTATGGCTTGCTCCGCTATCGACGAGGAAGATGCCGGGGTGGTTGTTCACCTGAACGCGGACAAAGTGAAGGCCGAAATCATCGCGCTTCATGGGCACGCGGTAGGTGGCACAGCTGGCGAGCAGGCTGAGGCCAAGAGCGAGCAGGAGAAGCGAAATTTGAGAGCGAAAAGCGATCATCATCACCCGGCTAGATTTCCCATCCCCGGCGGTAGGGGCGGCGTATGAGTTGATCTGCCTCCGGGGCATTCAGGGCGCGCATGTTGGGCCCGTCCCAGGCGATTTTCTTGCCCAGACGGATGGCGAGATTGCCTAACAAGACCGTCTCCGTGAAGGGGCCTGAGTGGTCGAAATTGGAAAGAGCGGCGGGACCGCCTTTGCAGGCCTCGACCCACTCGACATCCTCGTTGGGAACGCGGCGGACAGTTTGGGGCGACTCCTCGAACGACTCGAGCCGGTCTTCGGGATAGACGAACCAGCGGGTGGTGCCGCGCTGAAAGAGAAACTTGCCTTTGTCTCCAATGAGGATGCAATCCACTTTCTTGGCCGAATCCGGGTCGAATTGCGTGCCTTCGAAGACGTGAGGCGGTGGCATTCGGCGATGTTCCTTACTCCCGTCGTACCACTTGAAGTCGAGTTCATGGGAATACTTGCCGGCGGGAAAACGGTAGGTGATGACGGAACTGATCGGGCCCGAGAGATAGGTGTTGCCCTCCGACTCCGCCTCCACGCTGACGGGGTGTTTGAGATCGAGGGCCCAAAACGGCATGTCCATGATATGGCATCCCATGTCCCCGAGCGCACCCGTGCCGAAATCCCACCAGCCGCGCCAGTTGAAGGGGCAGTAACTCGGGTGGTAGGGACGGTCGGGCGCAGGGCCCAACCAGAGATACCAGTCGAGTGAATTGGGGATCGGCCGCGCCTTGGGCATGGTCGACATGCCCTGGGGCCAAATGGGGCGATTCGTCCAGGTGTGCACCTCTTTCACCTTCCCGATGAGGCCCGCGCGGATGAGTTCGACCGCCCTCCTGATGGGCTCGCCGGCGTGCGCCTGATTGCCCATCTGGGTGGCCACGCCCTGTTCCTTGGCCACCTGGGCCATGAGTCGGGCTTCCCAGATGGAGTGGGCCATGGGCTTTTGCACGTAGACGTGCTTGCCCATGCGCATGGCCCAAACGGCCGCGTGACAGTGCAGGTGGTCTGGCGTGGAGACGCTTACCGCATCCAGGTGCTTCCCTTCCTTGTCTAACATCATGCGGAAGTCCTTGTAGAACGAGGCCTTGGGGAAGGCTTCCGTCATGTTCTTGCCCCGCCGGCGCTCGTCCACATCGCAGAGAGAGACGATCTCGGCGCCGGCCGCGGCGATGTCCCGCACATCACCGGCGCCCTTGCCGCCGATGCCAATGCTCCCGACGTGGAGGCGTTCATTGGCGCCCCAGACGGTGCTGGGCACCACTTGGAATCCAAAGGCAGCGGCACCAGTCGCGGTCTTTTTGAGGAAGGATCTTCGTGAACTTGTCTTCGTCATCGTGATTGTCCTGTTACTTTTTTTCCACTGGTTTTCCCCGGACGACGATGTCGTCCCACATGCCCGTATCATCGAAGGAGCCGATTCCCAACTGACCAGAGGTAAAGGTCTTGTCCGAGGCTTCCATGACGGGCTTCTCCATGTCGTCAAAAAAGACCTGGATGAGTCCGGACTGCACACGGCGAACAATTTTCACGGTGTGCCAGTGATCGTCTTTCCACGGCGTTCCCTCGGTCGTCCGGAGGGAGATCTTGGTCCGCGGAGCGCCGTCGACGATAAAGATCTGATTGGCATGATCGTCGGTGGCCTGACCAAGATGCACATAGTAGAAATGCGCCGGATCCCGGTAGCCGAAGAAGAAACAGAGATCGCGGTGGCCGTAGCTTGGATGGGTCGTCTTGACCTTGGCAGTCAACTCGAAATCTCCGAACAGGATATCCTTGCGCAGGGCGATGTTCAGCGGGCTCCGGTGAGGGGGCTGGTAATCACTTCGTTTCTCTGTGAGTTCGAAGACGGAATTGCCGCCATCGACTGTGGTGATCTTCCAGGCGGTCGGATCCGTGGTGGACCAGGCATCAGCGCCCTGGCTGAAAGTTTCTTTGAGTGCGGGTGCGGGCTTTTCCTTTTGCCCATCTTTTTCTTCCTCCTCGGCCGTGAGCGGAGTGGGTAGCGCCATCGTGGCGCAGAGGAGCAGGCTGGGGACCGATTTCATTGGGGCGGGGGATGAGAATTTCCCGACATGATGCCAGGATGCGTCACGATGTAAACCCCTTACGGGTGAAGAACCGAGGCGGCAGGCGGGAGGCCTGTCTCATGATCTTACGCCAGGCCTTGCCTTTCTTCGGCCAGGCGGACGAGTACGGCCTTCTGGGCATGGAGACGGTTTTCCGCCTCTTGGAAGATGGTGCCGGCATGGCTTTCGAGGACATCCGCCGTGATCTCCTTGCCGCGATACGCGGGGAGGCAGTGCATCACGAGAGCACTGGGTTTTGCCAGATCGACGATGGATTGGTTGATCTGGTAAGGATGTAAGGTGTCCAGCCGGCTGCTGGCCTCTTCTTCCTTTCCCATGCTGACCCAGACGTCCGTGTAGAGGACGTCGGCGCCCTTGGCGGCCTCCGCGAGATCGTCCTCGGTCCGGACGTTTCCCGATTGAAACTTTCCGAGATACTCCGCCGATGGCTGAAACTCCTTGGGACCGGCGAGGACCAGTTCAAAATTCAGGCGCTCTGCAGCCCACATCCAGGACCGGGCCACGTTGCAATCCGTGTCCCCGGCGAAGATGACTTTGCGGCCCTCCCAACCTCCGAGTTCTTCCTTGATGGTGAGCAAATCGGCCAGGATTTGGCAGGGGTGCTCGTCGTCGTCCAGGGCATTGATCGTCGGGATCTCACTGAGTTCGGCGAAGCGTGCGATGTCAGCGTGGTCGTGCGTGCGGATGATGCAGCCGTGCAACATCCGCCCGAGCACCCGGGCCGTGTCTTCAATCGGCTCCCCGCGGCCTAACTGGAGGTCGCGATCCGAGAGGAACATGACCGCCCCGCCCAACTCGCGGACTCCGATCTCGAAGCTCACTCGCGTGCGGGTCGAGGACTTGGTGAAGATCAGTCCCCAACACTGGTGGGCTAGCGGCAGGTACTTGCCCGCGTTGATCTTGCGCTTGAGCTTGAGTGATTGGCCGAGGTCGATGAGATCGATCAACTGTTCAGCCGACAGTTCTTCAATAGATAGAAAATGTTGCATAACCGAGTTCCAAATAATGGGGTGGGGCCTCTGGAGGTGCCTGCTCTTCTAAGCAGTGGCAGCCAGTTTTTCAAAAGTCGTCTTCAACATGAAGACCGCGGTATCGATCTCGGCCTCCGTCACGTTCAGCGGAGGCAAGAGTCGAATGACATCCGTGCCCGCCGGAACGGTGAGGAGTTTGGCACGGTTCAGGGCGTCGACAAGAGCGATGGAGGCAGGAGTTCCGGTCTCTTGAGAATTTGTCAGAGCGACGACAGCGTCCGTATCGACGACAATCCCGACCATCAAGCCGAGACCGCGCACCTGGCGAACGAAGGGCAGCTCGGCCTGGGCCAATTTGGTGCGGAGATAGTCGCCCATGGCGGCGGCATGACCGGCGAGATCCTTCTGCAGGATCTCTTGAACGACGGCGGTGACGGCGGCGGAGGCCAAGGGGGAGCCGCCGTAGGTGGTCCCGTGGGATCCGGGGCCCATGAGATCGCAGAGTTCAGGAGCGTTTTTCGGGTTGGAAATTCCGCGCCGGTGGAACCAGACGGCGCCGAAGGGGAATCCGCCGCCGATGCCCTTGGCCCAGCTCACGGCATCGGGCACGACTCCCGCGGAGACGGGGTCCTCTCCCAGGGCGGTTTCCCAGCCCCGGAGATGGCCGGTCCGTCCCATGCCACACTGAATCTCATCGAGGAGAAAGAGGAGATCGTGCTCCCGGCAGACCTCGGCAACGGTTTTGAGAAATTCGGGCGAGGCCACGTGAATGCCGCCCTCGCCTTGGACGGCCTCGAGGAGGATGGCGACGGTGTCCTCGCTCACGGCTGTCCGTAGGGCCTCGACATCGTTGTAAGGCAGGTGGCGAAATCCCTCGACCAAGGGTCCGAAGCCGGCCTTGACCTTTTCTTGCGCGGTGGCGGCAATGCCGGCCATGGTCCTCCCGTGGAAGGAGTTGGAAAACGTCAGGATTTCCGTTCGGGGCTCGCCGTTGGCCTTGGTCTGGACGGTGCCGTAGCGCCGCGCAAGTTTGTAGAGGGTCTCATTGGCCTCGCCGCCACTGTTGCAAAAGAAGACCTTGCCCGGAAGGCCGATGACGTCGTCCACCAGGAGGCGCGCGAGTTTCCCCAGGTTGGGCGCCTGATAAAGGTTGGAGCAATGAATGAGGGAACTCGCCTGGGCGGCGATGGCTCCCGAGAGAGCGGCGGGCGCGTGACCGAGCGAGCACACGGCGATGCCACCGCCAAAATCGAGGTATTTTTTCCCGGCCTCATCCCAGAGCCAACAACCCTGACCGCGCACCGGAGCCACGCGGAAGCGCCCGTAAGTCGGGGCCACGTAGTTCTCGAAGAGTTCATCGGTTGTCATGGAGATTTGGCTGCTTGTGTCCATTGGAAGGCGGGGACTTTAGTGGGAACTGGGGAAAACGCAACGATTGGCTCTCCGGGATTGTGCGGTGGCCGGTTTTGGGCTCGACACTCGGTTGACCGGGGGACCGGGCGCTTTTAGGATCGGTTTATGATTACAGTGACCGAGGAAGCCGCGAGCGAGCTCAGATCGTTGGTGGGGGATAGTGGGAAGGCGCTGCGATTGATGGTGCAAAAGGGCGGTTGCGCGGGTCTGCAATACGCCATGAAACTCGACCTGCCCGCGGAGGGCGACACGGTAATCGCCGCTTCCGGTGCCCAAGTCGTGGTCGATCCGGAGAGTCTGAGCTTTCTTGACGGCTCCATGGTCGACTACTCCGGGGCCCTGACGGATACAGGATTCAAGATCACCAATCCCAATGCGGCGCGAAGTTGCGGTTGTGGGACTTCTTTTGAGCCTGCGGTGGAAGGTCAGGCACCCGTTTACGATTCTTCGCAGGACGGTTCGGTCTGCGGTGGTGAGGAAGAGGAGTCCTCTGGGAAGACAGACTAACTGTTTCAACGAAACGACGTAGGAAGAGGCACGCGCGTGGCACGACCAGAATTCATCCGCGGGACGCGATCTCGGGCGCCTTACGGTTACTCGCGGGAGGGAAAGCCCAACCAAAGGCCGGAGACCAATCTCCTCGCATGGATCCTAACGATTATCGTGTTAAGCGCGGTGGCCATCGTCGCCTGGCTTTTTCCGGCCTACGTCTTTCGCAATCCGCACATCGCGTTCAACTACGAACTGTTGCGCAAGATCGGTAAGCTGGAGGATCTCGAGGTCTTTTCCGCCGCCAAACCGCCGCCGCAACGGGAAAGGGAGTTTTTCACCGCGCGCCAGATATTCGATCAGGAATCCGGACGATCGGAGGAAAAGCTGGCCGTGATCAACGATCTGCAGAAGCGGCTCTACGTGCAGAACTTCAAATACGGCGACATGCTGGGCTACATCTTCGGGCGCTTTGAAGTGATCGGGAGCCGGGTGCTGGGACCGGATGACGTTTTTCCCGGTCTCGCGTTACTCGCCAAATCCAATGAGTTTCCCAACACGGTACTGGAGTACCTCGTGCCAATCGAGGGTGAGTTTGCCGATCCCTACAAGGAGGGGCAGTCTCTGGACCTTGTCATTGAGAAAGGGCGCGATCTCTGTGCCATCTTGCATTTGAGTCATCTGCCGCAGGATCGGATTTGCGTCACGGCCCTCCCATTGACCTATTCGTCCCGGCCCATCTCCAAAGGCCAGGACCTCGAGGTGGCCGTGCCCACACGACTAAACTTGAAAGCCGACTGGCCGGTGTTTTCCCACGGGGAGACGTCCGGGTAGTTAGCACTTCAACCCTACGGGCCTCGTCCGGGAATAACGAAGAAGGGACTGAAGTCCCTGCCACTTTCCCAGAATGTGGGAGGGACTTTAGTCCCTCGGTTGTTTGGAAGCACTTCAATTTTGGAGATGACCTCCGGTGAATGAGGACGCGCATCGGGCGGACAGGAGTATCCGCACCACCGGGCGCCGCTCACAGGAGTTCTTTCTTGAGGTGTTCCCACTTCAGTTCGGCGGGAGGATTCCAGGCTTCCATTTTAGCCAAAAGGGCCTCCGGTTCCGGGGCGTCGAGCAGGCGCGCGCGATCTTCGTGACGCAGGAGGCCATCCTCGTGCATGCGATCGGCACAGGCGAGCAGGCCGTCGTAGTAGCCGTTGACGTTGAGTACGCCACAGGCCTCTGAGTGCAGGCCTAACTGACTCCAGGCGAGGACTTCACCGAGTTCCTCCAGGGTGCCAAATCCGCCGGGCATGGCGATGAAGCCGTCGGCGAGATCGATCATGCGCTGCTTTCGCTCGTGCATGGTCTCGACAACGATCAATTCGGTGAGGTGCCGGTGTCCGAGTTCGTGCTCATCGAGAAAGCGGGGAATGACACCGATGGCCTGGCCACCATTTTCCAGAACCGAATCGGCGATCGCCCCCATCAAACCGATGCTTCCGCCTCCGTAGATCAACTGGATCCCGCGTTCCGCCATGAGCCGGCCCATGGCCCGGGCCGCTTCGAGGTAGTCGTCGATGTTCCCCCGGCTGGCGCCGCAGTATACGGTGATGCTCTTCATTCTCAGGAAAGAATGGACGCTCGTTCGACTGTGCTATGAGGATGAGGAGGATTTGGCAGCCTCGTCGTAAAGTGGCAGCGGAAAATCGGGTTCGGTAGTGCGCGTCTCGATGAAGGCCGCTTCCAGCCGGGTGATGACATCGGCGTGCTCGTGGGCGATGTCCTTTTTTTCCTGCGGATCCTTTTCGAGATCATAGAGTTCCCAAGCCCGAGGCGTCTTCGTCCGCACATCGCGCCGCACCGCCTTCCAGCGGCCATCGCGAATGGCGATCTGTCCGCGATACCCGGCAAATTCCCAGATCATGAGTTCCTCGCGCTCGGGGGCCTTCTTACCCTGGAGCGCGCTCACGAGGTCGATGCCATCCAGGTCGAGGGACACGGGCAGCTTGGCGCCGGCGATGCCGGCGAGGGTGGGGAACCAATCGGGAAAATAACTGGGAACATGACAGAGGCTCTTCGGCTGCACCTTGCCCGGCCAGCGGACCACGCAGGGGATGCGAATGCCGC
Organism: Verrucomicrobiales bacterium; assembly: GCA_028281705.1. Lineage (GTDB taxonomy): Bacteria > Verrucomicrobiota > Verrucomicrobiia > Verrucomicrobiales > DEV007 > JAACDM01. The sequence continues at coordinate 16,943 of JANQJH010000642.1, forward strand.
CTTCGTAAACGCTTCCCTTCCAGCCGCGCAGATCCGCGGTCGAATTGAAGAACGGGGCATCGGCGCCGCCGATATGGAATTTGGGATCGCGGCCGGGATGGGTAGTGCCATTGTCAGAGGTAAACACCACCAGGGTGTTGTCCGCCACCCCGTGTTCCTCCAGCTTGGCGAGGATCTGACCGACATGCTCGTCGAGGTCGGAGATCATGGCGGCGTAGGCGGCCCGGGGACGCGGGTGTGGCACGTAGCCGTTTTGGCCGCGGTAGGGCCCCTTTTCCTCATCCCAGGCCTCGGGATAGCGGTCGATCCATTCTTGAGGCGATTGGATGGAAACGTGAGGCTCGACGAAGGGGAGATAGAGGAAAAAGGGCTCTTCGTGGTGTTGATCGACAAACTTCAAAGCCTCGCGGAGGATCATGTCAGGGGCGTAGTTTTCCAGGCGATAGTCCCCGGCCCGGATCTCGCCTTGCGGCTTCCTGGAGTGTCCGGGAATCAAGCCGGGATTGATCACCACTTCGCGTTCGTTGGAATCGAGGAAATGAGGATAATAGCTATGGGCGTTCCGCTGGCAGTTGTAGCCGTAGTAGCGATCGAATCCCTGTTTGATGGGCGAGCCCGTAGTGTTGGATGGTCCCAAGCCCCACTTCCCAAAGGCGCCGGTGGCATAGCCCGAGGCCTTGAGTACCTCTGCTAAGGTAATGGCTTCCTCCGTGAGGGGCCACTGGCCAGGAAAGACGCGCCCGTTGCC
>JANQJH010000662.1 GCA_028281705.1 Verrucomicrobiales bacterium
CCAGCCAGGGCAAGCTCATGGCGATCCAGGCATTCCAAGGATCCTCTTTCAAGTCCGTGCCCTCGAACTCTTCGAGGATCCTTGGAATGCCTGGATCGCCATGAGCTTGCCCTGGCTGGAACTCTTCACCGGCATCGCTCTCCTCATCCCGCAAACCGCACTCGGCGCCTCGACCCTCGCCACCGGTCTCCTGGGCAGCTTTGTCGTCGCCCTCATCACGATCGGCACGCGCGGCGCGGAGACAATCGACTGCGGGTGCTTTGGCGGCGCCACCCTCGCAGCCGATCTCCACTGGGCCGTGCTCTGGCGAGTCCTCTGGTTAGGCATGGCCGGCTGCTGCACCGCCGCTCTTTGGAAAGCGGCGAAGAAGTAAACTGAGTCGTCCTCATACTCCCACTCGAAAGCCCGATCAAATCCGAAAGAGGGCGCCCATCTTTCGTCCCAGCAGGAGACCGGCGGCCAACAAGGTGATGCCCAGGAAGGCCATGGCCCACACCCCGAGCGCCGAGGCCAGTTTCTCACCATTACCCAGGGCGTTGAAGAGAGAGTACATCGCAGTCGTGATCGGGAAATAAGCCTGTTTGGTCGCCAGAATGAGCGAATCCGAAACCTCGAGCACCGCAAAAGCGAAGGCCAGCAAGGCGCCGGCAATGATGTTGGCCGAGATCAGGGGAAAGGTCACTTTCCGCAGCGCCTTCAAAGGACTGGCCCCGAGATTCTGCGCCGCCTCCTCCAAGCGCACACTCGTCTGCTGGAATCCCGCGGCCGAGGAACGCACCACATAGGGAAGCCGCCTCACCGAGTAGGCGATGACCAGGAGAATCACCGGGTCGTCGCCTAACATTAGGAAATCAAAGAACTGCCCCTCCCTCGTCATCGCGAGATAACCAAAGGCGAGGACCAAGCCCGGCACTGCCAGAGGCATCATGGCCATGCTATCGAGCACATGGCGTCCCGGCAGCCGGGTCCGCACCACGACATAGGCGATGCTCACCCCGAGTACGACATCGACCACGGTCGCCAGGCTGGCATAAAAGAGGCTGTTCTTGATCGACAACAAGGTCAACGGATGCCCCAGGGCTTCTTCATAAGAGACCAGGGTCCATTCCCTCGGAAGAATCGTGGCATACCAATCCGTGGAGAACGATGTCAGGACCACCGCCAGATGCGGGAGCACGGCGACGAACGTGACCAGGAGGAAGAGCAACGTGCACAACGCCGTTCCCGTCCGGCCGAGCCGCCTCGGCTGACGTCCGATGGAGGCCTTGCCCGACACCGCCGCCGCGCGAGGTCCGAAGAACCACTTGCTCAGGGCAAAGGTGAGTGTGGCCGCTACCAGCATGACGACGACCAGGGCATAGGGGGTGGGATTTCCCGAGAGATCCTTGAGGCCGCTGAAGATCTGCACCGACGTCACACGCGAGTAATCAAACATCAGGGGCACGCCGAGTTCGGTCAGGGCCCAGATGAAGACGATGGTGGCCCCGGCAAACAAGCCCGGCATGGTCAAGGGCAGCGTGATCCTCCAGAACCGCCGCCACCGGCCGCATCCCAAGTTCTGCGCCGCCTCTTCCATCGCCGGATCGAGATTGGCCAGGGCCGCGGTGACGTTGAGGAAGATGATCGGGTAGAGATGAAGCGCGTTCATCACCACGACGCCCGCCAGCTGGCTCTCCCCCAGCCAATCAATGGGCGCTTCCGGATTCATCAAGCCCGCCTCCATCAAGGCCGTGTTCAAGACCCCCATCTTGCCTAACAACTGCTTGATCCCGATCGCTCCGACAAAGGGAGGCAGGATCAGCGGCAGTAATATGAGCGAGGAAAACCAGGCCTTCCCCGGAAAGACATAGCGATCCGCCAGCACCGCCAAGGGAAGCGCCAGCAGAATGGCCAGCAGCGTGCTGAAGACGCCCATCTTGAAGGCGTTGATCAAGCCCTCCACATAGACGGGATCACTGAAGACGATGCCGACAAACGCCAAGGTCGGCCGCCCCGATGCATCGAGGAAGGCCTCACCGACCGTGGTCACGATCGGCCAGACGAAAAACAGCGCAAAGAAAAGCCCCGTGGCCGCGTAGAGAAGGATGGCAAAGGAGCGCCCCACGGGATCAAACCAGGATCAGTGTTCGATGGAGGACACCAGTCCCGGCATTGGGGCCACCGCCCTCACTTGACCACCGGCCGGATCACAATGTTGCGGTAATCCACGTCCGTGTGATCTCCCTGAAGATAGAGCGGGCCCGGCCGCAATTCGTCCGACCACAGAGCACCGCCAGTGCACCCCAGCAGAGGCACATTGTCATGAATCGTCTTCCCATTGAGAACCACCGTGACGTGACGATCGACCAAGGTGATATCGTAAGTCTGCCACTCTCCCGTCGGCTTCTCCGCGCTCACGCTGGGAGTCACGCGACTGTAGATCCCTCCCATGTGGTGGGAGTCCAAGTGTTTTCCATAGGTGTCCGCCACCTGGATCTCGTAAATCCCACGCAGGTAGATCCCGCTATTGCCTCTCTTGGGCACACGCACGTCCATCGTGAGATTGAAATCCTCAAACTCCTCCACCGTCCGCAGATTCCCGTAATGCTTGCGCGGCTTGCCCTTTTCCTGCACCGCCCGGTTCATCAAGACGTCGCCCTTGACAGCCCAGCCATTGTCCGCCTTGGCATTGGTTAGTTTCCACTGAGCCAGATCACCCTCCCCTTTGAAGAGCGTCTTGGCCTCACCAAAGGTCACCTTCTTCAGATCCGGCGCGGGAGGCAGCGGCGGGATCCGTTTCCCGGTAAACGATTGGCGATCCACCCCGTTGCCGTCGCGATGCGGGTTGATCCGGGTGAGTTCCAGCGAATCTCCACTCACTTTCGCCACCAGCGCCTCCGTGAATTGCTGGGTCCGGACCTCCTTGCCCTCGGCATCCTTGCGCTTCACCTGACGCACCCGTGTCACGATCAGGGTATCCTCATCGGGAAAGAAAACGCTGGATACCGGTACCACGCTGCCGCCTCCCCAAAGAATGCTGGCGTCGTAGTAGCCATCTTCCTGCGTCACGCCTAACCAACCGGCGGCGCCCCCGGGAATCGTCAGCGCCCAGCGCCCGAGAAAGGCTTCTTTGTCAGCCAATACGGAACCGGGAAAAGCCATACTGGCCAGGACACAGGTAAACAAGAGACGGGCATTTTTCATCATGGGGATCACTATCCCGCACGCCTTCGGCCCGTGACAAGGATCAAATGCAGCGCCCCACCTTGAGCGTCAGCGGCCAGCGAACCTCGTGCACGCCCCCTCCCCAAAGAGGCCGCACGGCCTCCTCCAAACGATCGACCGGATCCCGTCCCTTTTCCTTCATGTAACGCTTCACCGAAGACCAGGTCCGCAGATAGGCGAACAACTCTTCCGCCGTCCAGGACAAGCTCATCTCGAAAATGGGAGCACTCAGCGATTCGTAGGGAAAAGCCAAGGACTGATAGCGCTCTTCGATATGCCGCCGCTCCAAGGGCCAATAGGGCCCCACGGTTTCGTAGTGAAACACCTCGAGAAGCCGATCGATCTCCGGAGCGATCTTCGATAGCCCGTAGCACCAAACCGCGAGAAACCCGCCCGGCCGCAGGACCCGGGCGACCTCGCGATGAAAGGCATCCACGTCAAACCAGTGCAAGGCCTGGGCCACCGTGACCAGGTCCGCCGAATGGGCTTCCAGCGGGGAGGCCTCAGCCGGCGCTGTCACGTAGCGGACCCGGGGATGCGATTCCGCCGCCTCGAGCTGCTCCTTGCTGGCATCGGTGGCGATCACCCCTTCAAAAAAAGCCGCCAGCGCGACCGCCGCCTGCCCATTGCCCGTGGCACAGTCCCACGCCAGGGCGCGATCCTCCGTCAGACCCGAAAGATAGCGGAACAGGGCCAGCGGATACTTGGGCCGGTGCGCCGCGTAATCGACGGCATGACCCGAGAAATGATCCTGAAATGACATGGCAGAAGGAGTGCCCATGGCTCCTGGCCGAACCAGTTTACCCCATCGAGGACAAACGATCGAGGATTCCCTATGGTAATCTACGCGATTCCTGCGTAGTAGAGATGTTCACCCCACCCGCAAAAACCGCCTCTCTCATTCATGAAGCATCCCCTCCGAACGCTCCTCCTCCCCATCGGGGCCATCGCTGCCTGGCTCCCCTTTGCGTCCTCCTCCATCGCCCAGCCCATCATCACCGAGATCGTGGCGGTCAACGACGGCTCCCTGGAAGATAAGGACGGCGACACCTCCTCCTGGGTGGAATTCTACAACACCAGCCCCGATCAGATCGATCTCAAGGGTCACTACGCGACCGACAACGCCGACAATCCCACAAAATTCCTCCTGCCCACGCTCACCATCCCGGGCCAGGGTTACGCGCTCCTCTACCTCTCCGGCAAGGACTTCCAATCACTTTTCCAAAAGGAGGTCCACGCCTCCTTCAAGTTCGGCACCGATGAAGACTACTTCGCGCTCGTTGCGCCTGACGGAAGCACCGTGGTCGATGCCTTGGAAAACATCGATTACCGCCTCGGCATGTCCTATGGTCGCGTCACGCCCGCAAGCGAGGAGGGTACCCTCTTCCAGGTACAAACGCCCCGGGAGGACAACAGGAACCCCGTCGCCGGCGTGGTGGCCGACACCAAGTTCAGCGTCGATCGCGGTTTCTTCACCGAACCCTTCGAAGTCGAGATCACGACCAAGACCGAGGGCGCGCGCATCATCTACACCACCAGCGGGCGCGAACCCGGAGAGGGCAGCATCTTCACCGGTCCCATCGAACACGTCTACGACGGACCGATCACCATCAGCGGAACCACCGTCCTCCGCGCCGCCGCCTTCAAGGATGGCCTGGCCCCGAGCAATACCGACACCCAGACTTACATCTTCGCCAGCGACGTGGCGCAACAGGAGGAAATGAGAACATCGATCACGGAGTCCGACGTCTACGGGCCGCTCATGGTCGATGCCCTCACATCCATCCCAACGATCTCCCTCGCCGTCGAGGACCTCGAAGACGTGACCGAAGGCGAAGACCGGGGCCGGGACAACGACGAGGAGTTCAAAACCTCCGTGGAGTGGCTCAATCCCGACGGCACCGAAGGATTCCAGATCGACGCCGGGGTCTCACGCTTTGGCGGCTACTTCACCAATTTCGAGAAGGAGAACTTCCGCCTCCTCTTTCGCAAACGCTACGGCGCCGCCACCCTGAAATACCCGGTCTACCGTGGCCACGAAAACGGCATCGCTCCCGCCGAGGAGTTCGACGCCATCAATCTCCGCACGGGCTCCCATGACATGAACCAGCGGGGCGCCTATCTCTCCAACCGTTTCATCGACGACACCCTCCTGGAGATGGGCCACATCGCCCCGCACGGCCGCTTCGTCCATGTCTACGTCAATGGCTTCTACTGGGGCCAGTACCACCTGCGGGAACGCTGGAACGCCGCCATGTTCGCCAGCTACTTCGGTGGCGAGAAGGAGGACTACGACGCCATCAATGGCAACAACACGGGGAGCGAGTTTCTCCCGGGAGATCCCTTTGACGGCGACCGGCAGTTCTGGGGCGAAGCCCTCGACATTGCCGAGGAGCCCAATCCCTTCGCCAACTTGCAGAATCACATCGACATGGCTTCCTATCTCAGTTTCCAGCTCACCTGGGTGAGCGGCAACTCGGAGAGTGAGTTCCAGGCTGCGGGCTCCCGCCTTCACGGGATCCCCTTCAAATTCTATTTCAAGGACGCCGACGGCTATCTCCGTTCCCCGGGGAACCGGCTGAACAATCGCGGTCCGGGCGACATCTTCCGCGACATGCGGAACGCCGATGAACCGGATTTCTGGATGTTCCTCGCGGACACCATCCACAAACACTATTTCAACGACGGCGCCTTCACCGAGGAACGCAACATCGCCCGGCTACAACGCCGCATCGACGAAACCAAACTCTCGTTCATCGTCGAAGCGGCCCGATGGAATTACCGCAGCCCGTCCAGCTGGCAAAACTTCCAGGATGATCTCATCAACGATCACTTCCCGGATCTAACCAAGGACATGATCCGGCTCTTCAAGAACGCCGATTGGTATCCCGACATCACCGCCCCTCACTTTGACCAGCGAGGTGGCGAGATCGAGGCCGGTTTCTACTTCAAGATGGACGCCGGGACGCTCTTCAAACCACAGCCGGGCGAACTCCTCTTCACCATGGACGGCTCCGATCCCAGACTTCCGGGCGGCGCTCGTTCCGCGGACGCCCTCACGTATGAACGCAAGGGTCCGGGTGTGCCCCTGGAGGAAACCACCACCATCAAGGCGCGGATCCTCGATCCCGAGGGTGCCTGGAGCCCCCTCACCGAAGCCACCTACCACCTCGGGAGAATGCCCACCGCCGGCGACCTCGTGATCTCCGAAATCCACTACCGTCCGAGCGATCCCAGCACGGCGGAGATCGAGGCCGGCTTCGACTCGCGCAGCGCCTTCGAGTTCGTCGAACTCTACAACCGGTCGGATGCCGCCATCAGTCTGATCGACGTCGTCTTCAGCGACGGCATCCGCTTCGATTTCGCCGGTTCCGGCCAAACCCATCTCGCCCCCGGTGAACTCGCCGTGGTCGCCGCCGATGAAGCGGCCTTTGCCCTCCGCTACGGCACGGAAATCGCTCTCGCGGGTTCGTTCAATAGCGGCCGGCTGAGCAACGGCGGCGAATCCATCCGCCTCTCCCTCCGCTCCGGCGAAATTCTGCAAGAACTCCGCTACGACAACAAGGAGCCCTGGCCCGAGGCCCCGGACGGCGCCGGCAAGAGTCTCACCTTGAAAGAGCCCGCGAGCATTCCGGGACGGAGTGAACCCGACCAATGGCAGGCGAGCAGCCTCGACGGCGGCACCCCGGGCACCCTCGAGAGCGGAGGCGACGGGGGGAACAACGGCGGCAACGGGGACAACCAGACCGACGGCGACGGTGACGGGCTACCCGCCTTCGCCGAAATCGCCCTCGGCACGAGCGACAGCGATCCCTCCTCGGGCGGCGGCCGCCTCACCCTGGCCCGCGACGCCCAATCGGAACTCCGCATCACCCTGCGCAAAGCCCCCGAGGCTCCCGCGTCCCAGTTTCAGCTCGAACTCTCCACCGACCTCGTGACCTGGATGCCAGCGGATTTCCCTCTCGACGAGGCGAACGAAGATCCGGCGATCCTCCGCTGGATCGATGCGGAAGACGCGGACGACGGCCAATCACCGCAACCGCAGCGCTTCCTCCGCCTGATGATCACAGCGCCCTAGCATAGGCGCCGCCATCGACGAGAAGCGTTTCACCCGTGACATAGCTCCCGGCATCACTCCCCAGAAAGAGTGCCGGGCCCACGATTTCCTTGGGATCCCCCCATCGTCCCATCGCGGTGACGTCGGCAAACCGTTGTTTCTGCTCGTCGTTGAGAATGCTCATCGGCAGGTCCGTGAGAAACGGCCCCGGCGCGATGCAGTTCACCGTGATCCCGAAACTGCCCAGATCGAGCGCGCTCGCCTTGGAAAAGCCAATCAGGGCCGCCTTCGTCGCCGAATAGGCATTGCGGGCCTCTTTCGAGCCCACGCCCAAGACCGAGGAAATGTGGATGACCCTCCCCCACTGACGCTCTTTCATCTGCGGCACCACCGCACGCGTCAGTGCCATGACGCTGCTGAGATTGACTTCCAACTGCGTGTCCCAGTCCTCGTCCACCAGCTCATCGACCGGCTGCGGACGATTGATCCCCGCGTTGTTGATCAGCACATCCACCCGTCCCATCTCCGTCAAGGCCCGTTCCGCCAACGCCTTCACCGCCGCACGATCCTCCATGTCCACCGTGGCGTAGGCCACCCGGCGCCCCGTGGCCTCGCCAATCTCCTTCGCCGCCGAGGCCAGCTCACTCTCCGTCCGCGCACAAATGAAGACCTCCGCCCCCGCCTCGGCAAACCCCCGCGCCATGGCTCGTCCCAAGCCGCGCCCGCCCCCCGTGATGAGCGCCACCTTCCCCGTAAGATCAAAAAGTTTCATACCTCTCCACCAAACCCCAAAAAAACTTAAACTTACACTTAAACTTCAACTTAAACTCCTCCGACCAGTCCGACCTCTCCACCCCTCCGACCCTCCAACCCCTCTCCGACAAGCCCCAACTTCATTTCCACCGTGACTCGGAAGCCAGAAACGGCATAGTTCCACCATGGTGTTCCTTGCACGAGCGATCACGGGACTCGCTTTTCTCGGTGCGGCAAACCTTGCCGCCTGGGCTGATCCCATTTCTTTCAATCGCGATATTCGCCCCATTCTCTCCAACAACTGCTACGCCTGCCACGGGTTCGACGAGAACGAGCGCAAGGCCGATCTGCGGCTCGACACGGCCGAGGGCGCCGCCGCGGTCATCGAAAAAGGTGATCCCACGGCCAGGACCCTCTGGAAGCGCATCACCAACA
>JANQJH010000673.1 GCA_028281705.1 Verrucomicrobiales bacterium
CGAATTTGATCGGCGACCTCGAAACACGCAAAACCAACTCCATTCCGCTAGCTACGCCACCTTTCGTCGTTCCTTGCTACTACCTTGCGGAATCGCTGATCGGAGGCGATGCCCGTTGACAGAAGACGGCAGCCTCTCTAGGCTGGCTCGAACACCTACATACGAGACAGGGGAGCCGGGTGATCCGGCTGAGATTCTTGCTCACAGCGAGAAAACCCTTTGAACCTGATGCGGTTCGTACCGCCGCAGGGAGTCCTTGGGAGCACCGCTTCGGCCGGCTCGTCTGTCTTGCGTGAGAGAAGAAGGAAAGAAACGCGCGTGACACCTAGCCCAGACCAGACCTAGCCGAACCAGCCAACGATCATGATTGCTCCCAAAGACGACGAGAATATCATCCGCCGCGAACAGACCCTGTTTCCCAAGAGCCAGCGCGTCTATGTGAAGGGTAAGGTGCACCCCGATTTGGCTGTGCCTCTGCGTGAAGTTGAGCTGAGCGACACGCACCATCCCAATGGCCGGGTCGAGGCCAACGCACCCGTCCGCGTCTACGACACCAGCGGTCCCTGGGGAGATGCGAGTTTTCAGGGTGCGGTGGAGGAGGGTTTGCCGGCCTTGCGCCGCCGCTGGATTCTTGATCGCGGCGATGTCGAGGAGTACGAAGGGCGAGAGGTGCAGCCCCTGGACAATGGCTATCTCAGCGAGGAGCATGCGGAGCGTTACAATCAGAACAAGAACGCGGAGAACCAGCTCAAGGAGTACCCGGGTCTGGTGCGCAAGCCTTTGCGGGCGGTGGATCATCCGGTCTCGCAGCTCTGGTATGCCCGGCAGGGAATCGTGACGCCCGAGATGGAATTCATCGCCATTCGGGAAAACCTCGGCCGGGAAAAGGCCTTCCGCGCCGCGGCGGATTCGGTCGACGGCCCTCGCAATGTGCTCAATCACCAACACCCCGGGCAGTCCTTTGGCGCCTCTGTTCCCGAGTTCATCACCCCGGAGTTTGTCCGCGACGAAGTGGCTGCCGGCCGGGCGATCATTCCGGCTAACATCAATCATCCCGAGAGCGAGCCCATGATCATCGGGCGCAATTTTCTCGTGAAGATCAACGCCAATATCGGGAACTCCGCCGTGGCCTCCACCATTGATGAAGAGGTGGAAAAAATGCGTTGGGCGACCAAGTGGGGCGCCGATACGGTGATGGATCTTTCCACGGGAAAGAACATTCATGCCACCCGCGAGTGGATCATCCGCAACAGTCCGGTGCCCATCGGCACCGTGCCCATCTACCAGACGCTGGAGAAGATCAACGGCCGTGTGGAGGATCTGACCTGGGAACTCTTCCGCGATACCCTCATCGAACAGGCCGAGCAGGGCGTGGATTACTTCACCATTCACGCCGGCGTGCTCCTGCGTTACATCCCGCGCACGGCGACGCGGATGACTGGCATTGTTTCACGCGGCGGCTCCATCATGGCCAAGTGGTGTCTCTCGCACCACAAAGAGAGTTTCCTCTACACCAATTGGGATGAGATCTGCGACATCATGGCCACTTACGATGTCTCCTTTTCCATCGGTGACGGCCTGCGACCGGGATCGATCGCCGATGCCAATGACGATCCGCAGTTTGCCGAACTCAGGACGCAGGGTGAACTGACCAAGCGCGCCTGGGATCGGGGCGTCCAGGTGATGAACGAGGGGCCTGGTCACGTACCGATGCACATGATCAAGGAGAACATGGACAAGCAGTTAGAATGGTGTCACGAGGCGCCCTTCTACACCCTGGGACCGTTGACGACTGACATTGCGCCTGGCTACGATCACATCACGAGCGGGATCGGCGCCGCCATGATCGGCTGGTATGGTTGTGCCATGCTCTGCTACGTCACGCCCAAGGAGCACCTCGGCTTGCCCAATCGCGACGATGTCCGTGAAGGTGTGGTGACCTACAAGATTGCCGCCCATGCGGCCGATCTGGGGAAGGGGCATCCGGCGGCTCAGGAGCGCGACAACGCGGTGAGCAAGGCGCGTTTCGAATTCCGCTGGGAAGACCAGTTCAACCTCTCGCTCGATCCGGAGAAAGCGCAGGGATTTCACGACGAGACCCTGCCTCAAGACGGCGCCAAGACGGCCCATTTCTGTTCCATGTGCGGCCCGACTTTTTGCAGCATGAAGATCACCGATGAGGTACGTCAGTACGCCGAAGAGCACGGCATGACCTCCGAGGAAGCCATTGAGGAAGGCATGCGCGAAAAGGCGGAGGAGTTCAACGAAGCCGGGGCGGAGATCTATTCGTGATGCGAACACTCCCCTCCGCAAGGGTGGGGTGTCAACGAAAGGCCCGGAATTCACGAAAGGTCGGGTCGAGAATCCTGAACCTCAACTGCTGGGCTACACTCAGTGCCATCATCAATTTCTAGTCGATTTCGAAAGATGTGAGGTTTGCTTGTGATCGCACTGGAATGAGTGTGCTGTCCGCCTTCCAGTCCCGAAGGGGCGAAAACTGTTAGATGGTGGTGCAGCAACGCGGAACCACCGGATATCTGGTCGGACACTACAGCACCCTGAAAGGGTGCCAGAGATCTACTATTCGAGGAAGGGTGATCACTGGATGGGCCATTCTTGTCGTGACGATTGGGCGGCAAGGTGTCGTGAGGCGACTGGTGTTCCTCAAGGCAGATATTTCTCCCGCCCTGCCAGGGCAGTATCATGCATGGCTACGCTGTTCCGGCAGTTCCGCTTCGCTCCACTGCCGGCTACCATCTCTCGTCCCTTCGGGACGACACCAAGAGCGATGCGGCAATGCCGAAATAGAAAAGAGTGATGACGTGCAGAATAGCGAAGTGATGCGGACACTCCTGTCCGCCCCATCTGCGCCCTTGCCCCGTCTGTGTCCTTATTTGCCGGACGGCATCTGCAAGATTGAGGCGCTTCCAAATAACCGAGGGACTGAAGTCCCTCCCACATTCCAAGAAAGTGGCAGGGACTTCAGTCCCTTCGTTATTTCCTGGATGAGAGCCGCAGGGTTGGGGTGCTAACTAAGAAGCACTGCGAACTCCACGGGAACAGCAGCAGTCTGACTGTTGCCAGGGTTGAACCCGCCGCAGA
>JANQJH010000001.1 GCA_028281705.1 Verrucomicrobiales bacterium
CTCCCGGTCCACCTTGATGCAGATGAATCGCTCATTGAGAAGTTTCGCCACCTCCTTGTCCTCGAAGGATTCATGCTCCATCACATGGCACCAGTGGCAGGTGGCATAGCCCACGGAGAGAAACACCGGTTTGTCCTGATCCTTGGCTGCCTGAAAGGCCTCGTCGCCCCATGGCCACCAGTCCACCGGATTGGCCGCGTGCTGAAGCAGATAGGGGCTCTTCTCGAAAACCAGGCGATTGTACTTCGGGCCTCCGTCCTTGGGGAGCTTGGCGATCTCCTCCGCCGAGGGCAGAGGCTTCCGTCGCTTCCCTTCGGATTCAGCAGCATGCAGAGCAGTCCCCATGCAGAAGAACATGCCGAGCGCGAGCGCTGGTGAACAGAGGATTCGGGGGGGAAATGAATCGGACATCCTGCGACTGAGCCACAGAATGGCCCCGACGACAAGGCGAAGCGCTCTTCCTTGACACTGAAGAGCCGATGCCGGCAGGCTGGGGCCTTTCGCCAGACCTCGGCAATCCTTCACATTCCGTATTGCCAAGGAGTAAACCTTTCATAATTTCCCGGCATGCCCAGAGACGACCGATCCTACTCCCAGGTGATGCGGGCCCACGCCGACGAAAAGAAGTTTCTCCGCAGGGTCCGTCACCGTGCGTTTCACCCGGATTACGATAGCCCCATGCTTTTCCGCCTGATGGGGTACCTTGTTCGCCTCGTCATTTTCGGAGTCTTGGTCTCGGCCATTCTCTTCGTGAGGAACAAGATCTATTTCAACGGCGAGGGTTTCTCCGAAGGCGTCCAGGCGGCGCTGGACACCTTTCTCGATGGAGAGGACAGCACCTTGGAGAAGGTTTATTGGAAATCCAACCAAGCCGTCACCCATTACGAGGCCACCGGTGGTCCCCATGCCTTCTTTCGCAAGATCGAACTCCCTCGCATCGCGGCGCAGGCCCGCTGGCGCGAACTCCTGATGCGGGACAACTGGGATCTCCGCGCCGTCGAGCTGGGAAATGCCGTGGTCCATCTCAAAGCGGGAACCAACCCCGTATCCGGAGAAACCGGCGCATCCAACCGCCGGGCCAAGGTCCAATCCGGCAGCTGGCTTACCGCCACGCCCGACTTTCACCGCACGCGTTTCGGTGAAATCGCACTGCATAACGCATCTTTTTTCTGGGGCCCCCACTGGACATCCGAAGGCGACCTCACGGGCGTCTCCGGTTCCGCCAAACGTCAACTGGGCGACTGGGCTCTTTCACTCACAAAAGGGGTGATCAACCAGAACTGGTTGAAGAACCTCAAGATCCGCCCGGGCTCGCCGCTTAAGGTCGGTATCCAAGATGGGCAGATCAACCTGAACTGCGAAAACCTTCAGTTGGGCGAGATCGGCAAGGTCCGGCTGGAAGGCATCGTCACTCTATCAGAAACCCCGGATTTCAATATTCAACTGAATATGAAATCGGTTGAACTGACAGACCTCTTGTCCTGGGAATTCCACAGTTCGGTCAGCGGGCTGGTCGACGTCAAAATGACCCTATCGGGCTCCCCCAACCGGTCTGACGGAATCATCTTCGAAGGGGAACTCCGAGCGGTGGAAACCGGTCGCCTCAGGGGAGTGCCCATCCTCCAAACCCTGGCAGTGGTGACGCCGCGCACAGAAATGCGCCACATGCCCATTCGCATCGGCAGCACGATGAAGTTCAAGTCTCGTCAGGGCGTCCTCAGCGTCACGGATATCGCGATCAAGGGCGGAGGAGCCGCCGTCGCCGGATCGAGCTATAAGACGGATTCGGGCGAAGAGTTAGACTTCGCTAACATCTCGGGGCATTTCACCTACACCATGGATACTTCCGAGCTGGACCAGGCGCTTGTCCTCGAGGACATCAAGAAGAGAGACGAGACGGAGGAACCCGAACTGGAGGATCCCAATCTGGGATTCGACGGCGAAGTCACCGTGCGCATGCCCTGGGAATTGCTCGGAGAAGACGAGAACTACCGGGCGAAGTATTTCACCAAGGACAACGAGGGTTATGGCAGGATTGTGGTTCGACTCGATGGACCGCTGGAGAAGCTCTCCGAGGACCAGGCGACGGAAATGGACCGGGAATGGGCCGAACTCAACGCCCGCCAACAGAACCCTTTTCAATAAACGGCTTGCCGAACCATGGCCAGTGAGGCGAACAGCGGGACTTGGCCCCTCCTCCCTCGCCCCCGGCTCATTGGCATGATCCACGTGGGCGCCCTGCCCGGCACGGCGCGGTCTCGACTCTCCATCCCCGAACTGATCCACCAGGCCGCCGCCGAAGCTGCGATCTACGACGATGCGGGCGTCGACGGGATCCTGATCGAAAACATGCACGATCGCCCCTACCTCAAAGGGCGTGTCGGCCCTGAGATCGTGGCCGCCATGACTCGCGTGGCACGAGAAGTTCGACAGGGCACCGATCTTCCCTGCGGCATCCAGATCCTCGCCGCCGCCAACGAGGAAGCTCTCGCCGTGGCCCTGGCCGCTGAGCTTCAGTTCGTTCGCGTGGAAGGCTTCGTCTTCGGTCACGTGGCCGACGAGGGCTGGATCGACGGCTGCGCCGCTGCCCTCCTCAGAGAGCGCACCCGCCTCGGAGCGGAGGGCATCGAACTCTGGACGGACATCAAGAAGAAGCATAGCTCTCATGCCATGACCGCCGATGTTTCTCTATCAGAAACCGCAAGAGCGGCCGCCTACAATCTGAGCGACGCTCTCGTCATCACCGGAAACCATACCGGTGAAGCGGCGCCCCCAGAGGATCTCCTGGCCGTGAAAGAAGCCGGATCAGATCTCCCGGTCTACATCGGGTCCGGCATCACGGCGGAGAACGCGCACCACTATGCTCTAGCGGATGGCTTCATCGTCGGTTCCTCTCTGAAAAGGAACGGTCACTGGGAAGAGATGCTGGATCGCCGCCGGGTGGACGAGTTCGTCGCGGCCGTGGCCTCGATTGCAGGAACTCGGTGAGGTTGTTAAAGGGACTAAAGTCCCTCCCACTTTCCTGGCAAACACACTCGTGAATACCGCAATAAGAATGTGGCAAGAACTTCAGTTCCTGCTCCTCCAACGAAGATTATTCCTCCAGGTGCTCGAGCAGGATCCGCCGGACTTCGTCGATCGTCTGAGGATGATCTTGAACCCCATGCCAGGACGAGACGATCTTTTCCGACTCGGCATCGGGCAGATGCGAGCTGGCGTAACTCACGACACCATCGGAACTATGCGGCGCATTACCCAGGCCGCGATCTCCGACAATGGTGTGGACAGTGACCCGTCGATCCTTCGGTAGATTCAGCAATCGCTTGAGTGTCGGGTTGTAGTACTGCAGACGCGTCACGCTATTGCGGCCCACATCGAGGACGGAGAGACCGGAGTCCGTGAGTTCTTGTACAATGCCCTTCAGATTGAAGGAGACGAGTTCGCGCGGCATCTTGATGAGTCTCGCCAATAATCGCCCGGCCCAGCCATCGGCCAGCGTGCTGCCCCGGTGCGGCGTCGCGAGAAAAACCACCCGGCGAATGGAGTCATCCGATTCGAGAAAGAAGAGATCGCGCAATTGCTGAAGCGTTTCCTCATCGGTCGCCATCTGACGGATTGGTCGTTTGAAAAACTCGGCCACCGAACTCTCGTCCGCCCGCCGAATCAGGGCACTGGAGATGAGCCCGCCCATGCTGTGCCCCACGAGGACCATCCGATCGAGATTCTCCCAGCGGTCCGCGGGATCGAAACGCCGCCGCACCGAGCGGAGTTCGCGGCGCAAGTCGGCCGCGGGAATGAGAAAGTGGTAGCCTGAGGGATACTGATAGAGCCAGAACTGATAGCGCTCCCGGATCCGCCGATCCTCTAACAAACCATTGATCATCTCATCCCAGGTGGCGCCGCGGGACGCCAATCCATGAATGAAAATGACCGGGATCGCCTCCTTGCGGAACGGCTCCATCATGGTGAGTCCCATGTAATCTCCCGTGATCCCGGGACGCAGCATGCCAACGACGCCATTGCGATAGGGATCGACCTCCAGCTGCTGCGCCCAGGCCGCGGTGAAATCCGCTGCCAGGGCGTGTTCGCGCCGCCCCTCGACGATCGAGCTGCTCTCCTGAACATCATAGCAGGTGAGCTCAACCCGTTTCCCTTCAAATTCCAAGACGACTGACAGTGGCTGAAAGAGCCCGCCCAGCGGAAGAAAGGCATCGCCGCCCGAACGGTAAGTCCCCGTCTCGCCGTCCACGATCGAAGTCACTTCACCGACGAACGCCGCTCCGAGCCCCACCTGAGTCACCCGATTGGACAATCCATGGATCTGCACGCAATCAGCCGCTCGCAACGCCCCAAATCGGAAGGGGTCCACTCGAGGACCGGTTTCCATCGCGGGAATCTCAACCTCGTAGGTGGTCCCCTCAAAAGACACGGACCGGCTCCTGACCGTTCCCTCCTCGGGAGCGAGCAATTCCACTACGCGAGCTGTGGCGTATTGGTTGAGCTGGAAGAGAAAGGGCCAGTCCTCGGGCGCATACGTCTTGAGGTAGCGGCTGGCGAGATCCGCCGCCCGCAGATAAAGGACCAGCGCGCCCTCCGGATTGTCCGGTGCGAGCCTCTTGGCAACGGCGATGTTCTGTTCCATCAAGGCCTGCTGAAAAGCCAGATCCCGCGGGTGGCGCCGGGCGTGGGCTTCCGCAGTTCGCAGGGAGCGTAGGGGCCACATCTTCACGTCCCACGAGGAGATGCCCGCGCGGACCAAGGCCTCCCGCGCCGCGATCGAGAGCCCCTCATCGTTCAAGGAGCAGGCGCTGAGGTGCCCATAAGCCCGGTGCAAGGCCGACGGGTCATAACGAAATGTTGAACACTGCGTCAGCGTCGCCAGCAAGAACGGCGCCAAGAGCAGAACCAGCCGGGAACGCATCATGGAAGGCGTCTCCAAGTCGCTTGCTATGCCGCCGGCTTCTGACAAACGAGCGAGAACATCAAGGGCATCTTGGGAACACCCTCAGGGAGGTAAATCCGCCGTCCCGGTTTTTCCACCATCTGGGGAAAAGGTCGCCAGCCGTTGCTATAGGGATATTCTTCTACCTGTGTCAGGTGAAAGCCCGCGCCGATGAGCGCTGAAATCGTCTCCCCCAAACCCCAGGCATACGAATAGGCCGGATGCGGATTCTCATAGGGCGCCAATTCCCCACCACCACCCTTCGGATCGGGCATCAAGCTGCTTCCGGATTCTCCCACGTAATCGCTCACGCCATCCAGTTCCTCGATCATGGCACCGCCCATGTAGTCATAGAGCGGTTTCCATTTGCCCTCGTCGTCAAAGACGAACACCAGAGGGTGGAACTCGATGAGGACAAAGCGACCACCCGGTCTCAGCCGCCGGTACAATCCCCGGCCCCAGCGTTCGAGGTCAGAAAGCCAAGGGATGGCCCCGTAAGACGAGAAAACGACATCGATCGGGCCTTCATCCTCACTCTCCGCCTGCTCCAGCCAATGGTAGACTTCGGAGCGCAGAAATCGCGCCTCGATCCCGCTCTCTTCGGCAAGACGCTCGGCCGCTTCCACCGCCGCTTCACTGAAATCCACACCGAGCACGCGGGCTCCCAGCTCCCTGGCAATGCTCAAGCTGTCCTGTCCGCTGTTACACTGCAAATGGACCAGATTCTTTCCCCGAATCTCGCCTAACAAGGATTTTTCTTCAGGAAAGAGCGTCGATCCCCCGCTTCGAAAAAACTCCGTCAGGTCCCCCTTCTGCACATTGTGTCTCGCCGTCGCATGATTCCACGACAGTCGATTGGCCTCCTGGATATCCTCAAGCTGAGCCATGCGAAAGGGAATAGCATTTCTCTGCAAACCTGTCTACCTAGGAACATGCCTCTCAGCGATTCCGCAAGGTAGTAGCAAGGAACGACGAAAGGTGGCGTAGCTAGCGGAATGGAGTTGGTTTTGCGTGTTTCGAGGTCGCCGATCAAATTCG
>JANQJH010000069.1 GCA_028281705.1 Verrucomicrobiales bacterium
GATCTGCAAGTCTGGACAATGGGAAGAAACGTGGAGTGAGTATCGGAAACAATGTTGGAACAAGGCGGCCTAAATCAGTCGAAATTCAGACTTTCACCCCTTGTTTATAGTGATTTGTCCGCCACGCTCCACCTGATTTCCGGAATGAACGATGCCTTGGCTCGAAGGGAATCTCTCTCAAGCGTGCTAAATGTTTGGCGTGCACGCATGCCAGTCGATCGGCTAGCGGCAAAGCTCGAAGAATTCAACATATCTCCTGACGAAATTGAGTTCGCGTTAGAGAAGTGATGTTAGTGGCCACGTTAATCCATCTTACACGAGTACGGCCATGAAATGGAAACTTCCGATCATCATTTCCGGAGTAGTCGCGTTGTTGTGCTTCGGCGCAGGATGGTTCCAATCACGGCAACTCATCGATCTACGCTCTTACTCCAAGGCACTTCGCGCCGAGAATGCAGAACTCCTTCGCGCAACACAAGTGGATTCGCATCTAACCAAACAGGAACAACACCAAAATGACGCAGCCCCTCCGGTAGATTTGACCGGAAAATCTCACACAGACGCACGGGCCATCGTCACGTTTTTGGAATCCACCGATCTCAAAGACGCCACCAATCGCCCCAAGGCACTCGCCCTTCTCACTCAGCTAGCAGATGCGCCTGCCATGACGCTTCATGCCTTACTGGAGCAATTGCCAGAAAGCGGCCTTCTCAAAGATCACCAAGCCGAAATGAGGGAGATCGTTCTCGTCACTCTCGCGGAGAAAGATCCATCCTTTGCGCTGGGACAGTTGCTAGAGGTGAGGCAACTCGAGTCAAAGAACTATGGGCAGAAGCGATCTGTCGAAGGTATTCTGCGAAGCTGGTATGTTCGCGAGCCTGTGGCCGCGATTGCCTGGGCAGCTGCCTCATTAGCCGAACAACCATCACCTAAGGAGACCGATTCCAGTCAAACACTGGCGTATGCCATTGGTCGGGGACTTGCCAATCAGTCACCTAAAGCTGTGCTTGACCTGGTTGCCCACTCTGAGGTTGAGCATCGGTCGCAGCTACTACGCGGTGCTGCGCAAGCGATAGAGAATGGCGAGATCTGGCTGAAGTTCGCTCGGTCTTCCATAGCCCATGAAGACGATGAGTTGCGCCGTTCGGCTCTGACCGCGTTGGCAAAAGGCCTCAGAGTGAATGATGCAGTGGAAAATGTGCGCCAGCTAGTAGAACAGTTAGCCTTGCCGCCCGATTTACTCGATAGATTCCTAATCGAAACAGCCGCCCGGCACATCGATAGTCAAACTGCAGACCGTGCGAATTGGATGATTGACAGGTCATCTCCTGAGAACCTCCATACCAATCTCGATCGACTCATGACAAAATGGACGAACCAAGACTTCAACGGTGCCGCTCTCTGGCTGAAATCGCTAGAACCATCACCTACGCGCGATCGCGCTGTGGCTCGCTTCGCACTAACGCTGGCCGCCGAAGAACCTGATGCTGCCCTCCTTTGGGCCAAAACATTGGAGGATCCTCACCTTCGCCGCACTACTCGCATCAATATAGAGAAACAGCGAGGTGTTGAGAAGTAAAACTCGGTGTCAGCCGAACCGACCGGTATTCACCAAGGTGAAAGTGTAGCCTCGGCCCTCCGTTGCCGACCGCGCCTATCCCAGTACCGCAAAAAACCGGTTTAGAGGCTCAGATCCGCCCCCGGTTCCGATTATTATGTATAGATGGACGATTGGAAGCAGCTTGCTGCCTACGCAGAGAATGGTGACGAGGCCGCCTTTACGACGCTTGTGTCCAGGCACATTGGAGTGGTCTATGGCGCTGCGCTTCGGCAATTGGGCGACCCCGCCGCGGCAGAGGAAGTATCGCAAGAGGTGTTTCTCACGTTAGCGCGACGAGCGCACACGATTAAACCCCGGGGATCGCTTGCAAGCTGGTTGTACAGCACCGCCTGTCACAAAGCGATCGACCTGTATCGAAGTGAAGTAGCCCGGAAGCGCCGTGAGCGGAACCACGCGAAGACTATGGAAGATGAGAATTCCAACATTGATTCTGCGGCCATCTGGTCAGATGTGGCGCCCTCCCTGGACGAAGCCATGCGTTCGCTTCGTGAAACTGACCGGGCCGCAATATTGATGCGCTATTTTGAAGAGCGCCCGATTCGTGAAGTCAGCGAAACCTTGGGGATCAGCGAGAATGCGGCTCGAAAGCGCATCGGAAAAGCTATGGAGCGCCTCCGTAGCTGGTTCAACAAACGAGGGATTACCTGCACAACCGGTGCCATGAGTGTTTCCATAGGCGCCTACGCCGCTAAGGCAGTTCCCGAAACTCTGACACATTCTGCTGTGCAATCAGTCATGGCACAGGGAGCCATCTCCTCTATGGGGGGACCCTCTACCACAATTCTCACTACGATAACCGCGATGAAACTTCCCTTGGTCACTGGACTCCTCATCGGCGGGGCGTTGCCCTTGTCGCTAGCATACCTCAACACTCCAACGTCGCCACCCCCGACGTCATTCTCTCCCCACCGACCTCCCAACCATAAATTTGTGGAGCTGGAAGTGAGTGGCCTCATGGCAGAATTCAATGAAATGCGGGCGCTCTACGGACCAGACTCGGGCTCCATGCCGGCTTTCTACGAGGCGATTCAGCAGATAGACGACAGTTTCCGCCGTCGTGTGTTTCGATCAGCGTTGGTGGCGGAGTGGGCATCACTGGATCCAGAAGGCGCCTTAACTTATTTCCAAAGCCAGAACAAGCGCGCCCTGATCAAAAACTTCTTGAGCATTTGGTTGGAGGCCGACCCAACAGCAGCCATCGCAGCAATGGAGAAGAACGGCGAGGTATGGGGACATTCCATTGGTAGTCTCCTCGGCGCGGTTGCTACGATCAAGCCTTACGAACTGGCTCGTCTGGCACCTTTCGTAAAGTCCAACAATCCGAATGACGGCCGGATTCAGGAAGTATTCGCCACCGCCGCCCGCCGTAATCTATCAGAAATACGGAAAATCGCGGAAGACATGAACGGAAAGGCCCGTCAGGAAGCCTTGGCGGGCGTGGCTGAGAGTTGGGCTGAGACTGATGGCGATGCTGCCCTAGCTTGGGCTCAGGCGTTGGAGCCGAGTGATGATTGCAGCCACGCTCTACGCGGGTTGTTAGTTGGATGGGCTAAGTCTGATCCTACCGCTGCTCTTGATCGATTGTATCTGGCTCCGCCGGGAGGTACTGATAAATCGACTGCCGAGCATCCGGCGCTCCTGCTGACAAATAGTGTGAGGACCGCCGAAATGGTCATCCGGTCCGCTGCTAAAACAGACTTTGAAGCGACATTGGATTGGATGGTGAATCATTCTCATCAGATCACTATCGATCATTCCGTCTATGGACTGTCAGAGCCACTGGGCGAGCGGCTCTACGCCGATCTGCCGGGGACGCTCGCAATGATTACGAATCACAAGGCGCAGAACTTCTTGAAGCACTCCCTTGAGTCGATTTTGCGGAACGAAGGCAGAGCATACAATGATGGGGTTTGGGAATGGCTGAATCAACAGGAGCAATCGCCACTCACGACCGAATTGAAAAAGAGTGTATTGGGGAACATCGCTTACCTCAACCCTGACAGAGCGCTCGCATTGGCCGAGCAACTCGTATTGCAGAATGACATGGATGCTGTCAATTTTCCATTTCTGAGCCACCAGTTCAATCAAGACATTGGTCAATTCCAAAGAGTCGAGAGCCTATTGAGACACGCGCCGGACGAGGTCTACGATGCGGCTTTGAGGCATTCGTTGAGCAACACTCCCATCGATTCCATTGGCCAGGAATCCTGGTTGAATTGGCTGGAGCAACTCCCTCCCAAGGACAGAGGGTATACGGTAGCGACAGCAGCCAGCCACTACGCAAGATCTGATCCTGCGGCAGCTGAAGCTTGGGCAAATTCCATGACAGGTAGAGATCGTTCCAATGCTTACAAAGGTATTGCTCAGACTTGGGCTGAGGCTGATAGCTACGAAGCGTCAAAGTGGATTGCCACTCTTCCGAGGGGAGCCGAACGGGATCATGCTGTACAAGCCCTTGCGCAATCTGTCGCTGATACCGAGCCGGACAGCGCCTGGGCGTGGGCTCAGACGATTGAGGAATCTGGGATTCGAGAGAGCACTCTGCAAACTGTATTGAGAGAGTTCTCCGATGTAGCCTTCGACATTCTCGAGCTCTCAAGCTTGGGAGAAGAAGAAAAAGGGCGGTTGCGTGTGTGGTTAGCATCACAAGAAGACATCAGTCGCCAACAGAATCCATGAGAACTGCGAAACTCGTCGGTCATCCGGTCCTAGTCTTTATGGTTGCAGCCTTCGCTGGCGTCATTATCGGGACAATGCTACGCCATTCCTGGTTCGCGTCCATACGCTCAAACTCAAGCAATGCTCACCGTTTGGATCAGGGTCCAGCATCGGAGGCAGGAGCCGGGCAATTCCTAATATCGGATCGCCGATCATCGGGCTCTTCTCGGTGGCCGAATGAAGAGGGTTCCTCCCGAGCTGAGCGATATTTGATATTGGCGGGTAGAGCTGAGAATGCCTCCTTAGATGAGTTCCCACGCCTGCTGCGAATGGCGCAAAACGAGAAGCACACGGACCTCGAAAGAGCAATCGCCTCTCGTTGGGCCACGTTGAATCCCTCACACATGTTCGACACCTTGCTTTCGGAAGGCAGGGCAAGCTACCAAATTTGGAGAGTCCTTTCTGAGGAATGGGCGAAGTCAGATCCAAGGGCGCTGGTGGAGGCAGCGGTGGCATCGAAAGACGACAAAACATTGCATAAGTATCTTTGGGCGATCTGGGATGATGTTATGAGCAACGCGCCAGAAGTGGGCATCGAAGCTAGTGGTCGCCTTGGAGTAAGGGGCTACGTTTCCGGCATGCGTAATGTGAGTAATTGGGCGAGCGAAGATCCGCGTGCTGCTGCTGAGAGCATCTTCAACAACATGACAGACACCCCGGCTGGGGCGACAGCGATAACCGAAGTAGGCAAAGCCTGGGGAACCACTGATCCTGAGGCCGCCCTTCAGTATGCTGCCAGCAGGCGATCCAGTTTTAGAGACTCCTTGTACGGCGCATCCCTAATGGAAAGCGTTATGATAACCTGGGCAAAAAGCGATCCTGAGGCTGCCGCAAGTTACGCCGCTGCCGAGACCGATCCTACTTTGCGCGCGCTGCTCGGCCAGGGGCTTGCTGCCGGACTAGCAAAAACAGATCATCAGGCAGCTCTCATCTGGGCTGACGAGAATCTGCAATCGTCTTCACGCGTCCGGGCAATCGGCAACGTCATCAAGACCATGGCGAAAAGCGATATCGGGGCCGCCTCCGAACTTGTGTCAGGAATGGACCCCGGAGGAGCAATGAACCAAGCGGTGTGGCAACTAATGGATGTTTGGATTCGGCAGCACGGAGCTGAAAACAAAACCATGTTGGATTGGGTTGAGAGCCTTTCTGACGTCGAGGCTCGCGAGAAAGCCGTAAGGGGACTTGAATGGGGAGCGTCGAACGATTCCAGGGATTGGCTGATTGACTTCGTTGGTGGTTCGCACGGTCATTTGGCGACCGAAGCGATGGTGCAACGCGCCGCGATGCAACGAGCTCGCCAAGATCCCACCTCAGCAGTTGCCTGGGCACAGGCACTTCCTCAGGATCGCTCTGGCATTGCACTTAAGTCTGTGCTAGCTGCGTGGAGCAACTTTGCCTCACGGGATGCGGCTGCTTGGATATCTGAAAACCAATGAGTCGCAGCAGCTTGAGATCGACTCCAGCGCCCAACTGCAACGAATTCAAACGAAATGCCTATGGTTTGGGGCACGTGAGGATGTTGTGTTAGGAGAGATTTTACTTGCAAATTCCACTGGAGTTTTGAATCGAATTTACAATGATGTGGAAACGATTCCGTCTTTAGGGTGGCAAAGAATGACTCGCATGCGGCGTTATCATAACAGTATCCGACGCTCGATCGCGATCTGTGGAGTTGAGTTGGAGCTATCGATAACACCATCACTCATAAGAATCTCCACGCTTTCACATCCGGCGTCACTGTTGTCCCAGGGTGATCGCCCGCTGTGTGGAGAGGACTTTCCGGAGGGCCAATTCCGATCGGTCAGCAGGAAGCGATTTTGCCCATGCGACTGCCGACTGAGGATCTCGGCGGGTCTTTTGCTCGGCGGCGCTTCGAATCATGTTCTCCGTTGCGAGGTGACCGAATTCACCAGTGACGAAATCGATCAGGCCATCTCTCTCCTTCGTGAGACGTGAGTGCATCGACATGACTGCCCGATCGCGAGTTTCGGCATCCGGTAGACGTTCGATCCACGCCAAGATATCTTGTTTGGGAACGGAGCGATCCCATGACCATTCGGAGATAAGTTCAGAAACAGCCTGGTTCATCGTGCCGCCTGGTTCCATCTCGGAGATCAGTGCTTTGGCTTTGTCCACATTCTCACCGGCAAGTGATTTGATGACCTCGCCAATGGCGTCAGCGCGAGCTGCGGATCGGAGATTGTCTCGGGCCCAGGCTAGCGCTGTGGCTGGATCCGTATTCGCCAGACCAAGCGCAAGGCCTTTGCCTAACTGAGCGCGAAACTCGGAGTCGGTTTGTGCGGCGGCAAATGCGGCTGCCGCTTCGGGATCGTTCTTCGTCCAGGCGCGAATGGAAGCTTGCGCAAGCGCTGACTGAAGTTCACCTGTCAGTGTAGCGGCGTAGGTTAGAGCAGCCTCTGGATCGGTGGCACCCCAGGTCTTGCCCACTTCTTTCATCGCGGCCTTGCCCTGGCTCTTGGAAGTGAGCGTCGCTACCTTTCTTGCAGCCGCTCGCGGATCCACCGAAGCCCACGCGGACACGCTCCTCATGTTGGGAGCGAAATGGTCGAGATCGAGTTCTCGCATCGCCTCGATACCGACGCTTGGGGCACTCAGCATGAGTTCGTCCAATGCTGGGTAGAGCCAGGGATCGGAACCTGGCCTCTGCCGCTCCTTCTTCGCAGCAGCGAGGGCAGCATGCGGGTCCGTTTTGACCCAAGACTCAAAAAGCACGCGGTAGATATCGTCCGTTCCCAAGTCGTTCGACACCGTGTTGGCAAACATATGCTCTGGATCCAACTGGGCCCAGCGCGTGGCGATGGCGCGTTCCATATCGCTTTTGCCTTTGGCAATCCGAAGCAGCCGAGGCATTTCAGCCCGGCCGGCCACTTCAGCCCGGCTTGCGAGCCACAGAAGCTGCTGAGTCCGCGGCAACTCCGCCAGGCCCTTCTGCAATTTTGCGAGGGGGCTTATCCGAACGAGCTGCTTACTTCGGTCATATGGGAAACTGCCTTGCTCCGGACTTCGAACCCATTCCGCCGAAAGACTCGCGCCGGAATTCGCCGAATCGATCCATCCTTTTTTGATCGATATTCCGAGAACTGACCCGATCACGACAACGACCGCGAGAGACAATGGCTTGTGAAAACTCGGAGATTTCATCAATGCTCTAGTATTGAACCCGTTGCCAGGGCTCGAGAATCGAGCCACTCCTGAAGCTGGACCTTCTCCGCCGCCGGAATAGCCGCTTCTTGAACGAGAGCTACAGCAGCGTCTTCATCCGACTGTCGCAGCGCACCCAACGCGTCCTTCATCGCCTGCAGGCGCATCTTCTCGCTCTGGATTGTCAGCGACCAAATCCAAGCGCTATCGGGCTCGCTTTCCACGACGGTTCCAATAAGCGCACGGGCGGCATGATCTCGATGCGGACCATCTTCCAGGCCAGCGATCCACTGCGAACACTCGTAGCTATCTGCTTCCGCCCACGCTTTGGCGATGCCTTGATAGGCGCGTGAACGCTGGCCCACATCCAGTGTATCCGCCCAAGTCACCGTGGCATCCGGATCGACCGTGGCCTGTCTCTCCGCGAGAAACTGCGCCGCTTGTGGTCTGTCCTCCGGCGATACTTCTGATAGCCTCTCACGCCAAATCTCAAGGCTACCCTCATGTGTTGACAGATTTTCAAACGCCACGCCCAAAAAATCTGATCGCCACTCTTCTGAGGCCTGATCGAGAACGCTTTCGACACCATCAAAATCTGATCCGATGTCCATCATCAGATGCCGGGCCATCGTTTCTCTCTCTGAATCCTCCAAGTTGCCTTCGGCGATGAGTTCGTTACTCCACCGCAATGCTTCATCCAGATTTTTCGCGGTGGCCGCCCGTACAAGGTGGCGTCTAACGTCCACCGTGAACTCGGGATCCCGATCATGCTCTTTCAGGTACTCCCAGATCTGATCCGTATAACCGGTATCGTCATTGAGAATGGCACGATTGAGGGCGACTTTGAGGAAGTCTCGGGCGGGATGATCGCTAATCATAGCCAATGTGGCAGGCACATCGGTCGTGAGGCGTCGGTGGAGGGAATCAGTTAGCCCGTGAGAACCGTTGAGGTCAACACCTTTGTAATTGTCGGCGAGCCAGTCGAGCACTGTGTCAAGGTCCTCGCCCGCCGCGGCATGAAGCGCTCTCGCCGAAATCTCTGTCCCATGATAGGCGTCGTATCCGCCGCCGGGTGGCGCTAAATGGAGATGATCGAGCGCTGCCAGCGGGTCTTGTTTTGCCCAGCCGACGAGGAGATCTTGCAACGCGGTGCTCCGGTCTTCGCTCGGCTCGAGTGTCTCAGCCCAGGCGAGGGCCGCCGCCCCGTCCCGTTCTGCCCAAGCGGACGCGATCCCGGCCAAAGCCTCTTTTCGTCCCGCGCCTCTCATGGCTTCCGCCGCCCGCCGCATTCCCGGGAGATCCTGTCGCGCGGCGGCAGCGAAGGCGCGTTGCACCCGGTCGTCCAACGGACTCGTAG
Organism: Verrucomicrobiales bacterium; assembly: GCA_028281705.1. Taxonomy (GTDB): domain Bacteria; phylum Verrucomicrobiota; class Verrucomicrobiia; order Verrucomicrobiales; family DEV007; genus JAACDM01. The sequence goes on from JANQJH010000069.1 coordinate 8,862, forward strand.
CTTTCACATACGGCACCAAGTGCACCAGCTCTGCGGGAGCAATCTCAGCAATCTCATCTAGCAGGCCACCTATGGGACTCACCAAGTCGGAGGCATCCCGTTTCATGACTGCAATGGCGGCGGCCGGTTCGGCTACCAGCCAATGGTAGAGCACCGTTTCTATTCGGCGTATATCCTTTTTACCTTCAAAGTAGGCCAACGCCCCTTCGGGATCGAAAGCTGCCCATTCGGCGATCAGTGTGGCGCGAAACGCTCGCCGCTTGAAGTCGTCCTCGATATCACTGACAATTTCGTAGAAGCGTCCCATGGATCCTCTATTTGGCCCGTACCGAGCTCGCAAGTCTTCCCACTCGGCAAGGAGCCCGCTTTCTTCTGCGGAGGGAAAAGCGAATTCGGAAGTCGGTGTCGGCGAAGGCCGTGAAACGCTAGCGGACTTCTGGGTCGTCCTGTGCCAATAACCGAGTGATACGGGCAGGGCGGCGCTGGCCAAGAAGGCGACAATCAGAGGAAACTTCGCGGAAGCGAACGCTGCGATAAAGGTAGAACTTGAGAGCGAGCCCGCGGAAGCAGCGCTCGACAAGGCCGCTTGGATGGTTCTGTCTGTCAGATTTTCTGGGGCCGCCAATGCGGCAAACGTCGGCAAAGCCATTCCAAGGGCGCCCTCGGTGCACACAATCCCTCGTCTCTCGAACCAGCAACGCAAGCGATCGAGCGCTCTGGATGCACGTTTGCGCGCGGCTTCCTCACTGAGACCTAACGCATTGCCGACTTCACGTAGCTGCTTCTCTTCGAAGTAGCGCAATAAAATGACCGTGCGATCAGTTGCTGCCAATGACTGCAAGGCATCATCGATCAATGGCGCTATGCGCGTCCAATCGAGTTCCGGTTGTTTCGTGGCTTGATCTTCCATAACGCCTGCACGCCTTTCCCGGCGCCTCCTGGCAGCTTCGCGTCGATTGTGTTCCTTGGCTTTCAAGCAAGCGGCCGAGTAAAGCCAAGACGTTAAGGCGCCACGGCGCCTCAAGGTCCCGGCCCTCTGAGCCAACAGAACGAAAACGGATTGTGTGACATCTTCCGCGCCTGCGGCATCCGCTATCTGGCGCCGGACAACTGCGTAAACCAGGCCAAAGTGTCGTCGCACCAAGCTGGCAAAGGCCTCTTCATCACCTCGAATCGCGTAGTCTGCTAGTTGGGTCCAATCGTCCATTTCATAGAGTTAATGGTGGCTGAGCACCGAAACCGGACGCTTTTTCCATTTAGAACCGCAATTCGGTGGTCGGGATGCCCGTTATGTCCAGGAATTAGCGGGGCTAGATCGATTTCGAATCCAAGATTCGTCCATTTGTCGCGTGCCTTCCTTGCGCGGGGAGGTGTGGTCTCTCTCTCTGTGACCCGCGATGAATGTGTGGCGCTCACCGTGGGGGGCAAAGTACCCTTCGAGAGTAGCGTTTTGTAGGAACGATCAAGGAAGAATGCCTTCATAGAGGATTCTGATAGGGGATGTGTTCTGCGAGTTGTTTTTTAGGGGGCAATCAGCTTCTTGGGCGCACACAGGCGGAAGCTCTCGCCGATCCATCGTTCGACGAGCTTTTTGGAGAGGCGTTGCCTTTCCTTGAAGGTCGCGGTGATCCAGTGCGGGCCCACATGCACCTTGTCAGGATGCTCAGCCGCCATGGCTTCCGCTTCTTTTCGAGAGTCGCCAAGCTTTACCATGATCTCGTAGTCGCCATCTCCTGTGCCGAGAAACAGGAATGATTTCCCTCCTGCTTTGTAAGCGATCTTGGTGCACGAAGGCATTTCGGACACCTCCGGGTAGCTGGTGGCAATCGAGCTCCAGAGCGCCGATCCTTTCGGTGAGGTTTTGTTATTGGGCATGGCTTTCGCAGTAGGATTTCAAGCACTCCATATCTTTGGCGACCGCCTTGGCGATCATGTTTCTAAAAAGCGTGTTCATTATCCTCGGAACCAAGCGATAGGCGCGCGCGTCCATCGCTAGGGTCAGCTGGGTACCCGTATCCCGAGGCGCCACGGAGAACACGGTGTCCCAGACTGCACCATGGCTGTCCGTGACCATCCTGACATGTTCATTCGGCCTGTGTTCCGTGACCTCCAGCTCAGTGATGCTCTCCCGCTTACCCATGAGCCTGGTCTCCCGGAAGCGCGTGCCGACGCCGGTTTTCCGCTCTGTCAGGTATTCGATCTCGACCACATGGGGCAGCGCCTCGGAAAACTTGCCCATGTCGGTAACGGCGGCGAACACTCGTTCAACCGGTGCATCGATGGTGGTGTTGATCCTGATCGTCTTCATCGTTTTCTGATGCTTTACTGCTTACTAGCGAACACCCCCGCAAGCCGGTCCAACGATGCGCGATGCCCGGCCGCCACCGCCTCCTTGGCCTCATCGCCGGACAGACGCGAGTGGACGAGCACAACGACGGTGCGCTCGCTATGGCGCTCGAACTTCACATTGATCAAAGATTCGGGTGCCGGGGGTAACCCTTCATGTGGCTCGCAACTCATGGTGTAGGCGATCTCCTCCAAGGAAGTGATCGATTGGTACTCGCCCACCATGACGATTTCTCCGCAGTTTGGGATTTCCAGAATCTGCCGGTAGCGGCCTCCGGCACGGAACTCGTGGGTGAAGGATTTGCACTCCGACCCTTCGCACCCACTCCATTGCCTGCGCCTATCGGCATTCGCCCAGGCATCGAACACCCTCTCGACCGGAGCTTCGAAGGTGCGAGTGATGTGCAAGTTGTCGCCGACTACCTTGATTTCGTTTTTCATGTGTCGCTTGGTGAGTCCGTTTCTTGACTGAATAAGTCGTCCAGGGCCGTGAACTGATCCTCCCATGCACGTGCGTAGCGGGCGCACCACTGGTTCGCTTCTTCGATGGGCTTTGGGTTCGCTCTTAGCCGGTGCACGCGCCCTTCCTTTGTGCGCGTGATCAACCCCGCGCGCTCAAGCACTCGCAGATGCTTCGAGACCGCCGCGAGCGACATCTCGAAGGGTTCCGCGAGTTCGGTGACATTCGAGGAGCCCCTCGTCAACGCTTCCATGATTTGCCGCCGGGTTGGGTCGGCCAGGGCGGCAAACACGCGATTAAGGCATAGTGGCAAATATTCAACCATTTGGTTGAATATTAGATCAGAACGGAGAGGAGTCAAGGCGTTTGCGTCAGATCGGCACTCGCAGGAAGAGACGATCGCAAGAACCGAAGGCATCGCGGTCAATGCATCATGGCCCAATCCGTAGTGTAGCGAACGCGATTACGGGGGCCATCGAGGAGGAACTCTACCGTCGAGAGGAGGAGATCCCGCCGACTTCGGACCTCCATGGGCATGAATGGCATCCGGAAGGCCGCTATTTCGCCTCGGGGACTGCGGAGAATCACGTGGCCACTTGGGACACCGAAGACTTGGAGCGCCCCGTCTTTCTTCGTGGTCACACGAGCGAAGTGCGGACGGTGTCTTGGCACCCGGACGGGGAGCGATTGGCCTCGGGGAGTTGGGACCAGACGATCAAGATCTGGGATGCCGAGGCCTTGGAACTGGCCTTGACCCTGCGTGGTCATTCGGATGAGGTCACCTGTGTGGCGTGGAGCCCGGATGGAGAGAGGTTGGTTTCGTCAAGTCGTGATGGCACCGTCCGGCTTTGGGATGCGTCTCGAGCATTCGCCGCCGAATGAACTCACCAAGGAACAGAACACGTCGCGGGACCACAGCCTTTCCGGGGGTATTGCAGGCACTCATCAGCGCCGCCGCGTGTCGCCTGCTACTTCTCGCGACGGGATTGGGCGGGAGCACTTCTTTGGGCGCCGAGATTCCGGTGATATCGCCCTTCGATCTCGGGTATCACGGTCGCTATTGGAATTCCCGCGACGGCTTGCCCAGGGATCGGGTTCGCTGGATCACGCAGACCGCGGACGGCTATCTATGGTTGTTGGCTGGTGACGGTGTTTATCGTTTCAATGGCAGGCACTCGGTGCCGCTGAATGTTTCGGAGTTTGGTGTGGCCGAGGGCTCCGTGAAGAGGCTAGTGGCCGATTCCCGGAATCGGCTTTGGATGATTGCCAGTGATGGCGTCCATCTGTTGGAGCGGAATCGCCTGAAGTCATTGGCCGACGGCGATTGGGAGCATGCGAGGGTGGTCGAAAGTGATGGGAGAATCGTCTATCTCATTGTCGTGCAGGACCGCCAGTTAGGACTCGTAAATCAATAAGTTACCGCATGATACTTAATAGACGAATATGCAGACCCTTGTAATGAAGGCATTCGGGAGTCCCAATGTGTCGGAAATTCG
>JANQJH010000082.1 GCA_028281705.1 Verrucomicrobiales bacterium
GCTTTTCGAGTTCGGCGCCATTTCGCCATTCGATGTCTCGCGCTTCCAGTTTGCCCCCCGGGCTGTCGAGCAAAATGATGGAGCAGGGCACCTTGGCCGCGGCGATTTCCTCGGCCACTTTCCAGGCCTCGCTCACGTGATGAAGCACGAGGCGGAAGCCGAACTCTTCCTTGAGACGGAGGACGGTGAGGATGTCATCGTGCCGGTGGGTGTGGTGATGCACGACGCGCTTGCCATCGAGCACCTCCACGAGAGCCTCGAGAGCGAGATCGCGTTCCGGGGCCTTGCTGGGATCCTCTGCGGCGGCGGCGAGCCGCTTCTTGTAGGCCTGGGCCTTGACGAATTGCTGCCGGACGAGGGCCGTGGATTTGCCGCGTGTTCCGGGAAACGGCGCTTCCTTGATCGAGTTGGTGCCGTTGGCCATCTTGATTCCGCCGGACGGCTTGCCGACCTTGTTGAGAAGAAACAGATCGTCGATCTTATTGCCCTTGCGTAGCTTGAGATAGATCGTCTGACCGCTGAGGAGATGCCCCGAGCCAGGCATGATGTTCACCGTGGTCAGTCCGCCGGCACGGGCTCGGCGAAACGAGGGGTCCCGCACGTTCACCGAATCAATGACACGCACTTCGGGCTGGATGGGGGCGGAGTAGTCGCCTCCACTGACCTGGCCGATGTGGCTGTGAGTACAAATGAGGCCGGGCATGATGACTTTTCCCGTGGCATCGACGATGACAGCGTCCTCCGGAATCTCGACTCCGTCACGAGGCCCCACGGCGACAATTTTGCCTCCTTGGATAAGCAGTGTTCCCGAATCGATGGGATCACCGACCACGGGGAAAATCGCGGCACCAGTAAAGGCACGTGGGGGATCTTCAGCGGCGGCCGTGGCGGTGATGTCGAGGAGACTGAGCCCAGTAAACAGGAGGGCGATCGCGGAGAGGCGGTGCATGAAAGAGAGTCGCTTGTAGGGTCGAAATGTCAATAACGAGCAAAATTTCCGGAATCTTATGCTCTGGTTTTTAGGATTTTGGGATTCTCTGCAAGGCGATGACGCGAATCGGTCGAGGAGGAAGAGGGGCTGGCGACAGTCAATGCGAGGAGATGGGCAAGATCGGCGATGGAAGTTGGATTAGGGTATGTGACAGTCTTCGCAAATAGCTCCAGCCATGGCAACGAAGTCCGAACTCAGGCGCACACTTTCGCTGCCGCTGCTCTGCTTTTATGGTCTTGGAACGATCCTCGGTGCGGGTATTTACGTCCTCATTGGCGAGGTGGCGGGCGTGGCCGGCATGTGGGCGCCGTTGGCATTTTTCACCGCGGCCCTGATTGCCGCGTTCACGGCCCTTTCTTATGCGGAGCTGGCTTCACGCATTCCCAAGAGCGCTGGGGAAGCGGCTTACCTCCAGGAAGCCTTTCGTCTCAAGTTCGTCGCGGGCTGTGCCGGATGGGGCGTGGTCCTCACGGGAATCGTCTCCGCCGCCACGGTGACCAGGGGATTTGTGGGCTATCTTCAGGTATTTGTCAGTCTGCCGGAGACGCCGGTCATCATCGTCGCCCTTCTGGTCATGGGCGGTCTGGCGGCCTGGGGCGTTGGTCAGTCGGTGATCGCGGCGAGCATCGTCACCGCCCTGGAGATCGCCGGTTTGATCTTCGTGATCGCGGTGGCTGGGCATCATCTGGGAGATCTCCCAGAGCGTTCTGGCGAATTGCTCCCTCCCGTCTCCCTTGCGGGGTGGAACCAGATCTTGTTGGGCAGCTACCTCGCCTTTTTTGCTTTCATCGGTTTCGAGGACATCGTTAATCTCGCCGAAGAGGTTCGCGAGCCGCAGCGCAATCTTCCTCGGGCGATCCTCTTCTGTCTCGTCGTCTCGACCGCGTTCTACGTCCTCATCGCCCTCATCGCGGTCCTCGCTCTTCCGCCGGAGCAGCTGGCGAACCGGAAGGCGCCGCTGGCGGAAATCTTGTCACGTCGAGGTGAATGGGCTCGGGCCATCATCAGCCTGATCAGCATGGTGGCGGTCATCAATGGCGCTCTCATCCAGATCATCATGGCGTCGCGAGTAGTCTATGGCATGGCGCGGGCGAGTCTCGCTCCGCGCGCGCTGGCCGATGTCCATCCGGTGACCCAGACGCCCTTGAAGGGAACGTTCCTCGTGACGGCGATCATCACGGTCCTGGCGGTGGGCTTTCCATTGGTGTCCCTGGCCAAGGCCACGAGCACGGTGACCCTGGTCGTCTTCGCCTTGGTCAACGCTGCACTCTGGAGACTCAAGCGCCGGAAGGACGTGGAAAACCAGCCCGCCCACCAATATCCGCTCTGGGTTCCCGTTCTTGGTTTGATTCTCTGCCTCGGATCTTTGATACTTCAGTGCTGGCGCGCTTTCTGACGGTCAGAGAGCTGCCTACCACCATCCAATTATGATCATCATTGTCACCGATCTCAATCGCCTCCGGGGGTTTCAGGTCGTGCCCAACGAGCACGATCCCCTCAACCCGCAACCCATGTTGAAAGAACTCGATTTGCCGCCCATGTCAGACGTCCCGCAGAAGCTCAAAGATGCGGTGACGGACCAGGCGGGCCGGTTTCGCAGTGATGGGAATCCGGGCATGGCCAACGGTGAAGCTCTCGGGCTCCAACGCGAACAGGAGAACCGAAACATCGCTCGCGTGGCGCGATCCCTGGAGGCGCTTCTGCAACGAAAGGGCGCCACCAAGTGGGCGCTGGCGGCTCCCAAGACCATCAACGCCAAGCTGGTCGAACGCTTGGAGCCATCGGCTCGCCAGAACATCATGGAAAACGTGCAAGCCGATCTCTGTAAGCAACCCGTCCTGGAGATTCAGAAGCGGTTCAATCTCCCATCCACGGAATCACTCTAGTTGTAGACTAGTCGGGGCGGACAAGAGTGTCCGCATCACTTGGTTCTGCTAGAGTAATCGGGCGGAGAGGAGTGTTCGCATCACTTGGCTTCGGTATCGGATGATCGTGATCAGCAGGTCACGGTTTGGCCGAGGCGGCCTACTTCGGTTGCCTCGGGATCGCGCCGTTCGCTCAGGGCCTGGCAAAAGGCCTCGCTTCGCGATTGCTCGCCGTGGACGAGCCATACCTGAGATTTCTTGCCCTTGATGCGATCGTAGTAGGCCAACAACTCGGAATGGTCGGCGTGACCGCTGAAGGAATCGATGGCGTCTACATGGGCGCGGAGCTTGTATTCATCTCCGAAGATCCTGACCTCTTTCCAGGCCTCGCGGATCTTCCAGCCGAGCGTGTTTTCCGCGCAGTATCCGACAAAGAGAATAGTGTTGTTGGGATTCTCGATCCCGTTCTTCAAGTGGTGGAGTATCCGTCCAGCCTCACACATTCCGGAGGCGGAGATGATGATCGCGGGTTCCTTGCTTGCGTTCAGCTCCTTGGACCCCCTCACGGTGCGAATCAAGGTGAGGTTCTCAAAGCCGAAGGGATTGCGCTTTTCAAAGAGAAATTCATAGACGTCCTGGTTAAAACACTCGGGGTGGAGGCGGAAGATTTCCGTGGCGTTCACCGCCAAGGGGCTGTCGACGAAAATGGGAATCTCGGGGATCTCCCCATTTTCGAGGAGTTCGTTAAAGGCGTAGAGCAATTGCTGGGTGCGTTCGACGGCGAAGGCGGGGATGATGATCTTGCCCTTGCGCTGGAGTGCCTCCTTGATCAGCCTGGCAAAATGGTGTGAGGCGTCGGCCGGGAGTTCGTGTTCACGTCCTCCGTAAGTGCTCTCCATGAGGACGATGTCGACATCGTCCGTGGGGACGGGATCCCGCAGGAGTGCGTTGTCGCCGCGGCCGACGTCACCGGAGAAAAGAAAACGCTTCGTTTCCTTGGTTTCCTCATCGTCGATATCGAGGAGGACCTGGGCGGAGCCGAGGATGTGGCCGGCATCGAGAAAGGTGACCCGGACGCCGTTGGCGATGATCAGGGAGCGCTCATAACCCATGTTGACAAATTGCCGGAGACACAACTCGGCATCGCGTTCGTCGTAGAGTTCTTCCACGGGCGGGAGGTCGTCCTTCTTGCGCTTCCTATTGAGGTAACTGACGTCGCCGATCTGGATCCTGGCGGAATCCTGAAGCATGACGGAGCAGAGATCGCGGGTGGCAAAGGTCGTATAGATGGGGCCGCGGAATCCTTGCTTGACGAGATTGGGAAGATTTCCGCTGTGATCGATGTGGGCATGAGAGAGCACGACGGCATCGATTTCAGCTGGCTCGAAGCGGAAGTGCTTGTTGCGCTCGTAGGCGTCTTTGCGACGGCCCTGGTAGAGTCCGCAGTCGAGTAGGATTCGCTGGCCGTTGATCTCGAGCAAATGCTGGGAGCCTGTAGTGGTGCCCGCGGCCCCGCAGAAAGTGAGCTTCATGATGCGTGGATGGCGAAAAAAGGTAGGGGCTGAGTGATTGCTTGATCAGGCAGCAATAATCTCTTCTTCAGAGATGCCCCGCAGCTTGAATGCTTGGATGATGGTCTCCTCGATGAGGTTGTTCGGGCAGGAGGCTCCGGCGGTGATCCCGATGGTCACGGGACCGTCGCCCAGGAGGCTTTCCGTGTAGGTCGTGGTGATTTCAGCGCCCTGGTGGAGATCGAAATGGACGATTTCCTCAAAGGAACGCAGGCATTCCGCATCGCGAATAAAGAACGTGGGAAGCTGCCGTTCGCCGATCTCGACGAGATGCGTCGTATTCGAACTATTGTAACCACCAACGACCAGGAGCACATCCATGCGGTTCTCCAGCATGTCAAAGAGTGCGTCCTGGCGTTCCTGAGTGGCTCCACAGATGGTGTCGAAGTACTGGAAGTTCTCCGAATTCTCATCGCCGTCCCGCTCGCGGATCGCGGCGGCCACTCGTCGCTGCAGCTCCTCAGTCTCGGACTTGAGCATCGTGGTCTGGTTGGCCACGCCGACGCGTTGCAGGTGAGCATCGGGATCAAAGCCCTCAGAATAGCCGCCGGCGAAGCGTTGGAGGAAGGCCTTCCGATCGCCGCCACGGCGGATGTAGTCGCAGACGAAATCGGCGTCTTCCAGGGTGAGGATGACAAGATAATGTCCTTGGTTCACGCTCGTGGCCCGCGACGCGGTGGCGCGGGTTTCTTCGTGAGAAGCCTTGCCGTGAATGATGGAGGTGACCCCCTGTTTGGCGTAGCTGCGAACGCGTTTCCACACGCTCATGACATCACCACAAGTCGTGTCGATGATCTGGCAGCCGCGCTCCCTGATCCGGTTCATCATGCAGGTCTCCGCGCCGAAGGCGGGGACGATGACGACGTCATCAGTGGACAATTCCTCGACCTTGGCGGCGGCATTCGGTCCCACAAGATTGCGAATTCCCATATCGGCGAGCTGGCGGTTCACTTCGGGATTGTGGATGATCTCGCCAATGAGATAGATGTTCTGATCGGGGAAAACGCGGCGTGACGCGTAGGCGAGATCGATGGCGCGTTCCACACCATAGCAGAATCCGAATTGCTTGGCCAAGCGCAGGGTTGTGTTGCCGATGGTGAGAACGCCGCCGCGCTGCCGGAGTTTTTCCACGATGTGACTCCGGTAGTGCGTGTCCACCTCGGCCTTGACGCGATTCATCACCTCGGGCGTGCGTACGTTGACGCGTTTTCGAGGTGCGGGTTTGGTCGGGACGGCCGTGTCGTTTGCGGAACTCATCGGGTTATGGACCTGGTCTTGTCTCGTCTTGTCTCGTCTTGTCTCGCGGTGCAGCAGGGGAATCGTTCAATCGTCGAAGAGGGGTCCCTTGTAGATATGGAAGACTTCGTTGGTGCCCAAGATGTGCGGAGGGAATTCAGGAGCGGCAGCGTCACGCGGGCGCTGGAGGTTTTTCCCGGCGGTGGCATCTTCCGGCTGAGAATGGGCGATATTCAAACGAGCACCGCGCGGGACGAGATTGAAGAACTTGGGCGCCACATTGAAGTGGAGGCGGATGCAACCGTGCGAGCGCGGATGGTTGTGGACCCAGCCGGCGTGAATCCCGTAGGCGGATTTAAACTCGCACCAGTACCCCATGGGGTAGCCGGCGCCGGGCTGGGTGATCTTGCGGCGGTATTTCTGCTTCTTGTAGATGGTGAAGTTGCCTCGCGGGGTCGGTGTGGCCCGCGTGCCTACGGTGCAGGCGGCTGCCATGAGCACACGGTTGCCTTCGACGACGTAGATCGCCTGGTTGGCCAGGCTGACCTTGACCCGGACGTTGCTGGGATTGTTCGGGCGGTAGGCCTTGACGTAGTAGGAAGTGTCGAAGCCCGGCGTGGGATAGCCGGTGGCGAGGCCGGCGGTCGGCTTTCTCGCGTACTTGTCCTTGTTCGCCTTGAGATTGAAATGCTCGCAGCTGGCACAGAATAGGGTCAGGAGAGCGAGGGCGAGAGAGGGAGCGGTTTTCATGTTCCGGTGCGTGTTGATGGATGTAGAGATGAGAAAGGCGATCCGGCGAGATGTAAAGGCACAACCGTTGCCCAAGCCTAAGAGGCGGCGGCCGGACTGGCGCGAAGTCCCTCTTCGTTGGCCGCGACTTCTCCGAAGATGCGCTTCTCCAACTGGTCCTTGAGCGCCATGGGATCGTGAATGTTCTCCATGATGAAGTCGATCTGATCGCCCGAGGTGACCATCTGGATTTTTCCACAGTTGAAGAACCAGACGTCGAGCCAGCCGTTGCTATAGCACTTGATCTGCTTCACCTCGTTGAGCTTCACGGTATTGTTCTTGGCCCCGAGAAACTTGAGAAGATAGGACGATTCCTGGAGCTGCTTTGAATAGACGGCGTATTCGGTGTGCCGAATGCGGAGCCAGCTGACCAGGGCCCGCAGGGCGATTCCGGCAGCGAAAACACCGTCTCCCACGAGGAGCAACTGGGCGAAGGTGGAGGATCCTACGCTTCCAAGGTAGAGAGCGAGGACGGCAAAAAGAAGGACGGTGAGCACCGGAATGGCAAAGCGACCGAGGAGTGATCGAGCCGATGAGCGGATGACGAGGGGGGCACTGGTGGAAGCGGATTCCATGGAAGGTAGGTTGGCCCATCATGGCGCAGATCCCAAGCTCAAGTGCGGATCTTCATGTCCCCATCTGTGGGCTGCTCCCAGGGGCCGGAGCGCTATCCTGCCTTGGGGTGTCTTGGAGTTAACTCGTTTATTATCAACGATTAAAGTTGACTCGGTTCGCTGGAAAAGACGGGTCTTGAAGCTGCCAGTGCCGGAAGGTCTGACCGCTTCGCCGTCGTCGCGCAGCTTCTCTAGATGTTGTTGACAGGATTGTGGGATTAATTAATATGGATAATCTGGAAAATATGGCGCGGGCTTTCCCGACCCAACCTGATGATGAGTAGACTGGAAGTCAATCGATCACGGCCACGGCGGGGAAGTCTCTTTCTCCGTACCGCCGCTTACTCGGCTCTGGTAACCATCCTCACGCTCGGTGCCTTCGTGCTCCGGTTCATTCTTCACGAGCGGGAGGTCCTCTACAATCACTTGAGAGACCGGGCCGAAACGGTGGCGTTGGCCCTGGATTCCGTCGCTGCGCAGGCGTTCGGGGACGGGAACTTTGCTCCGGCGGTGGCGCAGGCGGTGAGGATGGTCCATGCGGACGATGACGTCCTCTACGTTGTCTTCACGCCGAGAGATGGCTTGTCCTACGTCCAGCTCCCCGGTGTCAAGGAACGCCGTGTCCTCGATCGTTCATGGCGGCCGGGTGAGACCGAGTTGCTTGAGGGTCTGCGGGAGAGCGTGCTCGTCGAGGGGGAAGTTTTTTACCACACCCGGCCGATCACATTGGCAAAAGAGGCAGGCTCGGGCTGGCTTCATGTGGGGATTTCAACGCAGAAGTATCGCGAGGGCGTTCGCAGTCTACTCCAGATCGTGCTCGATCTGGCGGGTCCGGGATTGCTCATCGGGTTTCTCACCTCGTTCATTTTCGCCAACCGGTTGACCCGGCCCATTGGAGAACTAAAGCGTTTTGCCCAACGTGTGGCTTCGGGAGACCTCGAGTCCAGCGTGCGGATTGAGTCCAACACGGAGCTGGGATTGCTGGGGGATAGCATGAATCAGATGGTCGATGATCTGCGGCAGTCGCGATTGGCCGAAAAGGAATCGATGGAGAAGGAGACCCGTCTTCGGGAGCAGGAGATCCTGCTCAAGGAGATTCACCACCGGGTGAAGAACAATCTCCAGATCCTCTCCAGTTTGCTCCGCATGCAAGCTCGAAGAGCGAGTAGCGAAGAAATGAAAGGCATGCTCAAAGAGAGTGAGTCTCGCATTCGGTCGATGGGGCTCATTCACGAGAAGCTCTATCAGTCACGAAGTCTCTCCACCGTGGATTTCAAGAGCTATGTGGAGAATCTGGCAGGGCAGTTGGTGGAGATGCACGAGGTGGAAGATCAGCGAGTTGATTTGGAGGTGGCCATCGAGGATGTCGAACTGCCCCTGGACACGGCCATGCCGTGTGGATTGATCATTAACGAACTGGTATCAAATTCCCTGAAGTATGCCTTTGCCGATGGGCGCGACGGGCGGATCTCGATTCGGGTGGATCCGGAAGACGAGCGATATTATCGGCTCCGCGTGTCAGACAATGGCGTGGGGGTGCCGCTGCCAAATCCTGGTAGCCGGCGGAATTCACTGGGTTTGAATTTGGTTGAAATGTTAGTTGAGCAGCTCAATGGATCGCTCGAATATCGCAATGGCGATGGGATCACCGCGGATATCCGTTTCGAGGAAATCGTCTACCAGAACCGAATGTCGTAGAGCTTATGAGTAAACGAGTACTTGTCGTTGAAGATGAACGCCTGGTGGCTGAGGATATCGCGCAGTGCCTGGAGGAGCGCGGATTCGAAGTCGTCGGACCGGCCAATTGTTCCCAACGAGCGGTTGAGCTTGCCGAGCTTCATCGACCGGACTTGGTGTTGATGGACATCGTGATTCAAGGGGACAAAGACGGCGTCGACACCGCGCACATCCTCAAGGAGCGATTCGGAATTTCGGTGGTCTATCTGACGGCTTTCTCGCATGAGAATGTGGTGGCGAGAGCGAAGGAGACGGATCCTCTGGGATACGTCGTCAAGCCCTTCGAGGAGGCGACGCTGCAGGGTACGGTGGAGATTGCGCTCCACAAGCAGGGACTCTACAAACAGCTGGCTGCCGGCCGGGAATGGTTCTACACAACGCTGAGGTCGATTGGAGACGGAGTCATCGCGACGGATACCAAGGGCGAGATCGTTTTCATGAACCAATTGGCAGAGAAGTTGACCGGGTGGTCCATGACAGATGCCGAGGGACTTTTGGTCAGTGAAGTCTATCAATCAGTCGATGAGCAAGGGGAGCCGGCGTGGAATCCGGCACTGCATGCCCTGGAGATCAAGGACAATATCTCTCCAGCCGACAACACCGTGCTCATCTCTCGAGAGAACGGCGGGTGTTGCGTGGAGGATTCTGGATCGTTGATTCGAAATGCCGATGACATCGTGTTGGGGGCCATCCTTGCCTTTCGGGACATCACGGAGAAGAAGTTCAAATCGAAGCAGTTGTTCAAGTATCAGCGACATCTTGAAGAACTGGTCGATGAAAGGACGGCAGCCTTGCAGAAACGCATTGATCTGGAGAGCCTGATTTCGACTTCCTGTGTCGATCTGACGAAATGTGATCCCGAGCGGTTGGAGGAGGCCATCGGTGAGGCGGTGGGTAACCTTGCCCGCTTCCTCGGTGTGGAGCAGTTCCTCGTCACGGAGAGCGCATCGGCATCGATTCTCGAGCGACCAGTGCACAATTTGGATGACTTGGACCCGGGACTGCTTGAGACCCTCACAGAGGTCTACTGGAATGAGAATCCTTGGATCGAGAAGCAGTTTGCTGAGCACGGTCACGTCATGGTGTCCAGTTGCGAGGTCCTGGCAGAACAATTGCCTCGTGCCGCCGAGGCCCTCGCAGGACATGGTGTCTCTTCATTTCTTGCCCTTCCTCTGGGGCACGATGAGGCGGACAAGTCATGGGGCATGATCACCTTCATGAGCGAGGACCCCATCCGCCTGGAACTCCACGACGTTCGAATCATGGTGGTTCTGTGTGAGATCGTGCACAACCTGCTTCAGCGACGGCAGAGTGAGAAGGAGAGAATGGAGCTGACAGAATCACTCAATCAGTCGCAGAAGCTCGAGGCCATTGGGAAACTGTCGGGAGGCATCGCGCATGATTTCAATAACATGCTCGTCCCCATCATCGGCTACAGTGACGTGATTTTGGCAAATGACGAATTGTCGTTCCGCCATCGCCAAGAATTGATCGAGATTCGCAAGGCGGCAGAAAGTGCGGCCTCGCTTACCAGGCAACTGCTCGCCTTCTCCCGGAAGCAGATCCTGGAAAAGGATCATCTGAGCTTGAATGACGTCGTGGTACATCTGCGGAATATGCTGCAGAGGATCCTTGGTGAAGATGTGGTGTTGGAGCCGCATCTGGAAGATGATCTGTGGGGCGTGGAAGCCGATCGCGGGCAGTTGGAACAGGTGATCATGAATCTCTGCGTCAACGCGCGGCACGCCATGCCCGAAGGGGGGGTGATCCAATTGGCGACTTCTAACGTGATGTTGGAGGAGGACAGTCTCGATCGCCCTTCGGGAGCCTACGTCAAGATTGCCGTCAAGGATGCGGGATGTGGGATGAGTCGAGAACTCATGGACCGGATCTTCGATCCGTTTTATACGACGAAGGGCCTGGATGGAACGGGGCTCGGGCTGTCGGTCGTGCTGGGAATCATCGATCAGCATGGAGGATGGATCAATGTCGAGAGTGAACTCGGCAAGGGATCGACGTTCGAGATCTTTCTGCCTTCAGATCAAGTGGTTTGCCGGCCTCCGCAATCAGTCTCTTATTCCGCGGATTCCCTCGAGGATCGCCAGGACGTCGATCGTATCCTCTTGGTGGAGGATGAGCCCAGTGTCCTGGCTTTTGTCCAGCAAGCGCTGAAGAAGGCCGGTTTCGAGGTGACGCCGGCGGCCTCGGCGCGAGCGGCGATCCAGGCCTATGAAGAGAACGAGGGGAAGTTTGACATGATTTTCACGGACGCCGTCCTGCCCGATGGCTCCGGCATGGAGGTGCTGGAGATATTGCTGGAAAAAGATCCCTCGTTGAGGGCTCTTCTGAGCAGCGGCTATACGGATGCCCGGGCCTTGTTGGACAAGGCGATGGAACGCCGCATTCCATTTCTGCACAAGCCCTATTCACTGGCTCAACTCTACGAGAAGTTGCGCGAGGTGATCCACCAGCCTTTGCCAGTCCAAGAGGCTACGCAAGAAGAGCTCGAAGGTGAGCCTCGGCCGCTAAGGCCAGCCCTTTAACATTGTAGCCACCTTCGAGGCAGGAGATCACCCGCCCCTGGGCGAAACGATCGGCGACTTGGCGGACGATGCCGGTGAGCGAGGCGAAATCGGTGTCGGTCAGGGTGAACTGCCCTAGCGGATCGTCGACTCGGGAATCGAAGCCGGCGGAGATCACGATCAAATCGGGTTTGAACTCGTTCATCGCCGACTGCCATTCTTGCTCGAAGGCGGCACCGATCTCTTTCATCCCGCTTCCGGCGGGATATGGCCGATTGAGGGTGCAGCCTTTTCCAGGCCCGGCTCCGGATTCCTCCCGGGCTCCAGTGCCGGGATAGAGCGGCCACTGATGGGTGCTAAAGAAGT
>JANQJH010000086.1 GCA_028281705.1 Verrucomicrobiales bacterium
ATGGCTACTTTATTCCGGCAGTTCCGCTTCGCTCCACTGCCGGCTACCATCTCTCATCCCTTCGGGACGACACGGAGAGCGATGCGGCAATGTCCGAGATAGAAAAGAGTGATGACGCGCAGAATAGCGAAAGATCCTACGAGCATGTAGTGAATTCCCGCCGCCTCGAAGGTGCGGGTTAGTGTAAAGGCGCGCGAAGTAACGCTCATGCCCGAAACGTCTGCTTGAGCTGGAGAGCGTCAAGTCGCCGGCCAATTGCCAGTCTTCGTCGAAGTCAGGCGCTCGCCTCCCGTCATCCTGCGGGCACGCTCCACCTTTTCGCGATAGATCGCGTCTTCTTGTAGGGCCTGAGTTTTTTCCGCGTCGGTCACCGAGCCTAATCTACCCTCGATGCCGCGTTGGCCAAGGAATCCTGAGTCTCGCTCTCGGGTGTCCAACGGCCAGTGGCCCGTTATTGAGGAGTCTCGTTCCAGTAGACGATGACGTTCTTGGTGGCACGGCCGGCGGCGATGAGATCGAGTTTGCCGTCGGCGTCGAGGTCGGCGGCTTTGAGGTCTTCGCAGGCCATGGTGTTGTCGTCGATGGTGTGGGTCGTCCACTGGTCATCCTCCCAGAGATACATGCGAATGCCGACTTTGCCCTCGTCATTCTTGCTTCGCCAGCCGGCGACGACTTGTTGGCGGGGACCGGGGACAAACTGGCCGCAGGCGATGGCATGACCGGCGCTCAAGGTGTTGTCCAGGACGGTGCGCTTTTTGTCAGGGCTGTAGACCACGACTTCGTTTCCGTGCATGGGTTCGATGGCGGCGAAGGTGCGGTGATCGGCGGCGTCATGGGCATTTGGGTAGGGGCCCCATCGGACTTCGCCAATCCCCTGAGACGGGATGACTTTGCCCGGTTCACCGATCCAATGCTCCGCGCTGGACGGGTTGGCCCCGTTGATGATCTTCAGTCCTTCAGCCCCTCCAATAGCGAGTTCGACTCCGAAGACATCGAAGTTGTGGGTCTTGTGCAGCGAGTCGTCGAGCACGGTTGTCTTCCAGTTTGAAGGAGTGGAGGCGTTCTCGAGCGGGAGTTGGTAGGAGATCACTTTGACCCCGTTTTCGCCAGCGCCGTTCTTGTTCCCGCGTCCGTGGAGCGGGAGCACGACGAGTTCGGGCCGCTTCCCTTTGGGGGTGATCCAGTGCATGCGATGAACGGTCGGTTCGTGGGGAAGGCGGACGGGTTTCCAACGCTTACTGCGGTCATCGGGGGCGATGAGGTAGT
This sequence comes from Verrucomicrobiales bacterium, assembly GCA_028281705.1. Classification (GTDB taxonomy): domain Bacteria; phylum Verrucomicrobiota; class Verrucomicrobiia; order Verrucomicrobiales; family DEV007; genus JAACDM01. The sequence goes on from JANQJH010000086.1 coordinate 1,267, forward strand.
GCACGGATCCCGATTCCTTCTCCGACACGGTGTTCCCTGGGTTCCAGTTGGCGCCGACGGCAATCTCAACCTTGCCGTCACCGTCGAGGTCCTTGGCAGCGATGCAGACATTGTCTCTCGGAGCGGTCAATTTGCTGGCGATGACGTGTTTCTCCCAAGAGGGATTCTGGTACCAGACGATGTCGAATTTGTCCGCTAACAGGATATCCACCTTGCCGTCGCCGTTGACATCGCCGATGGCGAGGCCGTAGCCGACGAGAATCTCGGCATCCAGGGTCTGAGCCCGAAATTTTGGTTCAGCGGCGGAGAGGGAGGCGATCGCCAGGGCCGCGAGGGCTGCCGGGAGGCTGGGAAGCAAGCGGTTCATGAGGGGGAGGCTATCCCGAGATCGGGGGGAGCGGCAAGAGGAGATAATCCACTTTACCCGTTCCGAAACTCGTTGAAGGGTTGCGGCGTTGAATCTGTCAACCTGATCTTCAACGACTCTATTATGAAAAAATCCTTATTACTGATTAGCTCGCTGGTGCTCGCCAGCATGCTTCCCGCACTGGCCGACCATCACGAAGGCTGGGTTTCCCTTTTTGATGGCAAATCGCTGGCCGGCTGGAAGTCCAACGATGAGAAGCCGGACGTCTTCAGCGTGGTGGATGGCGCCATCCAAGTCAAAGGAGGCAAGGCCCACCTCTTCTACGCCGGTGAGGTGAACGATGCCAATTTCAAGAACTTCGAGGTCAAATTGAAAGTCAAGACCACAAAAGGCTCCAACGGCGGCTTCTATTTCCACACGGAATTCCAGAAGACCGGGTGGCCTTCCAAGGGCTACGAATGCCAGATCAACTCCACCCATACCGATGACCGGAAGACGGGCAGTCTCTACGGAATTCAAGATGTGCTCAAGAAGTCGCCCTCCTTCGACGGCGAGTGGTTTGACTATCACATCACGGTCAAGGACAAGAATGTCCGGATCGCGGTCAATGGGAAGGAAGTGGTCAACTACACGGAGCCGGAGAACGTCAAGCGTCCCGACAACTTCAAGGGCCGCCTTCTGGACTCCGGGACCTTTGCCATTCAAGGGCATGATCCCAAGAGCGTGACCTACATCAAAGACATCAAGGTCAAGGTTTTGAAGTAGGTTCGACGGCCTGCCCAAAGCTTTCTAACAAATCCACGGCGCGCTGGTGGCAGCTGTAGAGGTCTTGCGAGGCCCCGTAGGCTCTGCCGGCGCGCCGCATTGTTTTCCGGCGCCGGGAATCGCTGAGGAGGGCACTCAATTGCCGGTTGAGGTCCTCCTGGGAGAAGGGTTCTGCGAGGACAAGGCCGCCGCCGGAAGCCTTCACGTGACTGGCAAAGCCACAGACGGCGCTGGCAATGACGGGCAAACCGTGCACCAGGGCTTCGAGAAGGACGGTTCCCGTGTTCTCGCTGTAAGCCGGGTGAATGAGCACATCGCTGCCCAGCATCAAGCGGGCGAGATCGGACCGGCCGCCGAGGAAATGAACCCGCTCGGCGATGCCTAACTTCTCGGCTTGCAGGCGAAAGGTGTCCGCTTTGTCCTGTCCCGCTACCATGAGGTGAGTGTTCTTTTCTTGCGCCGCCAGGGCGACGAGGGCCCGGTCGAGTCCCTTGGTGCGAAAGCCCGAACCGGCCAGGAGGATGAGCGGCGCATCAGGCGGCGTATTCAGTTCTTCTCGCACCGATTGGCGAGCAGCTTCGTGGTCCACCTGGGGGTCGGGACGTTTGATCCCCGGTGGGAGAACGTGGAGACGCTCGCGTTCGGTGCCATAGATCTCGGCATAGGTGTCGATCTCACCCGGATGGAGCAAGAGCACCTGAGTGCCGAATCCATGCCCAAAGACGGCCTTTTCCGCCTTGGAGAAACGGCGGTAGCGGCGTGTCCAGCGAAACCAGCGCGGCTTGAGACGCCGGACTTTGGCTTCGAAACAGGGATCGGCGGCAAAGTAGGCGTCCAGACCGGGCATGCGGAAGAAACCGAGGACGAGATCAGCGGGGTGCGTCCGGAGCCAGGCCTGGGTCTGTTGGAGGAAATGGTGGTCTCGCCGTGCGTTGGTCAGACCTCGGTTGCCCAGAAGCACGACGTCGACGTTTTCCGCCTCGAGGGGCGTACCCTGCCAGACCCGGGTGACGATGGTGACGTGATGACCACGGGAGGCCGCTTCTTGGGCCAGCCGAAGACAGTCCCTCGGCATGCCACCGAAGGGCCGGTACTCGTTCAAAAAAAACGCCATCTTCATCGCTTCGTGGATGAAGATGGCGCTTTGGGATTCTTGCAAGTCCGGATTAGAATCGATCACTCGAGGAGCCGACTGCTGTGTCTTCAGCGGCATGCTCTTCGTCGTGAGCTTCACCATCCGCTTCGCCGTGACCGCCTTCTTCGGCGTGGGCGTGATCATGGCCCACACCAGCGGCAAGACCTCCAATTTCTTGGAGCAATTCGGCCGGCACCATGTCCCCGCTCATCTTGGCGGCCACTTTGGCAATCTTGCCAATGGGCACATTGCCCACCAGGTTCCCGATGACGACATCGCCACCGTCGGCCACGAGCAAGGCGAGTCCGGCCAATTTCTCTCCGGAAGCATCGCTCTTCGCGTAAACAAAGACGTTATCTTCGGGCACGGAAACAATGGCGAGCCAGCCGTCTTCAAGCTCGGCTTTCAGCTTGGCCAGTCCTTTTTCAATGGCCTCCTCATGTTCTTCAACACCTTCGAAGACAACGACCCGGATGAGCTTCACTTCCTGGGTTAGTTCCTTGAGGTTGATACCCAGAGAAGCGATGGGATCACCCTTGCCGCCGTCAAACTCCGAGAGCACGCTGTTGAGGAGAAATTTGGGCACGTTGACGTTGACGGCCGGCTTGATCACTTTGAGATCGAGAGCGCCGTCGATATTGAGATAAGCCGGGTCTTCTTTGAGGCTGGCCTGGGCAAGAACAGTGCCCGTGAGGGTCAGGCAAGAGGCCAAGACAGCTGAGGTAAGCATGATTTTCATAAGGATGTTTTTTCGTTTGTTTCGTTAGGTTTGTTTGGGATTGAAATAGCCTCCCTCGCCGTGCGCAGGCCTTGACGCAGGCGGGGGAGGGATACTTCGAGAATGGTATCGCGGCTATGGTCACCGGCCCGTTTCAGAGTCTGTCCGAAGACGGCCAGGGCCAGGTGTGCCTGTTTGCGGACCTCACGGCGTTCTTCGATCGATCCGGGCATGATGGGTTGCACGACCGGCTGCTGGTTCGACCAGCGCACGAGCGGGACGGTTAGGATCCCGATGACGAAGACTGCGGTGGCGGCCCAGCCGACGTAATAAACGAGCCGGCCACGGCGCTCCTGCGCAACTTGTGCCTGCACGCGATCCAGAACCGCCTCGGGGCAGCGTTCGGCGCGGAGTTCACGGGTCAGTTTCTTCAGATCTCGAGACATGCCGCTTGGAGGGTGAAATACTGTTTGAGCTTGGCTCGGGCACGCGAAAGATAGACCTTGACGCTATTGATAGGAATCTCCAACGTGTCCGCGATTTCCCGATAACGGAGACCGTTGACCTCGTAGAGGACAAAAACGTTGCGAAGGTTCTCGGGCAATGATTCGAGTGCCGCATCAATCTGATTTCGGAGATCGGCCTGATCGGCGGCCCGGACAGGATCGTCGGCGAGCTGGTCCGGGTAGGTTTCAAGGTGATCATCGCTCATGTCGGTCAAGAGATCATTGCGCCGCCGGATCTGGTCGATGCAATGATTCTTTGTCGTGCGGAGCAGCCAGGAACGGACATCCGGCCGTCGAATGGAGTCGAGGTTTTTCCACAGGCGTAACAAGACCTCTTGCGTGGCATCTTCAGCGTCGGCCTCGTTGCCCAGAAGGGAGCGGGCGAAGCGATAGACATCGTCACTGTATTTGCGGCAATGCATTTTGAACTTCAGATCACGAATCATTCTTCGAAGGACAAGACGATGGAGAGGCGCCAATTGTTACAGATTTCTCCGTCTAACGCCACTCACACCGCGGTGGCGGGCCCGCGGGGCCGGGGGCGGAGGCGCTTTTCGAGTCGCTCGAACTGTTCCTCGTAGTCCGGGTGCAGCAGCTTTTGATTGAATGCCTTGAGGGCCCGCAGGGCATCGTCGCGGCGATTCAACTCGAGCAATTGTTTGATGCGGCTGAGGCGAAAGAGTGAGTAGCGGTTAGGGTCCTTGCCCGCGTGCTTCACTGCTTCATCCCAGCAGGTGAGAGCCTCCGCCGGCATCTTGGCGTTTTGATAAACATGCGCCGCCTCTAGCCAGGCCCAACCTTGTCGCGGCGCCTCTTTGGCAAAGGAAGCGGCGTGCTTCACCAGGGCTTCCTTGGACATCCAGGACCGGTGCGTCAGGTGTGTGAACCAGTTCTGGTGCAGTGGGGGCCGGTGAGCGAGAGCGTTCATGAAGAGGCGGTTGTGGGAAAGCTGGATCGCCAGTTGAGTGAGGGCTTCATCGTCCAGGCCGGCTCGTGCGGTGGCGGCGTTGAGATGCATCATCACCGCGCCGAGAAAGAGGTCGGCGGGCGCCCTCGCCGTTTCCGGCACGGATTTGGCGCGACGGATTCTCGCCGGAATGACCAAGGACGACCGGTCGTCCGCTAACAAAGCGATGGTCCATCCCAGGGGAAGCCAGCGTTCGGAGTCCAAGTCGGTGGCCAGGGGAAAGAGCGCGAGGTTGGCCCGGAGGGTGTCCTTCTCCCACCGATGCCAGTCTTCGAGAAAGGCGTTTTCGAGGTTGGCTAACAAGAGATCGGCCAGGGACTGCTTCGTCTCAGGCGAGTCCAGGCGCAGGACTTGTTCCAGGTGCGTTTGATAGACCATTGGTCCCTGGACTAGGCTCTGGCGCAGGTAAACCTGGAGGAGGCGCTGCTGGCAGTGCCGCTCGCGGAGGGGCTCGATCTCGTGCAGATGAGCCAGAGAGAGGGCTGGGGCCGCGCGACGAAAGGACTCTGTGAGATGGCTGGCGGCCACGGCGTCTTCGCCGACATAGGAGAGCACGGTGTGTTTCAGTTTGGCGTCCTTCCACGAATACGATTCGAGCCGCTTGGCCAGACTGGAGAGGCGAGACCGGCGAGGGTTGAGATCCCGTGACGCCTCCAGATCCGGGAGTGCGCCTAACAGGGCCTCAGCGTAGAGTGCGAGCTCTTCATCATCCGGGCCCAGCTTCGTGAGAAGGGAAGGGAGGGCCGAGGCGTCGAGGGGCGAAAGGTCGGGCGGAGTTTCATTGCCATTGAGCCAGTCGAAGGCCTCCCAGTCTTTTCTGAGCCAGTCGGCTGCCCGACTGTGCTCTTGATCTTGCAGGAGCGAGACGAGGGCATCGAAGGATCTGGAATCCTCGTTCTCGGGGGATCGCTCTTGAGCGCTGCTATTAATAAGTGATAGCGCCACAGCGCTGATGCTCAATAGAGGGAGCCATCGTCGGACCATGGCAATAATGGACATGCATCATCCCCGTTGTGCAAATCTGGCTTTCACCTTGAGAATAGCCTGGCGTTGGCATAGGCGAGAGATGACCGTACGTTGGCCTCCTCCACTTCGATTCGGCGCTCCCGGGACAAGGAGGACACGGTGGGCAAATCGGGTTGACCGGCGCGTTTCTCGACCAGTGCCAGGGTCTCCGCCAGGGCGCGTCCTGCGCGCGAGGCGAAGGTGGCCCAGTAGGCCTGATTGAGGCAGGGTACCTTGAGGGGATCTCGTGTGACCATTTCGAGGTTGTGATGCACACCCGGACGGTGCTTCTCGCAGGTGGCGATGATGGCTTGGAGATCGAGAATGCCTTCACCCAATGGGACTTCAGAGAGGAGAAAGCCGTCTTCGTAGGGGCGGAAATCCATGTCCTTGAAATGGGTCGTGACGGTGTAGGGTGCGTAGGCTTCGATGACCTCCATGGGGTCTTCGAGGAGTGAAATGCTATTCCCCGTATCGAGACAGACGCCGATGTGGGTGCTGCTCAGTTTGGAGACGATGTCTAACAACTCGGGAATGATCCAATCCTTGTGGTTTTCGATGGCGAGGGAGACCTCGTGCTTGCGCATGACTGGCTCTGCCAGTGTCAGGGAATGCCAGGCGCGCCGCTTGAATTCTCTAAAGGTTTCCCACGATTGAAAGGTCTCATAGCGCCGTCCCGAAAGGGCCACGGTGCGCACCACGGATACACCGGCTTCCTTGGCTCTGGCAATCTGTTGCTCAAAGGCGTCCACTGCCCTCTTATCCTGGGGAAGCGAGATTTGGCCCTCGATAAAGAGGCCGGAAGATTCCTGGTAGTCGCGCAGTTGCCACACGAGAGGAGCATCCCAGCGACGCACGCCCGTTTGAATGCCACCTGCTCCCAGTCGATGGGCGTGTTGCAGCATTTTCAAAGCGTTGGGAAAGCGGCGGGCGCCATAGGAAGCAGCGCTGATGCCTAGGAGAGGGGGCACGGGCATGGTTGTGATTCTGGTGGCGTACGTTCAGTTAGGGCACTGGCGTGAGGCTGAGCAACTCGCGCTCCGTCCATGGGGCGAGACGGCCGGCCGTGGCTGTGCGGATCTTGGTGACGTCCTGGGATCTCACGGGAGTCGCACCATGGTCCCAGGCGCGCCGGATGTAGGTCAAGACGTTTGCCATCTCGGCGTCGGAGAGTGCCGTCAGCGGGGGCATCAGAGGTTGGATCTTCGGTGGAGCGTAGCGTTCCCCATCGACGTGGATTGGGCCTTCCATTCCCTGGAGGAGGATGCGAATGAGACGCGCGGTGTCTCCCAGAACCCATTCGGAGTCCTTCAGGGGTGGCGCCAGGGGGGTGATCCCGTCGCCGTCCGATGCATGGCAGGGTGCGCAGTGCGTGATGTAGGTCAGGCGTCCGCTGGCGAAGCGGCGTGTTTCCTCATGGGTCAGGGGGCGGCTTCGAGAGGACCGTTGCTTGTTGGCCGGTCGATGTCCCGGCCAGGCGAAAAGTGATTCCCAGCCAGGGAGCAGGTCGGCGCAACCGGCGTGAGAGATGTCCTCCAGTCGGGAGAGGATCGGTGGTTTGCCGGTCAAGGCGATGGGCCGAAAGCGTCGTTGATGCGGATGAATCACCATGCCCGCGATCACGGCTTCATGCCGTTCGTTATAGTGGGCTGGGTCATCGCCCAGCCAGGCAATGAGCGCCTCGATCTTGGTTAGGGAACGTTCCCGTACCAAGGAACTGCCGAGTGACTCGAGGAGCGCGAGAAGGCCGGGTGTTTCGGATGAAGCCTCGTTCCAGATAGCCTGCAAGAGGTCGATCTCGTGGGCGGTGACGCTACTCATGATGGCGTCGCGCATCAGAGGCTCATCGCCGTGCCGCTGAGCGAGTTGCGCCAGGGCGGGAACGAGCTGCGGCGAGTCCAGCTCGCCCAATGTGAGGGCGAGCTGAAACTTCACCGAGAGCGGGGTTATGCTAGTGAACCCTGCGAGTTCCCGAGCCAATCGATCGCGGAATCCCACGTGATCTCGTGCCAACACTTCGAGGGACCGGATCGCCGTGACCACGGTTTCCGAATCATCGGAATGCAAGAGAGGCAAGAGTTTCTCCGGTTGATCATCGCCAAGCTGAGCGAGGGTCCAGAGGGCATGCCTTTGAGCGTGCGGGTGTGTGCCATGGAGAGCGAGGTCTCGAAGGGCCGGGAGCGTGGCCCGGTCATTCCTCTCCACCAGAAGTCTCTGGGCCGTATCGCGATGCCATCCGTTGGCATGGGTGAGTTCAGCGACGCGCCCCTGGGGAAGCGGGCGAGGCTGATAACGATGATCCTGGGGAACCACGCGATAGATGCGGCCCAGGTGGATGGGCGCATCGAGCCGGCGCGATTCGATTTCCTTTCGAAGAAAGGAGGTCATGAAGGCACGGTGCTGGATGATCCCGCGGTACATATCGACGAGGTAGAGCGCTCCATCGGGGCCGCCGGTGGCATACACGGGGCGAAATCGCTCGTCCCTCGACGCAATGAACTCACGATTCTCGTTGGCATGGCGTGAGGAGATCGAGAGCGGGTGGTATTCCAGAATATTCCGCTTCACGATGTTCGCACCGGGCCCGCAGACAAAGGCGTTGCCTTGGAAAGCCAGCAGGAGATCGCCACGGTAGACATGGGGTGCGCAGGCCGAGGCGAAAGCGCGTAGCTTGCCCGAGGAATCGAGGATGTTCTCCCGATAGCCGCGATTCACTCCGGTATTGAGCCTGATGGGATAGACGCTCTGGTCGGTTCCCACGGGAAGGTTCAGGCCGGTGACGCTCGAGTGATTGGGATTGCGTCGCAAATGGTTGGGCGGGGCCACATCGCCGCGCAGCTGGTCCCAGTTATAGTTATAAAAGAGCCGCCCGTGGTCATCCTTGGTGATTCCCCATTGACCGCGCAATTCCGTCTTTCCAATCTCCCACTGATCTTGGTGGAAGCGATAGCGTTTTTTCGACTTGGCATTGTAAAACCAGCCATCGAGACCAAGCAATAGTCCGTTAGGCTGATGCTCGACATTGCCGCCCTCGATGTAGCGGGGGTCAACCAAGGTGCGACGATCGCCCACGCCGTCCTCGTTCGTATCGATCACGTGAAAAAGGGCCACGCCGTCGTTGATGAGGATGCCGCCGTAGGCGAGGGCGAGCGCTCGTGGGGATCTGAGGCCATCGAGGAAGGTCTGGCGGTCTTCGTAACGCCCGTCATTGTCCTCATCGGTGAGAACCGCGACGCGGCCCACGGGAGCCTCCTCGTCTTCTTCGGTGGCATTTACGGTGGGCATGAATCCCCGCATTTCTACCACCCAGAGCCGGCCTCTTTCGTCAAACGCGATGGCCACGGGATCCTCGACCAGGGGTTCGCTGGCGACCAACTCCAGCCGGTAGCCTGGTTCGACTTCGAACGTCTGTAAGGCTTCCCGGGGAGTGAGCGCGGGGGAAGGCGGGACTTTCCAAGCGTAGTGCATGGACTGCTTTTCGCCCGGCTTGTCGCCTAACTGCGCGGACAGATTTGAGAGCAGGGCCGCGATGACCGCAGGTCCCCAAAGCGTTCCAGGTCTCGGCATGCGGTGAGGCTCACAGATCGTGGGGGAGAATCCAAGCTTCGATTGGGAGGGCAATGGGCTCGATTTCGCTTTGTTGAGAAACCCGTTGAGGTTTCGCCCAGAGCGTGCATGGTGGCCCCATCAGATGCGGCGGATTGATGATTCGGCCCCTCACCGGTGATGCGCAAAAGCGGCATGGTGGTGGTTGAACCGCAAGAGTTCATGAGAAGGAACCGCCTGTGCTGCCCAATGAAAGAGCAGCCGAACTGCGGCAACCGTCGTCGATAGATTTAATAGAATATATGGAAGACAAGATTTTGAAACTCCTCGGAGGGAAGGACTACGTGCCGGCAAATGTGCCCGAGCTGCTTCGAGGATTGCGAATGGCGCCGAATCAGCAGCAGAAGCTTCAGAAATCGCTCAAAGCACTGACGCGCAGTGGCCGGATCGCCCGGATCAAAGGGAATCGCTATATCCTTCCTCAGGAGGCTGATTTGATTCCCGGGCGTATTCAAATCACGCGGCGCGGGCGCGGCTTTCTCTTGCCTGATGATCCGCATTTGGCGGAGATCGCCATCCCCACGAGCGCCACGGGAACGGCGCTGCACGACGACCATGTCCTGGTTAGGCGCGATGTGGGAACATTATCGGGAAAAGGAAAGTCGGGCGAGAGTGGCGCCGTTGTTCGCGTGCTCGAGCGGCGGCGAAAGTCCATCGTGGGTACGCTAAAGAGGAGCAAGCAGTTCCTCTATGTCATTCCGGATGATCCTCGCTTGCCCCATGACGTCTATGTGCCGCCCCCGACTGATGTTGGTCGTCCGGCGCGAATGGGAGACAAGGTCGTCGTGGAGCTGGGGGAATGGGAATCCCGCCATACCAATCCCGAAGGCAAGATTACAGAAGTCTTGGGCCCGCCCACGGCGGAGGGGGTCGACATGCTTGCCGTCTTGCGGCACTACGATTTACCCTTGAAGTTTCCCGCCAAGGTCTTGCGGGAGGCGAAGCGATTCGGGGCTGAGATCTCGCCGAAAGATATCGAGGGACGGGTGGACTGCCGCCGTGATCAAGTGATCACCATCGATCCGGCAGACGCCAAGGATTTTGACGACGCCTTTTCCTTGAAGCGGACCAACTCGAAACGCTGGAAGCTCTGTGTCCATATCGCCGACGTCTCGCACTACGTGAGGCCGGGTTCGGTGCTCGACGAAGAGGCGCGCCGGCGCGGGAACTCCACCTACTTGGTCGATCGTGTCATCCCCATGTTGCCTGAGGTCTTGAGCAACGAGCTCTGTTCCCTCAAACCGGGGGTGGATCGCTTGAGCAAGTGCGTCGAGTTCCTGATTGATGACGATGGCAAGGTGCACCGCGCGCGCCCTTACGCCGCCGTGATCCATTCCCAGCGCCGCTATTCTTACGAAGAGGCCTTGGAGGTTTTGGAGAGCAAGGGCAAGGGGAAGGACGATATCGAGGCCATGCTGAAGCATGCGGGGCGATTGGCGCAACGATTGCGACGGCGGCGCTTCAAGGCAGGCGCGCTCGAACTCGATTTTCCTGAGACCAAGATCAGACTTGATTCACGGGGACGCGTGAAAAGGATCGAGAAAGTCGAGAACGATTCCTCTCACCAATTGATCGAGGAATTCATGCTCTTGGCCAATGAAGCGGTGGCGTCGCGCTTGAACAAGATGAAGCGCGCGAGTCTTCATCGGGTGCATGAGAAACCGGATCCAGTTCGACTGCAGGAATATCGTGAAGTGGTGCAGTCGCACCACATTCCTTGCGGGAATTTGGAGAATCCTGCCGAGGTGCAGCGCTTGCTCAAGCGCCTCGGAGGATTGGCCATGGGGGAGGCGTTGAAAATTGGATTCCTCAAGTCGATGTCGCGGGCCCGGTATGCCGAGGCGTCATTGGGTCATTACGGCCTGGCCAAGGCGAACTACACGCATTTCACCTCGCCGATTCGTCGCTACGCCGATCTTGTGGTGCATCGGACCTTGTTCGAGAAAGCGAAGCTGACTCGATTCGATCTTGGGAGATTGGGCCAGCGCCTCTCGACGGCGGAACGCAACTCGGCCGATGCCGAACGCGATAGCAAGAATGTCAAGCTCTTCGCCTACCTCGCGGGCCAACTGAAATCGAAGCAACGACCCCCCTATGCGGCGATGGTGACGGATATTCGAAATTTCGGGTTCTTTGTCGACGTCACCGACCTTGGAATGAGCGGGTTGGTGCCTTTGTCATTGTTGGACGACGACTTTTACGAATTTGATTCGGTTCGCCTTCAGATCCGCGGGCGGCGGAGCCATCGTCTGATTCGCTTGGGAGACCAAGTCTCGGTTCAGGTCGCCAAGGTCGATACGTTCAAGAAGCAGGTCGATTTTTCGCTCGTGCTCCCGAGAAAGAAGAAGAGTTCGCAGAAGAAAAGACGAAAGGGCGAAAAGAGAGTGGGCGGACAGAGCAAGAAGAATCAAGCCGGAGTGTGCGCAGCGAAGAGTGCGGCCAAGCGCGGTCGCCATGAGAAACGAGGGGAGAGGAAACCTGCCCGGAAACGCCGGAGGAAAGCCGGGACTCCCAAGAGGGGCCGCGCTTCCTAGAAAACTGAGATCTGGTCAAGGGAGCCGTTTCTTGAGAGGTTTCACCATATGAATGCCCGACGTTTTGTGTTCGTTGCGATGTTTGTCAGTCTCTGGACGGTGATGGATGCTCCTTCGATGGCCGATGAGGCCTTCGTCTGGGAGCGATTTGAGGTCAAAGGACGACCCGCCTTTGTCATATTACCGGAGAAGGAGAAGCGATCGAAGAAGAACATGCCGTGGGTTTTTTACGCGCCGACCTTTGATCGCCGCTTGCCGAGTGCCAGGGATGAGGGATGGATGATCACGCGGTTTCTCGATCACGGCATCGGGGTTGCGGGCATCGATGTCGGAGAGTCTTACGGAAGTCCTGCGGGCCGGGACCACTACAGCGCTCTCTATGAGAAGGTGGTGAACGACTATCAGGGGGCGTCCAAGCCCTGTCTACTGGCCCGAAGCCGCGGGGGCTTGATGCTCTACAATTGGGCGGCAGATCATCCCGAGAAGGTGGGCGCCATCGCGGCGATCTATCCGGTGTGCAATCTCACGAGTTACCCGGGGCTGGCGAAGGCCTGTGGTGCTTACGGTCTCAGCGAAGCGGCCTTGAGAGAAAAACTGGGAGAACATAATCCCGTCGATCGGTTGCAGGCTCTGGCAAAAGCCAAGGTACCGATCTTCCACATTCACGGTGACGTCGACAAGGTGGTGCCGTTAGACGTGAATTCCGCCTTGGTGGCCGAACGGTATCGAGAGTTCGGTGGCGAGATGACCTTGGTGGTGACGAAGGATCAGGGGCACAACATGTGGAAGGGATTTTTTCAATGTCAGGAACTGGTCGACTTTGTCATTGAGAAGATGACATCCAAGACAAGATAGAAGGCGCCTCAAGGTAAAATGGTGGGGACGCGAGAATCGTTAGAGCAATCCGTACTCGTCCGCGGTCGGGCTCGGGGCGGCGCCGGCGCCGGGGACGGTTTGATCAAAGTCGATGAGGGCTCCGGTCATGAGTCCGGATTCCTCCGAGGCCAGCCAGGCGATGGCGCGGGCGGCTTCCTCGGGCTTGATGAGTCTGCCGAAGGGGCGGCTGGCCTCCGCGTCCTCCAACCAGTCTTCTCCGTCGCTGTGATAGGCGCGTTGGATGCGGTCTTCCGTCGGCGTGTCCGTCCAGCCTAACATGATCCCGTTCACCCGGATGCGCTGTCGCATGACGGCATAGGCGACGTTCTTGGTGAAGGTGGCAAGTCCGCCCTTGGAGGTGGCGTAGGGCGTGAGAAAGGGCTGGCCGCCGTGGGCCGCCACGCTGATCACGTTGACGATGGAGCCGCCAATCTGGTGCTCGCGCATGTGTTTCACGCAAGCCTGCGTCAGGAGAAAGGGGGCTCGCAAATTGATCGCCATGAGCGCGTCCCAGAGGGCGACCGAGGTGTCGTCGATCGAGCCCCTGGTGGAGACGCCGGCGGCATTGACCAAGACGTGGATCTTCCCCAGTGCCTTGATCGCTTGGGCGGCGAGGCTCTGGCATTCCTGGGGATCGGCCAACTCGGCGGGGATGAATTGGGCATGACAGTCGGTGGCGAGCGTGATCTCGCGAGCAACCTCCTCACCGCGCCGGACATCCCGGCCCGTGATGATCATGCCGGCCAGGCCGCGCTCCGCCAGCAGGCGGGCTGCCGCCTCGCCGAGACCACGAGTGCTTCCGGTGACAAGGGCGTTTTGCCCGTGGAATGGAGTGGATTCATTGCTCATGGGTGTCGCGGTCGAGTTAGGCCTCCTCGGCATGGCGGCCGATCTCGTTCTTGCCTTCCGCATCGTCGAGTAGCTGAGGATAGGGATAGTCGAAACCGAGCAGCTGCCGGAGGAAGGGCGAGGCCTGCTCGATCACGTCGGGGCGGACGCCGCGTTGCTGGTCTTCCATGGGTTTGACGAATTTGGGAAGGTATTGAATGAGGATACCCGTACGATCGGCCTGGCTGTGATTGGGCATGGCACAATGCCAGGTGAGTCCGTAGAAAACGGCGACGTCGCCCGCCTTGCCCGTCATGCGTTCGGCTTCCCGGTAGAAACGTTTTTCGCCCTCGGCGTCGGGATACTGGCAGAGGACTTGCGTGCCTGGGAGGACAGCGGTGGCGCCGTTCTCCTCCGTGAAGTCATCCAGGAGGACGGTGGCCTGGCAGTTCAGGGGAACACTGGCATTGATACCGGCGGGAAAGCTCTGGCGCTTGTGCATGTCCCAGTAGGGATAATCGACGTGCGGTTCCTGTCCCGGGCCACCGGGGAGAATGCGGTTGGCGGCGATGGATCCGAGGCAGAACTCATCGCCGAGGAAGGCGCCCACGAGTTCGATGAGGCGGGGATGTTGCACCATGTCGACGAAGACGTCCCCCTTGTTGAGGAGATTCCACACGCGTCGCTGGAGGGAGATCTCGTTCTCATGGGCTCCGTGAAAATGGGTCACCTTTTGATCGTCACTCTCCGAGTGCCGCATGACGATCTCACGGGCCTCCCGGATCGAAGCGGGGTCGAAGAGTTGCGGGAGGACGACGTAGCCTTTGCCGGTCAAGAGTTCGGTCACGAAAGCTTCGGTCGTTGGGTTGTCCATGTCTCTCAGGAGAATGGTCTGAGCGTCGGCTGACAAGCTTCAATCCGATCTCTCTTCCGCGGGGAGGCATTCGGAAAGGAAATCGCGATAACTATCCGCCGGTCTGGGGTTTATCTTGGCGATGAATCACAGGGGAAATCGAGGGTGAAAGGCACCCGGGCAGCGGTGTTTCTCTTGGCGCTGACTTCGTTCGGCCGGGCGGGGGATTGGGCCTTTCTTCCGGTTGAGAGGCCGGAATTGCCCGGAGAGGCGCAGGAATCGTGGGGGCGTTCACCCATCGACCGGTTTGTCCAGGCGAGACATGAGGAGGAAGGGGTGGCTCCGCCGCCGCAGGCTTCGCGCGAGGTCTTGATGCGTCGCTTGGCCATTGGGCTCACCGGATTGCCGCCAGATTACCGTGATGTCCGTGCTTTTGTTTCAACGGACGATCCGAATGCCAGGGAACGTGTCATCGATCGCTACTTGGCGTCGCCGCAATATGGTGAGCGGTGGGGGCGGCATTGGCTGGATGTCGTGCGGTATGCCGATACCGACGGGTTCGCCATCGATGGGGTGCGACCGACATTGTGGCGATATCGGGATTACGTCGTGCGTTCCTTCAACGCCGACAAACCTTACGACCGATTCCTGCGTGAGCAGCTCGCGGGTGACGAATTGGATGATGCCGGCCCCGAGGGCTTGGTGGCCACGGGATTCTATCGGTTAGGCCCGTGGGAAGCCGATAACATGATCGCCGAGGTGCGGCGTCAAAACTATCTCGATGAGATCACTTCGGCGGTAGGCGCCAGTTTTCTTGGCCTGACTGTGGGGTGCGCCCGTTGTCATGATCACAAGTACGATCCGATTCCGACGAAGGATTACTATCGTCTGCAGGCCTATTTTGCCCCGCTGCAGCACGCGGAGCGCGAGGCCGCCTATCTGGATGAGGAGGTGCTTGGGGCCTACGATCGGACGAGAGAGGCGGTAGAGGCGGAGCATCAGACCCGCCGAAAGGCTGTGGAGGATTTTCGAGCCGAGCTTCGGGCCGAGCTGGCGAAAAAGCGAGGCGAGGACCTCGAGGTCATCACGGACGAAATCCTTGCCCAGGCGCTGAAGAAGAAGGAGGGCGAGAATCTCTTTGATGAGAAGCAAAGGCAATGGCTCTCGACTCTCGAGAAGGCGGTGAAGGAGCACAGGGAAGTCCAGGCATACGCGCCCAAGGCGTGGACGATTTCCATGCCCAAGCCGGATGCCGAATTGCCGGTGACGCGGGTATTGTTAGGCGGAGATGTGGCTCAACCGGGTGAGGAAGTTTCGCCTGGAGTTCTCTCGGCGGTGGAGAACGGGTGTCGGCAAGCTGTGGACGGTGGGCCGCCCCGGCGCCTCGAAGTGGCTGATTGGCTGGTCGATCCGCGGCACC
>JANQJH010000109.1 GCA_028281705.1 Verrucomicrobiales bacterium
TCGCGCCCGGAGGTGCGTGGACGGTCTCGCCGTCGAGTGGGTAGGGTTTGAAATCTTCCGGCCGGTCCTCCAAATCGGGCGCCGAATCCTCGACCACCACAGTGTCCCAATCCGGCTCATCAAACACCTCGATGCGTGAAGCCAGAGCCTGATCCGTCAAGACGATGACCTGAGTGCTGTACTCCTTGGCAATCCGGCAGGCCTCCAGGGCGATGTGGAAACAATCCTCCACGTTCTTGGGAGCGAGAACGACGCGAGGCGAATCCCCGTGACTGCCGTAAATCGCCTGCATGAGATCACTCTGCTCCACGCTCGTGGGAAGCCCCGTGCTTGGACCACCGCGCTGGACGTTGATCACGACCAAGGGAAGTTCGGCCATGGAAGCGTAGCTCAAGGCCTCCATCTTGAGAGAAAGACCGGGCCCCGAACTTCCCGTCACTGCCAAATGCCCGGCATAAGAATAACCCAGTGCAGCCGAGACCGCCGCCAGCTCATCCTCCGCCTGCAAAAAGAGCCCGCCATACTTGGGTAGCTCGACGCGCAGTGTTTCCATGATCGGTGACCACGGCGTGATGGGATAACCGGCACCAAAACGAACGCCACCGGCCAACAGACCGTAGGTCAAAGCGGTGTTTCCATCTGTGGTCACGCGGTCCGTCTTTTCCGACGTCCCCGCCTTCAGATTGTACCGACTCTTAAAGAGATCTCCAATCGGGTAGGCGTAGCCCGAGTCGAAGGCTAACATCGCGTTCCGCAGAACGCTCTCGTCCTTCTTTCCAAATTGCCGCTCGATGATCTCGATGAGTTTTCCCCGGTCGAGCTGGAAGATCGAGGTGATCAAGCCCAGGACGAACATGTTCTTGCCCCTCGATTTGGTGGAGCCGCCAATCGCTTCAATGGTCGTGCTCGTGATGGGAATGCCGACGTAGTCGAAGCGCTTATCCGACAAATCCGGTTCCACAAAATCCGTGTCGTAAATGCACGTCCCACCCTCACGCAAAGAAGTCAGATGACTGTCGTAGCTGTGCTGGTAAAAGGCGACCAGGAAATCGGTGTCATCCCCTGCAGACAAGACCTCGCCTGAACCGAGATGCACTTGGAAAATCGAAGGCCCCCCCGAAATGGTCGACGGGATCGTCATGTAAGTCATGACCTCGCGCGCACTTCGGCCCGCCAGACGCGCCAAGAAGCCGCCAATCGTTTGGATGCCATCCTGCGAATTCCCAGCAAACCGTATCACGGCATCCTGAAGATTTTCTAATGGGAGGGAGGAATGCTCGGAGTCGCTCTCCGAGCCCTGAACGGGGGCGTCTTCTGTGGCAATGGTCATAATGAAACCCGATGGTTTCAATGATGGGTGCGTACGTTAAGTAACACCCTCTGTCCGCTTGACAACCAAATATCAACCAAATTGTCACACCACCCTAGGGGTACGATTTTCCCCGTTCCAGGCCGCCTCAGAAGGCATTTCAGAGTTGACTCAGCGCCCGCGAATCGGCTCGCTTCGAGCCATGAAGACCATCAGCGCCGAAGACGTTCACGCCGCCCTGAGCTACCCCCATCTCATCGATGCCTTGCAGGACGCCTACTCCAAAGAGTTCACCATGCCGCCTCGCAAAGTTTTCTTGTTAGACGATCAGGAGGACAACCACGACGCCTTCGCCCTGCTCCCCTCCTGGAACGGCAACATCATCGGGATCAAGGCCTTCACCTATTTCCCAGACAACACCGAGCCCTACAAGTCGCTCTATTCCAAGATCTTACTCTTTGACCGGGCCCACGGCGAGCCCCTCGCCTTGGTCGACGGCACCAGCGTCACCTTCTGGAGAACGGCCGGGATCTCCGGCCTCGCGACACGACTCCTGGCACGCGAGGATGCCAAGACCCTCCTGTTGTTAGGAACGGGCAACCTCGCGCGCTACATCATCCGGGCCAATCTCAGTGTGCGTCCCCTGACCCGAATCCTCGTCTGGGGCCGAACCTCGAGCAAGGCCAATGCCGTCGTGGCCGACATGGCAGCCCAATTTCCCGAGGTCACCTTTGAAGTCGTGGAAAATGTCGAGACCGCCTGCGGCGAGGCCGACATCGTGGTCAGCGCCACGGGGGCTCACGAACCCGTGGTTCAGGGGGATTGGATTCGCCCGGGAACCCACACCGATTTCATCGGAAACCATCATGCCACCAAGCGCGAATGCGATACCGCGCTCGTCCTCAAGTCCAAAGTTTACGCCGATAGCCGCGACAACTGTTTTCGCGAGGCGGGCGAGATCCTCGTTCCCATCTCGGAGGGCGTCTACCAAGAGAGTGACGTCGTGGGACAGCTCACCGAGATGTGCGCCGGTACGGTTCCCCTGCGAGAGAGCGCGGACGAGATCACTCTCTTCAAGTCCATCGGCATGGCCTTGAGCGACCTCGTGGGCGCAGGCTTAGCCTACCGCCAATCGCTCTAGCTAGACTTGTTTGGGGTATCCGAAAAGGTCTGCCTCTCACACCGCACGAACGGCAAACGGGGCGCTTGTCCGACAAGTCCCCGATATTCTTGATGGTGTTGGCGGGAAGCCGCCTAGGCTGGAAACCTTTTGGAAACCCTCGAGTCAGTCTTCCTCCCCATCAGAGAAAAAATCCACCTCCCCCGTTTCCAGGGAGTACTCCGCCCCGATCACGGCAAGTTCGCCCGCCGACACGCGCTCTCGCAGCAATTCGGATCCGCTCAGGAGCTGGTTGACCGCGGCCTCAGTATTGGCCCGGATCGCCCGGCCCATCAGCGTCTCGGGATCGCCCTCAGCCGACGCCGTCATCAAGGGCTCCACCGCCGGACGAATCCCCTCCACCACGGCTCGCAGGTGCGGAGATCGAATCTCCGCCGGGCGGGTCAGCTGGTCCAGTGTGGTCCGGACGGCGCCACATTGGGAATGGCCCAAAACCACGACCAAGGGCGTGCCGAACTTCGCCGCAGCAAACTCCACGCTACCAATCTGGGTAGACGTGGCGAGATTCCCCGCCACCCGGACGACAAACAGCTCCCCCAATCCCTGGTCAAAGATGATTTCCGCCGGGACCCGGGAATCCGAACACCCCAGGATCACGGCTGAGGGCGCCTGGCCCTTCACCAGATCCGCTCGCCGCGCCGGGCCGGAGGCCTGGGGAAGGGTCAGCTGGCTCTCGACGAACCGGCGGTTCCCATGCTGGAGACGCTGCAAGACTTCGGAGGCGGAGATCATGGGCGCCCATCGTAAAGAAGGGCCGGCAAAAAGCAAAAATTGCGTTCCCGCCGCCCGCAGGCGCCCCGTGAGACGCAGATCCAAGGATTTTCTTTTGGGAATCTAAATGGTTTGGATCTCATGCCCATTCGCACTTGAAAACGCTTGGCAATCAAACTCCATCAGCTAGGCTTTCCCTCACTCACGCGACCTTCCCTCTTCCCTTCTCCCGCACGATCGAATTTTCGTTTCCTTCGATGCTCCCGGTTCCCTCTTTCCCGTCACCCTCTGGCAAAAAAAGATTCTGTTGCCCTAGTTTCATTCCGTGCTAGGGCTCCCGCCCGCATTTTTTCGCACCACCATGTTCGTATCACTCAAGCGGCTTCAACTGAAGCGCCGCGGTTTGGCAAACTGTCGCCGGCGGCGCAAGCAAGGGGAAAGTGAAATCCGTCAGGCTCTGGAACAGAGCCCCTTGGTCAAGGCGCTCATCTTTCTCTGGTTCTATGGCGGCCTCGTCGCCTTGATCTACTCCTCTGACATCGATCGCGTGTTCGGCCAGGATCCTCTCAAGGCCTCCGCGGTCGGGGGACTTGTCTTTGTCGCCGCCTTCGTGCAGTTCTTTGCCAATCACCCCATCAGCTTCGGTCACAATGGCAGGACCTTGCTCATGTTTGGCGCCGTGTTAGCTCAGCTTGCTTTGGTTAGGCTCTGCGGTGTCGTCGTCGATCTCTTGCCCGCCTTGAGCCAGAGCGCGGAAACAAGCCAGCAGTTTCTCTTCCTCCTCATCCCCTACGCACTCGCTCCCATGGCGCTCTCCGTCTTGTTAGGCCGGCGCCAGGCCATCTTCGCTACCATTTTTGCCGGAATCTTCGGCTGCCTCTTGGTCGACCAATCCATGGTCTACGATTTCTTGTTAGGAAGCCTTCTCGCCGGCATGGTTGGCGTCTACGCCACCCACGATCTGAGAAAACGGGGCCGCCTCATGCGCGCCGGCTGTTTTGTCGGCCTCGTCTCGCTTCTCCTCGCACTGCTCCTGGGACACATCCCGCTCCTGCCGGAGTTCTCCGATCTCAGCCCTCGCGTCGTCGGCGTGCAGATCATCACCGTCCTTCTCGTCGGCATCATCACCGCGGGCATCGTCGGGGGGTTCCTCCCGCTAATCGAAGGCCTCTTTGGCATCACGACGAACATCACCTGGCTCGAGCTGGCGGACCTGAATCACAAATTGCTCAAACGCATGACCATCGAAGCTCCGGGCACCTATCATCACAGTTTGGTCGTTGCCCGGTTGGCTGAGAGCGCCGCCGAGAAAATCGGTGCCAATGCCATTCAGTGCCAGGTGTGCAGTTACTTCCACGACATCGGGAAACTGGTCAAACCCACCTACTTCATCGAAAACATCAATCCCGAGGAAAACCCCCATGACGATCTCTCTCCCAGCATGAGCGTGCTCGTCATCCATTCCCATGTCAAAGAGGGTGTCGACCTGGCCATCAAACACAAACTGAAGGCCCCGATCATCGATGTCATCCAGGAACATCACGGCACCTCCCTCGTTTATTATTTCTATCGACGCGCCCTCGATCGGCAGGAGGAAATCCGCCGGCAGGTTGAAGAAGGCAAGGCCCACGAAGAAGACATTCCCGAGGTCAACGAGGACGATTTCCGCTACTCCGGCCCGATCCCGCAGACGAAGGAGAGCGCCATCATCAGTTTGGCCGACTCCGTCGAAAGCGCCTCGCGCAGCCTGGAGAAACCGACCCATTCCAAGATCGAGCAACTGGTGGAGGACATCGCCACCATGCGTCTCAAGGATGGCCAACTCGATGACTGCGACCTCACGCTACGCGAATTATCGTTGATCAAGACGAGCTTCACCCAGACCCTGATCAGCATGCTGCACAGCCGCATTGCCTACCCCAAAGCGGCTAGCACCGAAGAGGGCACCACCGAAATCCGCAATGGATCGGCAGCTTCAAAAAAGCTCCGGGTGATTGATGCCGCCTAGAATGGAAGGCAAGACCTTGCCCGAGGTCCTCCTCGCGGATCAATCCGGTCACCCCCAAGCTCCAGACCTCGACTGGCTGACCCAGCTGGCCCGGCTGGCGCTTTCCAAGGTGAGCCTCCGGCAGCGGGACGACAGTGTCCTTCCCCGCCTCACCGAGATCGAGATCACCTTGGTCGACGATCCCACCATCGCCCGGGTGCATGCCGATTTCATGAATCTCGGTGATCCGACCGATGTCATCACCTTTCATCACGGCGAGATTCTCATCAGCGTCGATACCGCCGCGCGCCAGGCGCCGGACTACCAACGCGCCTTGCGCGATGAAGTGGCCCTCTACCTCATCCACGGTCTTCTCCATCTCGCCGGGTACCGGGACAAGAGCCCAGCGGAGTTTGACCACATGGCCCAGACCCAGGAAGATGTGTTGCAGGACTGCCTCCACGAGACATGAGCGCCTCGCCTCTCGAAACTCCGCGCAAGATCATCCATATCGACATGGATTGCTTCTACGCCGCGATCGAGGTTCGAGACCATCCTGAGTTGGCAGACAAGCCCGTCGCCGTCGGAGGACGCTCCTCCAGGCGCGGCGTCCTCACCACCTGCAACTACGAGGCGCGGAAGTTCGGCTGCCACTCCGCCATGCCCACCTTCAAGGCCCTGGAGCGCTGCCCCGATTTGATCGTGCTCCCCGTTCGCTTTGATGCCTACCGAGCGGAATCCAAGCGCATCCGTGCCATCTTCAAACGATTCACCGAACTCATCGAACCCCTCTCGCTCGATGAGGCCTACCTCGATGTCTCCCACTGGCGATCGTCGGGTTACGCCGTGGCCCAAGAGATCCGCCGCGAGATCCGCGAGACCACCGGCCTCACCGCTTCCGCCGGCATCGCCTGCAATAAACTCCTGGCCAAGATCGCCAGCGATTGGAATAAGCCCGACGGCCAGTACGAGGTCAGCCCCGAAGGCGTGGCGAACTTCATGACATCGCTCCCCGTGCGCCGGCTCTGGGGCGTGGGCCGAAAGACCGCCCAACGGCTGGCCAACCTGGGGATCGAGACCTGCGGCGACCTGCAAAAGCACCCGCTCACCGAACTGCATCGATTCTTCGGCAAATTCGGCGCCGAACTCTATCACTTGAGCCGCGGCATCGATTCCCGGCCTGTTCAGCCATCCCGCGAGAGAAAGTCCGTGAGCAACGAACGCACCTATCCCGAGGACGTGAAGAGCTTTACCGAGGGCATCCCCAAGTTGCAGGAGCTATGGCAAGAACTCTGTGAGGATCTCGAAGCTTACCATGCCCACCGCCGTATTAAGAGTGCCTTCATCAAACTCAAGTTCAACGACTTCCGCCACACCACCGTCGAGCGCCAAACCGGCACCCCGGAGTGGGCAATCTACGAAACCCTCTTCGAGGAAGGCTGGGAACGAGCCGGCGAACGCCACGTCCGCCTCATCGGAGCCGGCGTCCGTTTCCAAGTAAGCGAAGACTCCCGAGACCGCGCCACCCAGCTCACCTTGTTCGAAGACTGACCAAAGAAAGAAACTTAAACATTCACTTAAACTCTCAAAAGAACGCTAACGTATCAGCGAAAAATCCACATTCATCCAACAGCCCACCTCATACAACTAACAACGCATCATGGGGCGGGCAGGAGTGTCCGCATCACTCACCGATGCCCCTCATCACACAGCGGACAGCCGCCTCCCCATCACCAACTAATCCCTCCCCCATTCAGCCGGAAACCTCAAGCTCACGGCAAACACCCCATCCTCCGAAAGACTCAATTCATAGCGAATCCTCAAGAGCCGCGCATAGGCATCAACCAGCGCCATCCCGATCCCAAAATGCGTGCGATCACTCCTCGAAGCGTCTTTCTGCCAGAACGGTTCCACCAGATGCTGCAAATCGCGCTCTTCAAGATCTTCGTTCGTATTGGCCACCACGAGCTCTAGCGCTTCGCCATCGATGCGGAAGGAAACCACGCCCCCCTCCGGAGTGTGGCTCACGGCGTTGCTCATGAGATTGTTCACCAGCGCAGCTCCAAGCGAGGCATCGGTCTCGACCAGGCACCGGGGCGGCGTGTCCATCGACACCGCCAAGCGACGCTCTTCCGCCTTGGCCGCATGAGGTTTCCACGCTCGCCGCAGGACTTCCACCAGGTCCGTTTGTTCAATCGTCAGGCACTCCCTTCCCAAACCGCTCCGATTGAGCGACGAAATGGTATCCACCAACCGCCCCATGCGATGGGCGAGTTCTCCCGCGTCCTCGAAATAGCCTGACGGATTTTCCATCTCGCCGGCGGTGCATTCCTCCAAACCGACCTCGGCGATGGCTCGCAATTCCGCCACCGGCGTACGCAGCTCATGTGCCACATTGGCGTTGAACCGGATCTCACGCTGCGCCCCGCGTTCAAGCCGCGCCAGAGCTTCATTGAATCGCGCGGCCAAGGGGGCCAGCTCCACCGGAAGCCCCTCTTCCGGCAAGCGCTCGCCCAGCGAATCAAAGTCGATCTCTCGCAGGTGCCGCGAAAAATGATCTATTTTGCGAAACGACCGCTTTGTCAGGGCAAGCGCAATCCCGACCGACGCCAGAATCAAGACGGCTCCCACACCGATGGCACACCAGCGCTGCATCCGCAGAATGCGGTCCAGACTGTCCCGCGAGATGGCCAAGGCAAAGTGGATCGCATGCCTCACCGCGGCGCCCTCTTCACCCATGTGCGAACGGGTTGAGACCACCCGCCCCCGGCGGCCGTCGGGCAAGACGAGGTCCTGCATCACAATTTCTCCATGGGTTTCCGTCAAGACCGGAAGCGAGTCCTCGTTCAGGGACCTGGAACGGAGATGACACCGTCCGTCGCCATGGGAAATATGATAGTATTTGGCCTCATCGTGGTCCTGGAACTCCGGATGATCATGGTTGTGAATATCGAGTTCCAATCGATTGCCGCCGTCATGCACCGAGGTCATGGCCACGATGGTCTCCAGATCCCTCTGCAGCGCCTCGTCGAATTCCTCAATGCTCAGCTGCTTGACGTAATGATAAAATGCCAGGTTCGCCGCCAGACAGAGGCCCGTGAGGCAGCCGGCGAGGGCGAGAGCCAGTTGTCGGCGGAGTGAAGGTGCGCGAGGGGACATCAGTCAGGGTCAAGTGCTTCCGGTGAAAGCGTCATCTGTAGTGAGAAATCATTACGAAATTCTTACCGATGAAAAGAAAATGCGTTACATAGTGAGCATGGGGCGACTTCGCCGGTCGGAACTACCATGCGCGTTCTTTTTGTTGAGGATTCCAAGCATCTGCGAAACTACGTCGCCAAGGCCTTGAAGCGGGCCGGCTACGCCACCGACACCGCGGCCGATGGTGAGGAGGGATTCTTCCTCGCATCGTCCAACACCTATGACGCCATCGTCCTCGATCTCATGCTGCCCAAGATCGACGGCCTCGAGATCTTGCGGCGGCTCCGGAGGGACGGCTGCAAGACTCACCTCTTGATTCTCACCGCCCGCACCGCCATCGAAGACCGCGTCAGAGGACTCGAACTCGGCGCCGACGACTACCTGGTGAAGCCTTTCGCCATCGAAGAACTCGTGGCCCGTGTGCACGCCCTGGTCCGCCGCGGCTATGATACCAAGGCGAACGTGGTCACGATCGGATCCCTCAAGATCGACACCTCCGCCCGACGGGTGACCCTGGACGAGGAAGAGCTGAAGGTGCCGCCGAGAGAATACGCCCTCCTGGAATACCTCGCGAGGCGCAAGGGCCACATCGTTTCCCGCGAGGAGATCGAGAATCACGTCTACGATCACGCCAAGGAAGTGAAGAGCAATGCGGTCGATTCCGCCGTCTGCCTGCTACGCAAACGGCTTCACCGCGATGGGAAGCAGTTCCTCAAGACCGTCCATCGCCAGGGCTATCTGCTGGATGTTCTCTGACTCTTCTTGCCCAGGAGAGACGTTTCTTACGAGGCATAATAACTCCGTAATCCTCTCTCGCTAAGGTGCCTTCGTTATGACTTCGATGGCATCTTCACGCGTCCGGCTCTCCTCATTTCTCTTTCTCTTCCAACACTGCTGGAACCAGCGACTCAATTATATTCTCAGCCTGCTTCTTCTCCTCCAACGCACCCCGGTGATCCGTCACCTCATGGAGTTGCCGAGACAGCTTGCCCCCAAGTTTGCCGACATCCTGCGCCTCACGGCGCCCCTTAGCTTCACCGCCGGGGCCACGCATTCCCTCACCGGAGCCACCGGCGTCGTGCCCGTGAAACCCTCGGTCAATCCCGCTGCAGCCAAGGTCGGCGAACCCTTTACCTGGGTCTTCCGG
Source organism: Verrucomicrobiales bacterium (assembly GCA_028281705.1). Lineage (GTDB taxonomy): Bacteria > Verrucomicrobiota > Verrucomicrobiia > Verrucomicrobiales > DEV007 > JAACDM01. Next base: position 9,533 of record JANQJH010000109.1, read on the forward strand.
ACCACGGGAGAGAAAGCCAAATCTTACAGTTTCGATGGTCTGCCTCTTGGCATTGTCCACTCCGGCGTGGTGCAAAATGCGGTGAGTAGCATTGGAGGCACTCCAACCGAACCCGGTCAGTACAAGGTGAGGATCATCGGGTGGGAAAACTCCGGCCAACGCGGAAGCAAGACCCCGGCCTACACCCTCACATTGAACATTACCGGCGGCCTGCCACCTGTGATCGACGCCCATCCCACAGGGGGCATCTTCAATGAAGGCGACCCCGTCGAACTCTCCGTCGCAGCCGCCGGCTCGGGACTGGCCTACCAGTGGACCAAGGACGGTGTCGCTCTCTCGGGTACGGCCTCGCAGAACGAGGTCCTGCGGTTCGATTCCGTGACCCCGACAGATGCCGGACGCTACGCCGTCGAAGTCTCCAATAACAATGGAACCGTCACCAGCGATACCGTTCTCATCGAGATCCGCCCCGCGGGCAGCCTGGCCCACTGGGAAGCGGTCCACGGTGTCTCCGATCCCTCCGCCGACCCCGACGGCGACGGCCTAACCAATCTCACCGAATACGCCATCGGCAGCGATCCCAACGTCGCCTCGGCTCGAGAGGGCATCCCCAAAGTCCGCCTGGAACGCCTCGACGGTGCGTTGGAACTCGTCGCCGAATTCGCCATCAATCCCGAGGCCACCGACAGCCTGGTGGAAGTGGAGACCACATCCGATCTCAGCCATCCGGCCTGGACCGCGCTCCGCCATGGCGAAAACGGCGCCTCCATCTCCGCCCAAAACGACACCCTTACCGTTCGGGTGCCCGCCACGGAGGCCCGCCAATTTTTGAGATTCACCGTCAAGTTGCGCTAACTATCCACCTAACAAAGCCCCTCATCCACAACAACGGCCCGACGTCTCCCCATCGAAGACCCCCATCCTGCCCGGCCGCGCGCTTCCGCTCCCCCAGGAAAACCGGCCGGGCAGGACCGCTCCGTTCCAGAAGGGAACTCCTCAACAAGTTCCGAGTACATCCGGCGACACCGTGTTTTCTCCACATGCTCGCCAACCGAGATCACACGCCAGCCCGTCCGCGGCGACGGGCCACCATGACGTTGTGGGTCGCTCTTTTCCACCACGGCAGCCTGGCGCTCTCCCTCGCGGAGAAGGAGATCTCCTTCGACCGGGATATCCGGCCGATCCTCTCGGACAACTGCTTTTCCTGCCACGGCTTCGACCCCGAGACCCGCAAGGCCGGCCTCCGCCTCGACACCTTCGAGGGCGCCACGGGAGATCTCGACGGTGGCCACCGCGCGGTCGTCCCCGGTGACCCTGAGGCAAGCGAACTCCTCCGGCGGATCAACGCCGCCGACCCGGAAGACCGCATGCCGCCTCCCGATTCCCACCTCCGCTTGAGTGCCGCGGACAAGGAGCTGCTCCGCCAATGGGTTGCGAGCGGAGCGGCCTACGAGGAACACTGGGCCTTCCAACCGTTGCGAAAGCCCCCGTTGCCAGCCGGCGCCCATCCCGTGGATCATTGGGTGAAGACCAAACTGCTAGAAACAGGCCTCCAGCTCAACCCGCCGGCGGCTCCCGAGACGCTGGCAAGGCGTCTCTCGTTGGACCTCACCGGCCTGCCACTTTCACCCGAAGAGCTCGATGCCTTCCTAGAGGCCTACCTCAGTGACAAGGACGCTGCGGTCGATTCGCTGCTCGACCAGCTCCTCGCCTCCGTCCACTTCGGCGAACGCATGGCCTGGGATTGGCTCGCCGCCAGCCGTTATTCCGACACCAATGGCTACCAGGGGGACAACACGCGAACCATGTGGCCCTGGCGCGACTGGGTGGTACGGGCCTTCAATGAGAACCTCGCCTGGGACCGGTTCACCCTCTGGCAGATCGCGGGTGACCTGCTCCCCGAGCCCACGCGGGACCAGATCCTGGCCACCGCCTTCAACCGAAACCACCCCATCAACGGCGAGGGCGGACGCATCCCGGAGGAGAACCGCGTCGATTACGTCTTCGACATGACCGAGACCATGGCGACCAATTGGCTCGGCCTGACCATGGAGTGTTCGCGCTGTCACGATCACAAATTTGATCCCATCAGCCAGCGAGACTACTACGCTCTCTCCGCCTTCTTTAATCAGACGCCGGTGGATGGCTCGGGGGGAAATCCACAGACACCGCCCATTCTCGAAATCCCTCATCCCGATGAAACGGCGGTGAATCAGGAGAAGCCCACCGTGCTGCGCGTCATGGTGATGGAGGACCGAGAAGAGCCGCGACCGACCTACATCCTCGAGCGGGGGATTTACACCAAGCGGGGCGCCGAGGTCACTGCCGCCGTTCCCGTCGCGCTCGGCCGGCTTTCCCGGGATGTGAAACCCGATCGCCTGACTCTCGCGCGCTGGCTCGTGAGCCCGGATAATCCGCTGACCGCGAGGGTGGCGGTCAACCGGGTCTGGCAGATGTTCTTCGGCTCCGGTCTCGTCAAAACCAGCGAAGACTTTGGTACCCAGGGCGCCAGACCCTCGCACCCGGAACTCCTGGATGCCCTCGCCTCCGATTTCATGGAGCACGGCTGGGACGTGAAACGGCTCGTTCGACAGATCGCCGGCAGTCAGGTCTATCGCCAGTCGGCAACGATCTCCCCGGAGAAGCTGAGGGCAGATCCTGACAATCGTCTCCTCTCGCGCAGCCCTCGATACCGCCTGCCCTCCTGGATGCTGCGCGATCAGGCGCTCGCCGTGTCGGGTCTGCTCGTGCCCAAGATTGGAGGGCCCCCGACCAGGCCCTACCAGCCGGATGGGATCTGGAAGGAGGCCTCCTTTGGCAAGAAAGTCTACCGCCGGGGGAAGGGCGATGACCTCTATCGCCGCTCCCTCTACACCTTCTGGCGGCGCACATCGGCACCGGCGATGTTTTTCGACGAGGCCAAGCGCCTCACGTGTGAGGTGAGGCCCTCGCAGACAAGCTCCCCGCTTCACGCCCTCATTCTCATGAACGACATCGGCTACGTGGAAGCCGCCCGAGCACTGGCGTCGAAACCGGGATCCCTGGCGACGGCCTTCCGCAAGATCACACTTCGGCCCGCGAGAACGCCCGAACTGGAACTTCTCCAGCGCCGCCTGACCGCCCTGGAGGATCATTACCAACGCCATCCCAAAGAAGCCGAAGCGCTCGCCTCCGTGGGAGAGGCTCCCATCGACTCGCCCTTCCCCGTTTGGCGGCTCGCCGCACGCACGGCGGTGATCAACATGCTCTTCAATCTCGACGAAACCCTCTGCCGGCCATGAACCCGCTTCTCGAACTCCATGCCGGGATGACCCGGAGACAACTGCTGGGCCGCTCCACCACGGGCTTGGGCGCCATGGCGCTTTCCCAGCTACTCGGCAGCCACCCGGTCATGGCCGGTCTGACCCAGCGGGTTCCCAGGGCCAAGCGCGTCATCTATCTCTTCCAGAACGGCGGCCCCTCGCACCTGGAACTCTTCGATCCCAAGGAGCGCCTCCGGCAAATGAACGGCGAGCCCTTTCCCCAGAGCGTCATCGACGGCGTCCGCTTTTCCACCATGACGGCCAACCAGGACAAGTTCGTCCTCGGCGCCGTGACCGACTTCGCCCCGGCCGGCCAGTGCGGGATGGAGCTCTCCTCCAGTCACCTCCCCTACACCAGCCGGATCGCGGACAGGATGTGTCTCATCCGCTCGATGCACACCGAACAGGTGAACCACGCCCCGGCGATCACCTTTCTCCTCACCGGCGGGGAGAGGCCGGGCCGGCCGAGCATGGGGGCCTGGCTGAGCTACGGTCTGGGCTCGGCGTCCGAGAACCTGCCGACCTATGTCTGCATGACCTCTGTCTCCAAGGGCACCACCTGCGGCCAGACCTTCTACGATCACTATTGGGGTTCCGGATTTCTTCCCTCCGTTCACCAGGGCGTGAAGTTTCGGGGAAACGGGAGCCCGGTGCTCTACCTGGAAAACCCGGGCGACATGTCACCTTCGGTGCGGCGCGGGCTCCTGGATGATCTGGCCCAGATGAACCAGTGGGGCTACGAGCAACTGGGCGATCCCGAAATCTACGCGCGGATTGCCCAATACGAAATGGCCTACCGGATGCAAACCTCGGTCCCCGAACTGACGGACCTCTCCCGGGAATCGGAGCAGACCTTGCACATGTACGGTCCCGGCGTGCGGGAGAAAGGCTCCTTCGCCTACAACTGTCTCATGGCCCGGCGACTCGCAGAACGCGGCACCCGATTCATCCAGGTGATGCACGGCGGCTGGGACCAGCACAAGTCGATCAACACGGAGTTCAACCAGCAGTGCCTCGACACGGATCAGCCCTCCGCCGCCCTGGTGCGAGACCTGGAAATGCGCGGCCTCCTCGACGAAACCCTCGTCATCTGGGGCGGGGAGTTCGGGCGCACGCCCTTCCTCCAGGGCAATTTTGCCGAGCGCCAGCTCTGGGGCCGCGATCACCATCCCTACGGCTTCTCACTCTGGATGGCCGGCGGCGGAGTCAATGCCGGACACGTGCACGGCGCCACGGACGAATTCGGATTCCACGTCGCCCGCGACCCGGTGCATGTCCACGATCTCCAGGCCACCATCCTGCACCTCTTGGGCATCGATCACGAACAGCTCACTTACAAATTCCAGGGCCGCCGATTCCGACTAACTGATGTCCACGGCAAGGTCGTCGACTCCATCGTCGCCTGACGAATCAAGCATTGTCACCCCATGAAGAGCCCGAATCACCTTCTCATTGCCATCGCCCTTTTCCTTGGCTTGGCCGCCGGCTCCCCCGCGGACGAGAAACCGAACATTCTTCTCATCTGTGTCGACGATCTCCGGCCCGAGCTGCGATGTTTTGGGGTCCCCCACATCCATTCACCTAACATCGATCAACTGGCGGCCTCGGGAAGGGCCTTCCATCGTCACTACGTCCAGGCACCCACCTGTGGTGCCTCGCGGTGCACCCTCTTGACCGGCCGCTATGGAGATCCCGGCAACGGGGCCCTCTTCAATCGCGCCGCGCAGATGAAGAAAAAGCCGGAAAGCGTCCCGCCGAGCATGCCTCACTGGTTCCGTCAGCACGGCTACACCACCGTGTCCGTGGGAAAGATCTCCCATCATCCCGGCGGGAAGGGCGGCAAGGACTGGGACGATGCCTCCAACCTGGAAATGCCGCTCTCGTGGGACCGCAGTTTGCTTCCCGCCAAGGCTTGGCAGCACCCGCGCGGTTGGATGCATGGTCTGGCCCATGGAGAGATCCGCGTGAAGGCGGGAGACATGGATGTCTACCAGGCCTTGGAGGGCGGGGATTCCATCTACCCGGACGGGGTTTCGATCGACGAGGCCCTGGCGCAGCTCGACCAGCTCAGCGCGGATGAGGACCATCCCTTCTTCCTCGCCGTGGGTATCCTCCGTCCGCATCTCCCGTTCGGTGCCCCGGCAGCCTACCTCAACCGGTATGCCGATGCCGATCTCCCGCCGACACCGCATCCCGATAAGCCCCAGGGAAGGACCACCTGGCACAAGTCAGGCGAGTTCATGAAGTACAATCGCTGGGGACGCAACCCTAACGAGGAGGAGGAATTCGCTCTGGAAGTCCGGCGCCACTACGCCGCCTGCGTGAGCTATGCCGACGCCCAGGTCGGCCGCTTGATGCAACAGCTAGAGAAGGCCGGTGAGGCCGATAACACCATTGTGGTTTTGTGGGGAGACCACGGCTGGCATCTCGGCGAACACGCCATCTGGGGCAAGCACGCCCTCTTTGAAGAGTCTCTCCACTCGCCCTTGATCATCACCTATCCCGGCATTCCGCGGCCCGGAGAAAGCACGCCATCCATGGTCGAAACCCTGGATGTCTTTCCCACGCTCTGTCAGATCGCAGGCCTCCCCCGTCCTGACTTCGTCCAGGGAGTATCCCTGCAACCCATCCTCGAGGATCCGGCCTCCCTCGGCCATCCGGCATACGCCTACACTTCGAAGGCGAAAACCATCCGCACGCCCTCCCACCGCCTCATCCTCCACGATGACGGCTACGTCGAACTCTACGATCACGGCTCCTCCGCCAAGGAGACGGTGAATGTCGCCTCGGCGAACGAGTCCTTGGTCAAAGAACTCAAGGAGCAGTTGCTCGGACGATTGGGTGGTGAGGGCTAGCCGCTTAGTTAGTAACCGCTTGTGACCAACATGTTGGTATGAATATTTATTTATTGTGGAAGCAGATTCTGTGCTAGTAGAAAACAGATACACCGACTAACAGCCAATTGTCCGCATCGATATCTTTCGTTATTCGGTAGGATTGTTGGCCTTGGCGATGGCTTCCAGTCCGGCCTTGGCGTCGGCGTTGTCGGGATCCAGTTGGAGCACGGTTTCAAGCACGGTCTTGGCTTCCTCCGGCTTGCCCGATCCGAGGAGAAGCCGGGCTAACTGGAGACGCAGTTGTTGGGCGCCGGGCTGGGCCATGGCGGCGATGGCCTCTCGCAGAACTTTTTCTGCCTCGTCCAGCCGATTGGTGGCTGCCAGAAGGAGAGCGAGGTTGAGGTGCGCTCCGGTGGCGACGCCCCCGATTTCCATAGCGGTGCGGTAGTGGCGTT
>JANQJH010000110.1 GCA_028281705.1 Verrucomicrobiales bacterium
GAAGAATAATGATCGAAGATCAGTCTCGTTCCCTTCTCGCCGTGCATCCACCCCCCGCCCGGCCGCATCTCATCCCAGCGCAGGGCCGGTTCGTGCGCCTGCAAGGCGAAATCGCCCCAGAGAAAGCCGAGCAAGTCGGGATCCCGCGGGCTGGTCATTCTGAAATTCTGATAGAGCAAGCGAAAGAAGCGCACCGTGTCGTCGCCGATGGACAATTGCCTGACAAAGTCCGGATACTTTTTCCGAAAGTCAGCGCGTTTCAATTCGCCTAACAAATGGAACTGCTTCGTTTTCTCGGACGCCAATAGCCCGCTGGCATCGTAGCCCGGCTCCATGCCGCCATGGTTGCACTGCACATAGTTCTCCCCGCACCCCAAAAAGAGTGCCACAGGGAGAAAGTCGTAGATCCGGGTCACCTTCTTGTATTGAAAGGCCCGGCCGTACTTGTAGACGCCCTCCTTCACAAATCCATATTCCAACACCATCTTGAGATCTTCGTGATTTCCCCGAACCAGCCAGACGCGCTCCGGGTTCGCCAGCTTGAGGCGGAGGATGGTGTAAATGACTTCCACCCCGTAGAGCCCTCGGTCCGTGTAGTCGCCGAGAAAGACCATGTAGGTGTTCGGCTTGGTGATCTTAAATCCGTCCAGATAGCCCCGCTCGTTCAAGGCCCGGACCCCGCGGACCAGGGAGCGGATATCCCCGTGCAAATCTCCGTGCAGAATCACTTCCGAGCCCGGTGGCACGTTCAGACGCTGGACAAAGGGCTCGAAAGGCCCATCCACGGACGGTGTCAGGCGGGTATTGAAGAAGGTCGCATCGGAAGGCCGATTGCCATGCCAGCGCTCGGCGGCAGCCAGCGGCCCGTCCTTGCAATGCTGCAAGAAAGCATCGATCACCGTCTCGAATTGGGCGTATTTCGGCAAGGGCAAAAGCGCTCTCGGAGGCCATCTCAAGGGCTCTCTCCGATTGGAGGGCACATCCTTGCACTTTTCAAACCACTGGGCGAAGGGCCAGGTGAGGGACGAGGACTCCGGCTCGGGCGAGTCGGCACGCGCCCCGAAGAATCCCATCGCCAGAACGGCACCGGCAATCAACACCGGCCACAGGCGCAGAACGGCACCCAAAGCACCACGCTGCCGCTCAACCTGGGATTCAGGGTTTTGGTTCATCGGGTACGGGATCGATCACTTTCGCTTCAACGACACGTTCATGGACCGCCTCAGACGCACCTCCATGTTCATGAGGGCTCGCTCCCATCGGAGCACCTCCTCCGATGACGTGCACCCGCCCCTTCAAGGCCTTCCCTAATCGCTGCCGGACCACCCCGCGCACGCTGGGAACGAGCAAGAGAAAGCCCACGGCATCCGTGAGAAAGCCCGGCGTGAGCAAGACCGCTCCGGCCACGAGGATCATGAGGCCGTCCATGACCTCCCGATGCGGTAGCCGCCCTTCCGCCAAGGCCTGCTGATACCGCGTCAACGTCCGCAGCCCCTGAGCCCGGGTCAACGCAGCCCCCACAATCGCCGTGATCACGATGATTCCCAGCGTCGGTGCCGGACCAATCCGGGCACCCACGCGCAAGAGCAGCATGAGCTCAATGAACGGAACCGTGATGAAGAGAAGGAGCAAACGGCCAAACATACCGGTATTTCAGATTGGAACAGGCCGCCCATGGTTGCAAATCGAGTTCCTCTCGCAAAGCAAGCTTTTCTTCAAGCGGAGCTGCGCCAATCTCTGGAAAGACAACGTCAGACCCCACCCCATGATCATCATTCGCCACGCTGAGGAAACCGATCTTCCCGCCATCGTCGACATCTACAACCAATCGATTCCCGCAGGCCGCTCCACCGCGGACACCAACCCGATCCCGGTTTCCCAGCGGGAGGCATGGTTCCGGCGTTTCGATCCCGAAAAGCGCCCCATCTGGGTCGCCCTCGACGGGGAAACGGTCGTCGGCTGCGTCTACCTCTCCTGGTTCTACGAAGGCCGGCCCGCCTACGATAAGACGGCCGAAATCAGCACCTACATCGCCACCGGCTATCAGGGCCGCGGCCTGGGCACGCGACTGAAGAAAGAGATGATCGCGGCCTGCCCCAAGCTCGGCGTGGAGAACCTTCTCAGCCTCTATTTTGATCACAACGAAGCGACGAAAAAGATCAATCAGAATCTCGGCTTCGAAGTGGTGGGACACCTCCCCGAGATCGCCGAGGTCTTTGGCAAGAAACGCGGCCTCATGATCGGCCTCCTCCGCCTAACCAAACAGGCCGAGGATCCAAGAGACAGCAATGACTAACAAAGGTTCGATTTTACAAACTGGCACGGTGCTCGCCTCACCTCACCTCACTCAAGCGCGAACTCGGAGTCAGACGGATGGACGAACGCCGCCATGAAAGGCATCAATTCTCGCACAGAGGCGCTGCTGACGGATTGGTTTTCCTTTTACCCTGGTGACCCTGGCATCCGAATAACTGCTTTCACTAGAAACTTTCATACAAATATGTCGGTCGCGAGCGTTTAACTAATCGGCTATGTGCAAGTCGAGAGGTAGGTTTACGTTATCCCGGAAATATACAGCGTTCTTGGCCGGGTTTAAGGGAGCTTGACCGGTGGGAAAATATCCTAAAATCTAGCCAAACACGAAGATCATTTCCTCCTTTTCCCCCGCCTGAACTGCCTCCAATATCCGCTCAATCGACAAGGACTACCATGCCGGCCTCACAAATTCTGAAGACACTCAGAACCTTGCTCGTACTCGGCCCTCTCATAGCCACTGTTTCCGGTCAGCAGCCGGGACTGGACAGCGCGCCTCCGGTGGCACCGTTCCTCAATGGAGTGTTTCCCTCGCAAACACCGCAGGCGACCGGCGACTGGGAACTGGTCGAGGCATTTCCCAATCTCACCATCGTCAATCCCCTTCAGATGCTGCCTGTTCCTGGATCGAACCGGCTCATGGTTGCCGAAAAATCCGGCCGCCTCATCGTTTTCCAGAACGAGGCGAACACCGCCCAGAAGACCATTCTGCTAGACATTGGGGATCAGGTAGGCGACAGCGGCGACAGCGGCATGCTGGGCTTCGCTTTTCATCCGGAGTTCGGCCAGCCAGGATCTCCCAATAACGAGTATCTCTACATCTATTATCGATACACGCCTGACACTTCCGAAAACGACAAGGCCTACTGCCGCCTTTCCCGGGTGACGTGGAATCCTGCTAGCAACAGCATCAACCCTTCCACTGAACTCGTGATGATCAATCAATATGACCGCCACAACTGGCACAATGGCGGCGGGATCCTTTTCGGTAACGACGGTTTTCTCTACCTGAGTATCGGCGACGAAGGCGCGGCAAACGATTTCTATGACTCCGGCCAGAAGACCGATGTGGGTCTCTTGTCGGGGGTCTTCCGCATCGATGTCGACCAGCGAGGCGGCGCCATCAGCCACCCCATCCGTAGACAACCCCAAAACCCTGACAATCCACCGTCCGGCTGGCCCGATTCCTACTCCCAAGGCTATTACATTCCCAACGACAATCCCTGGCTGGATCCCAATGGTTCGGTGCTCGAGGAATTCTGGGCATTGGGCACGCGAAGCCCGCACCGGATGACGATCGACCGCTCCACCGGAGATATTTATCTCGGGGACGTCGGGCAGAACAGCCGGGAAGAAGTCAGCCTGGTCGTCGAGGGCGCCAATCTCCAGTGGCCCTATCGCGAAGGCAGTATCAGCGGTCCCAAGTCGAAACCCTCGCCGCTGACCGGATTCGATCAGCCGCCTCTCTACGACTACCCCCGATCCGAGGGCAGCTGCGTCTGCGGTGGCTATGTCTACCACGGCCAGACTCACGCCCTCAGTCTGGCGGGGAAATACATCTTCGGCGATTACTCCTCCGGAAAAATCTGGGCCATGTCCCGCGATGAGGGCAATGTCACCGTCGAGTTGCTTGTGACCCTGCAGTCCACCCATTCGCAATCCGGTCTCGTCGGATTTGGTCTCGATGCGAATGAGGAAATCTACGTGCTGAGTCTCTACGGGCCCGACCAGGACGATGGAGGCCTTTACAAGCTCGTTCGAACCGGTTCCGGCACGGAGGAACCCCCACTAACGCTGAGCCAGACCGCAGCGTTTAGCAATCTGGCAACACTAACGCCTTCGCCGGGACTGATCCCCTACCGCGTCAATGCAGCGCTGTGGTCGGATGGAGCGGACAAGCAGAGGTGGATGGCGATCCCCAACGACGGAAACCCGGATCAACTGAGCGAACAGATCGTCTACTCGGAAACGGGCAACTGGGAGTTTCCCGAGGGAACGGTGCTCGTGAAACAGTTCACGCTGGGTAACCGCCGTCTGGAAACCCGATTCCTCGTGCTCGGAGACGACGGGAATTGGTATGGAGTGACCTACAGGTGGCGGAATGACCAGAGCGATGCCGATCTTCTGTTCACCAGGGAGGCAGAGACTTTCGACATCGGAGGCGAAATTTATGAGTGGCGTTTTCCGTCCCGGGCGGACTGCATGCGATGTCATACGGGGAGCATGGGGCGGGTGCTCGGCCTGCGGACCCGTCAACTGAACGGGGATCAATTCTACCCCACGACGGGACGGACTGCCAACCAGCTGCTAACATTGAACCGTCTCGGTTTCTTGACGCCTTCGATCGATGAATCGGCGATCCCCAACCTCCTGACCTCTGTCGCGATCGACGACGAGCAAGCGAGTGGGGAGTTGAGGGCGCGGTCGTATCTGGATTCCAATTGCGCCCACTGTCACAACCCGGCGGAGGAGATCCGGAACTTCGACTTGCGGTTATCGACTCCGCTGAATCTATCGGGGGTGATCAATGCGCCGGTGCAGAACAACTTCGGGATCACGGGAGCTCGAGAGATCGTGCCGGGAGATCCGGCGCGGTCGATGCTGTGGGTGCGGCAGAACACCACGGTTGAGGCCATGAAGATGCCGCCCCTCGGAAGACACCGGATCGACACCGAAGCCGTCAGTGTGCTCCACGACTGGATCCAGAGCCTCGAACCCGGAGGCGGCCCGGCGATGGCGAACCTCGTCGCCCATGTGGCCTTTGAGGAAGGGTCCGGAACCAGCGCTGCCGATAGCTCCGGGAACGGAAACAACGCGCAGCTGATCCCCAACGCCTCCTGGGTCACCGGCCATTTTGGTTCCGGTGTGGTGACGGACGGCCAGGACGGTCTGGTGCGGATCGATCACTCCCCATCCATCCATCTCGGTGGCAATGACGAAGACTTCACGGTGGCGATGTGGGTCAATCTTCAGGAGGGATTCACCGGCAGTTGGCGCGGGCTCGCCGGAAAAGGCGAGAGTTGGAACAAGCGCGGATTTGCGCTTTTCATGCGCCCCACCAGCAATCGGATCAATTATTCGGTCTCCACCACCAGCGCGCGGGAAAGCGGCAATTCCTCCGGATTGCTGCCCGTCGGTCAATGGACTCACGTGGCCCTCGTGCGGCAGAGCTCGCTCCTCAGTCTCTACCTCGGAGGCCAATTCGACAGCAGCTTCACCCTCTCGGCGCCGTTGCCTGGAAACACGGAAGATCTATTCCTCGGACGGGCTGCCGGGAGCGCCGATCCCGTCCCGGCGCAGTTCGACAATCTGCTGATCTACAACCGCGCCCTCGATGCGGGTGAAATCCAGGCGGCTCGAGACTGGGACGGATCCGGTGGAACGCCGCCGCCGGTGAACACCCCGCCCACGGTGGATGATCAGCTCTTCAGCGTGGAGGAAAGCAGCGTCAACGGCACGGTGGTGGGAACGATTCAGGCGAGCGATCCCGACACCGGCGCGGAAGGAACGCTCGCTTTCTCGGTCACTGGAGGATCGGGCGCCGCCGTGTTTGCCGTGGATCCGGCCGGCGGAGTCATCACGGTAACCAATAGTGCCCAGGTGACTGCGGCCAACGCACCGTTTGCCCTGAATATCACCGTAGCCGACGGGGGCAGTCCATCCCTGGAAGACAGCGCAGTGGTCACGATCAATGTCTTGAGCAGTGGCGGCGGACCGGATCTGCCGGCGGGATTGACGGCCTGGCTACCCTTCGAAGATCAGATCGGAACCACCGCGACCGATGCCTCGGGCAATGGCCACGATGGAGAGCTCCTCGACGGGGCGGCATGGATCGCCGGACGGAACGGAGGAGGCGGGATCGAAACGGACGGGACCAGCCTGCTCCGGATCGAGCACACTCCGGAAATTAATCTTGGCGGCAATGACGAAGATTTCACGGTCGCCATGTGGGTCAATCTTCAGGAGGGATTCACCGGCGGCTGGCGCGGGCTGGCCGGAAAAGGCGAGAGCTGGAACAAGCGCGGGTTCGCACTCTTCATGCGCCCCAACACGAATCGGATCAACTATTCGGTCTCCACCACCAACGCCCGGGAAAGCGGCAGTTCCTCCGGATTGCTGCCTGTCGGCCAATGGACCCACATCGCTCTCGTGCGGCAGGGTTCTCTCCTCAGTCTCTACCTCGGAGGCCAATTTGACAGTAGCTTTACTCTCACGGCGCCGCTGCCCGGAAATACGGAAGATCTGTTTCTCGGACGGGCTCCCGGGAGCGCCGCTCCCATCCCGGCACGGTTCGACAGCCTGCAGGTTTACAACCGCGCCCTCACCGGGGCGGAGATCCTGCAGTCGCGAGACATCGACGATACCACCGGCACCGCGGGCGACACCAGCAGCGGACAGATCACCGCCTTCTCCTTCAGCCGTTTGCTCGCGGCGAGCGATCCCGATACGATCGATACGCCCGACACGGATGAGGCCAACCCGCCGCCAGTCGACTCGAAGACAGGTTCAAGCTCCGTCTTCTCGATCAATCAGGTCATGCTTGAGGGCGGTTCGATCACCATCGATTGGCCGAGTCAGGTCGGAATCACCTACGACGTGCAATTTAGCAATGATGCCAGAGATTGGCACACGGTAAGTTCCGTGATCGGAGAGAGAATTCGAACGGAATATTCCGAGAAACTACCGCAGTCTTCGAGAGGATATTATCGTGTCCGGATTCAACGATGAGATCCAACACGTACCAACGATGAAGGGACCGAAATCCCTACCACTTTCCCAACCGATAATCTTGGTTCGATAGTTAGTTAGGCTGCCCGATGCCGCTGGGCGAGATAGGCCAGGTAATCCTCGGCGATCCCCTCCAACTCCATGAGGCTGGCCACGTGGGCAAAACAGGATCGGAGGCGTTTTCCGGAGGGGAATCCCTTGCTGTAGGCCATGAGCCGCGAGCGCATGGCTTGCATCGTGTGGCGTTCATCGCCGTAGCGCCCGCTCTTCAAAGCCAGACGCGCATGGCGTAAAATCAGTTGCCATCGATCTTCGATCGACACCTTGGGCAGTTGTTGGCCCGTCTTGAGATAGTGCTTGGCTTCGCGAAAGATCCAGGGATGCGACATGGCACTTCGTCCGATCATGACACCCCGGACCTTGGTCGTGTCCCGCCGGTGCTTGACGTCGGCGCCCGATGCCAAATCCCCATTGCCGATCACCGGGATGGAAACGTGCTCCGCACAGGCGGCGATCACCTCCCAGTTCGCTTCGCCCGTATAACCCTGAGAACGCGTGCGCCCATGAATGGCCACCGCCTGGATGCCCACATCTTCCAAGGTTTGCGCCACTGTCAGGGCGTTCACCGATTGCTCATCCCAGCCGATCCGAATCTTGGCCGTCACCGGTATGGGGACGGCGCGGGCCACGGTCCCGGCGACCTCGGCCAACAGGGGACAGTCCTTGAGCAGGGAAGACCCGCCGTTCCGGCTCACCACCTTGTTCACCGGACAGCCGAAATTGATGTCGATGAAATCCGGTTGCTTCCAGTCGATCACCTTGCGCGCGGCCTCCGCCATGTTCTTCCCATTCGCCCCAAAGAGCTGTACCCCAACGGGCCGCTGGCCTTCATCGAACTCGGTGTATTTCCGCGTCCGGTCGTCACGGCGAATGATGCCCTCCGAGGAGACGAACTCGGTCACCATGACGTCCGCCCCCAGTTCCTTGCACAAATGGCGAAAGACCACATCGGTCACGCCCGCCATCGGCGCGAGATAGAGGGGAAATCGGTCCTCTTGGAACCAGGGCAACATGACGATTACTATGGTAGCGGCCGTTTCAATGGCAAGCGGCCAGAAACACCGGTGAACACCACCGGACGCTAGGCCCCTTTGGCCAGACGCTGGTTGTACTGAATCGATTTCCGGAAGTAATTGATCCGGCCCACCAGATCCATGTGACGGCTGGTCGCCTTCTTCAATCCTGCGGAGCCATCCGGATTGGCACTGAGAAAGAGCCCGATCTTGGACTGCAAATCGCGCCGCTCGCGATCGAAGGCGCCCACCTTGGCCATGCAATCCGCCAAACGCTTGGAGTTCTCGCCGATCTTTTGCGACACCCGAGCCGTGCGGATTCCAATCTCCTGCCGCTTCTCGTGGATCTGTTCATCAATCTTGAGGAGGCGCGCCTCGATCTCCTCGATCCGGCGATTCCGCTCGATCGTCTTCTCCTTGCGCTCGTTGAAATCCGCTCTCAGCTCTTTGAGAATGACCTGGATCTGATCCAGTTGCCCGGGATCACCGCCGTTCTCTTTCAGCACCTTGTATTTCACTTTGTGCCCATCGAATCGATGGCGAATCTCCGCCGCTTCCTCGCGGATCTCTTCGATCTCCAGGAGGTACTGGTCCACATCCGTCGCCACCGTGTTCCGCTGCCCGACCAGCTCGTCGATCTGATCGTGGACTTCGTCCGTGATATCGAAAATCTTATCCTCGAGATCATCGTTCTCCGTCTTCAGACGCTCGATCTCGGCGTTCAGCGCTTCTTCCTGACCTTCGATGTTCTTCAATTGCCAGTACTCGCCCGTCAATTCCTCGACCTCATCGGCATCCTGCCAGGCCACACGCCCCAAGAGATCCTCGGCTTCTTTCAGCACTTGAAGCTCGCGATTCGCCACTTCCCACCGGCGCTTGGCCCGTTTAATCCCAAACTGCCAGAGCACCCGGCGGACAACATAACCAAAGGCGTTCATCGATTACTCAGGACGAATTGACAAGTTTCAGAGAATTCCATGAAGATGAAGATCAAGAGACGAGACGAGGGACAACGGGAGATGCATACGCTCGTTTGGGGAACTCTAGCAACTCTTTCATGCGGGGAAACACTGTTACTCGTCTTCGCTCGATTGCAGGCTGGCGACCACACTGAAATCTTCCAGGGTGGTGGTGTCTCCCTGGATGGCACCGGATCCGGAACAGATCTCCTTGAGCAATCGCCGCATGATCTTTCCGCTTCTTGTCTTCGGCAGGGCGCCGGTGAAGCGGATGGAATCGGGCTTGGCAATCGCTCCAATGACCTTGCCGACATGCCCGCGCAGTTCGTCACGCAGTTCTTTGCCCGCCTCGAATCCCTCTTTCAAGGTGACAAATGCCACCACACCCTGACCCTTGATCTCGTCCGGACGGCCGACCACCGCGGCCTCAGCGACGCTGTCATGACTCACCAAGGCGCTCTCGATCTCTGCCGTGCCCAGGCGATGCCCCGAGACGTTGAGCACATCGTCTAGCCGGCCCACGATCCAGAAATAACCGTCGTCATCCCGGCGCGCCCCATCCCCGGCGAGATACAGGTTCTCGTACTCGCTCCAGTAGGTGTCCTTGTAGCGCTGCTCATCACCGTAGATCGTGCGCAACATGGAAGGCCACGGCTTGCGGATCACGAGCTTGCCCCCCTCGTTCGGTCCAACCTCCTTCCCCGTCTCATCGACGATGGCGGCGTCCACACCGAAGAATGGCAGGGTCGCCGTGCCTGGCTTGGTCGGGGTGGCCCCGGGAATCGGCGTGATCATCATCGCACCCGTTTCCGTCTGCCACCAAGTGTCGACAATGGGACAGCGTCCCCCGCCAATTTTCTCATGGTACCACATCCAAGCCTCGGGATTGATCGGCTCTCCCACCGTGCCCAGAAGACGCAGGGACGTGAGATCGTGTTTCTCCACGTGCTCGTCGCCCCATTTGATGAAGGCGCGGATCGCCGTCGGCGCCGTGTAGAGAATGGAGGCCCGGTGATCCTCCACCAGCTGCCAGAACCGGTCGGGACCGGGATGGTTGGGCGCCCCCTCATACATGAGGATCGTCGCCCCGTTCGCCAGGGGACCATACACGATGTAGCTGTGCCCCGTGACCCAGCCGACATCCGCCGTGCACCAGTAAATGTCGTCTTCCCTGAGATCGAAGACGTACTTGCTCGTGGCATACGTCCCCGTGAGATAGCCGCCGCTGGTGTGCAGGATCCCCTTGGGTTTCCCCGTAGAACCGCTGGTGTAGAGAATGAAAAGGGGATGCTCACTATCAAAACCCTCGGGAGGGCAGTCGGCCGACGCCGCGGCCACTTCATCGTGCCACCACACGTCACGACCCGCGACCATCTCGACCTCGTTTTTCGTCCGCTCCAGGACAAAGACCTTGGCGATGGAATCCACCCCCTTGAGAGCCTCGTCGACGTTGGCCTTGAGCGCCACCACGCCGCCGCGCCGGTAGCCGCCGTCCGCGGTGATGACCGCCGTGGCGCCGCTGTCCTCGATCCGGTCGCGGATACTGTCCGCGCTGAAGCCGCCGAACACCACCGAGTGCACCGCGCCAATCCGCGCGCAGGCCAGCATGGCGATCGCCGCCTCCGGCACCATGGGCATGTAGACGATGACCCGATCACCGCTCTTGACTCCATTGTTCTTCAGCACGTTGGCAAAGAGGCAGACTTCACGGTGCAGCTGCTGGTAGGTCAACGTTCGCGTGTCCCCGGGTTCGCCCTCCCAAATGATCGCCGCCTTGTTCCGGCGCGCCCCGGCCAGATGCCGATCGACACAGTTCTCACTCACGTTGAGCTTTCCGCCAAGAAACCACTTGGAAAAGGGAGGCTGCCAGTCCAGCACCTGCGTCCATTTCTCTTGCCAGTGCAATTCCGAGGCCTCAGCCGCCCAGAAAGTCTCGGGATCGTCGATCGACTGCTGATAGAGTTCCCGGTAGCGCTCCATGCTCGGGATCCGTGCCTTCTTGGAAAAACCTTCCGCAGGCGGAAAAACGCGCTCTTCCTGGAGATGAGATTCAATTTTCGTGCTGTCAGCCATGAGAATGCAAAAAAGACTATGTGCCGCTCGTGTTACGCGAAGGCATGCCGTTTAGCAAGTCCGAGGCGGTGAGGCGCTCCAAAGTTGATTTCACTTTACGACGAGCCGGTTCTAGGTGAAGACGCCTATCCCATGGAGAATCGCATCGATGCCCTGTTTCAGCGCCTGAAATCGGAAGGGAAGAAAGGCTTCGTCGCCTACGTCTCGGCCGGAGACCCCGACATCGAACGCTCCAAGACGGTCGTCCAAGCCCTGGCCCGGGCCGGCGCGGATCTGATCGAACTCGGCGTGCCCTTTTCCGATCCCCTGGCGGACGGCATCGTCAACCAAATGGCCGCCCAGCGCGCGCTCGACAGCGGCACCACGACGGCGAAGGTGATCCAGCTCATTCGCGATCTGCGTGACGAGGGCCTGGAACAGCCCATCATCCTCTTCACCTATCTCAATCCGATCTACACCTTCGGATTCGAGGCCTTCCATCGCGAGGCCTCGGCTGCCGGCGCGGACGGGATCCTCACCCTCGATATGCCGCCGGAAGAGGCCGCCTGCCATCGCGAATTCGACTACCACGAGGGGCTGAAGCAGATTCGCCTCATCGCCCCCACTTCGCCCACGTCCCGGATCGAGTCCATCGCCGCCGCCAGCGAGGGCTTCATTTACTATGTGTCCCGCGAGGGCGTCACCGGAGAACAGGACGAAGTGGCCTCCTCCATCGACGACCAGGTGGCCCTCATCCGGCGCCACACCTCGACCCCCATTGTCGTCGGATTCGGCATTTCCAACCCCGATCAGGCGAAAACCGTGGCCCAACTGGCCGACGGCGTCGTCGTGGGGAGCGCCATCGTGAAGATCGTGGGTCAGGAGGGCGACTCCCCCGATCTCGGCGAAAAGGTCCATGCCTTTGTGAAACCGCTTGTCGATGCCGTGAAGTCTGCGTAAGGAAGCCTCAACAGCTGAGCCCAGCTCAGCCCAGCCCGACTCTCAGGCCATGCCTTTGACATTCACCAAAATGAATGGGGCCGGAAATGACTTCGTGGTCATGGACAACCGCGATCAGTCCCGGTCTCTCAGCTCCTCGCAAATCGCCCAACTCTGCGATCGCCATCGCGGTGTCGGTGCCGACGGCTTGATGTTAGTGGAAAACCCGGAGAACGGCGCCACGGCCAAGATGCGCTATTACAACGCCGATGGCGGTGAAGCCGAGATGTGCGGCAACGGCGCCCGCTGCTTCGCCAAGTTCCTCAACCGGTTGCACGACAATCAGTTCGACGAACTGACGTTTGAGACCATCGCAGGTGTCATCGGCGCCCGGTTCCCCGGCGACGAGGGTGCCGTCTGCGTCCAATTGAGTGATCCCTTCGATCTGAAGCTGGGACAGGAACTCGAACTCGCCGACGGCGAGATGCACACCGTGCATTCCTTCAACACCGGCGTCCCCCATGCCGTGGTCTTCGCCAAGGCCATTGACCAGCTCAATCTCCTTTCCCTGGGGGCCAGCCTGCGCTACCACGAGGCCTTCGCGTCCGCCGGAACCAACGCCAACCTCGTTGAGGTCCTGGGCCCTCAGTCGCTGCACATCCGCACCTACGAACGGGGTGTGGAAGGCGAAACCCTGGCCTGCGGCACCGGCATGGCAGCCTGCGCTCTCATCCACGCTGAACTGAACGGCGAGTCCTCACCCATTTCCGTGCGCGTCGCCGGGGGCGACACCTTGGTCATCGGCTTTGCCAAGACGGAAAACGGCTATCACGATGTCACCCTCACGGGACCTGCGGACTTTGTCTTCGAAGGCTCCATCACCCTATCAGAGTAATCCACCCTAACACCACGCATGTTTGAAGGAGCCCACACAGCCCTGATCACCCCGTTCAAGGACCGCAAAGTCGATCAAGAAAGTCTGCGCGCCCTGGTGGAGAAACAAATCGTCGGCGGCGTCGCCGGCGTCGTTCCCGTTGGGACGACGGGGGAGTCCCCCACCCTTTCACACGAGGAACATCAAGCCGTCATCGAGACCACGATTGAAGCCGCCAACCGTCGCTGCCTCGTCATTGCCGGCACCGGTTCCAATTCCACCCGCGAAGCCATCGCCATGACCCAGGCGGCCGAAAGAGCGGGTGCCAGCGCTTCGCTACTCGTCGCCCCCTACTACAACAAGCCCTCACAAGAAGGCCTCTATCAGCATTTCAAAGCCATCGCTGAGTCCACCTCCCTGCCCCTCGTCCTCTATAGCATCCCCGGACGTTGCGGGATCGAGATCGGCGTGGAAACCACCGCGCGTCTGCAGGCGACCTGCCCCAATGTCCGGGCGATGAAAGAGGCCGGCGGCACGCCCGAACGCGTCAGCCAGTTGAAAGCCGCTCTCCCCGATTCCTTCGACGTGCTCTCCGGCGATGATTCCCTCACCCTCCCTTTCATGTCCGTGGGAGCCGTGGGCGTCATCAGCGTGGCGGGAAACCTCATTCCCCAAACGATGAGCGATCTCGTCCGCGCCGCCCTCGACGGCCGGTGGAGCGACGCCGTCGCCCTGCACGAAAAGTACTACCCCCTCTTCAGCGGCTTCCTCAAACTCGATACCAACCCGGTGCCGATCAAGGCCGCGATGCATCTGGCCGGCATCTCCGGCCCCGATCTGCGGCTCCCCATGGTGCCCCTGGCAGAGGCCAAGCGCGAAGAACTCAAAGCCATCCTCGATCGCCTCGACCTCCTACCCTCATGAGCGACGCACCACTGAAATTGTTAGTCACCGGCTCCCTCGGCCGCATGGGCCAGGCCGTCGTCAGTTGTGCCGCCGACGATGAGGCGGTCACCGTGGTTCACCAGATCGATGTCGGAGATTCGCTCCTCGCCGTGTTGCCCGCGTGCGACACCGTGATCGATTTCAGTTTCCACGCCTTCACCGAGGAACTCCTTCGAGGATGCGTCGATCTGGGGAAGAGCGTCGTCATGGGAACGACCGGGCATTCCGATGCCGAATGGAAACTCGTCGAGGGCGCCTCCGCCAAGATTCCCATGGTCTGTGCGCCCAACTTCAGCGTCGGAGTGAACACACTTTTCTGGATGAGCCGCAAGGCCCCCGAAATCCTCGGTTCCGGCTTCGACATCGAGGTCACGGAGATGCATCACCGGCTGAAGAAAGACGCCCCCAGCGGCACGGCCAAACGGCTGGCGGAGATCCTCGCGGAGTCCCGCGGCCTGACCTACAACGAGCACGCCCAGCACGGCCGGGAAGGCATTGTGGGTGAGCGCCCCTCTCAGGAAATCGGCGTCCACGCCCTGCGCGGCGGCGACGTCGTGGGCGACCATACCGTGACCTACGCCGGCATGGGCGAACGCGTGGAGTTGACCCACCGGGCTTCCAGCCGGGATACCTTCGCCAACGGCGCCATCCGCGCCGCCAAGTGGCTCCACAGCAAGCCCGCCGGTCTCTACGACATGCAGGACGTGCTCGACCTCAAGTAGTTAGGCTCGTTCCTTCCCGCTGCCATGAAAGTCACCGGAGCTTGGTTGGCCCTCGGGCTCGGCTCCAATCTCGGCCAGCGCCTCGAGAACCTCCGCTCCGCTGTCCGCGCCTTGCAAGCGTTGCCAGGCCTGGATCTCGAGGGCATCGCTCCGGTTTACGAAACGGAGCCCGTCGATTGCCCGCCGGGGTCACCCATGTTCCTCAACACCGCCGTTGAAGGACACTACGCCGGCGACGTCTTTCAGTTGCTGCGTTCCACACAGGGCATCGAGGATCAGTTAGGCCGCACCCGCCACACAAGGGCACGAAACGAAGCACGCCCGGTCGACATCGATCTCCTGATCATCGAGGGCGTCACATTGGACTCCACGGCCTTGACCCTGCCCCATCCCCGCATGGAAGAGCGCCTCTTCGTTCTCCAGCCCCTGGCCGACCTCCGCCCCGACCTCATCCTCTCGGACAACCGCCCAATCACTCAACTCATTCAACGGCTTTCTAGCGCTTCCACTAATGTGCGAAAGCTAGAGCGCACTCTCTAGTCGCCTCGTGATGCGGACCCCTGTCCGCCCGTCCCGCTATCGGATTTTCTCATCTGGCAGCTCGCCCTTGATCCCTTCATCGAGCGGCATCTCGTCCTTTCCATCCGGGTGCGCTTCGGCAATGCGCCGATCCAGCTCCGCCCGAAGCTCCTGCACCCGCGCCGCGTGCGCGGGATCGGCGATGAGGTTGCGGCGCTCCTCGGGATCGCTCGGCAAATGATAGAGCTCCGCCATGTGCTTGTCGGGCGAACCATCGCCATGTGGATAGCGGATGTACTTCCACTCATCGGTGCGCAGGGCGCGCACGTTCGGAGTGTAGGGAAACTGTACTTCGTAATTGTACTCGTAGTACCAACTGGTCCGCCAACCGGGATCCCCTTCAGCGATGAGCTTCTTCCAAGATCGGCCCTGGGTCTTGGGCAAGGGAGGAGCCTCACAGATATCGAGAATGCTCGCCGCAAAGTCGAGGGTCAAGGTCTGGGCCTCGATCACCTTGGGCATCTTGGGCGACACCAGTTCCGGATAGCGCAAGACCAAGGGAATGCGGAGTGAGGCCTCGTGCGCCGTCCGCTTGTCCACCATGCCGTGTTCGCCCTCGAGCAATCCGTTGTCGCTCGTGAAAATGAACAGGGTGTTGTCCAGGGCATCCATGCGCTCGAGCTGACGGTAGAGCCGCCCCACGGAGTCATCGACGGAGAGCAAGGTCCCCCAGTAGGCCCTCACCATCTTCTCAAAGGCCACCATGCCGGCGGCCGAGGTATCGGGGAAATCCTTCCGCCAATCGAACAGAGGACCGTAAATCCCGTGCCAGGTGCTGAGCCGCTGCTTGATCCACGTCGGTTTGTCATCCAGCTGAAAAGCCGAATCCGGATAGGGAATGCGCACCTTGTCGAAGGCCGTGGCGTACTTCTTCTCCGGGAAATAGAAACTGTGTGGCGCCTTGTGGCCCAGCATCAGGAGAAAGGGCTGCTCCTCATCGCGCTCTTTCAGCCAATCAATCGCCATGTCAGTCACCACCGTCGTGTAATAACCCGGCACGACGGCCCGTTCCCCATCATTGATGCGAAACTCGGTGTCGAAGTACTTTCCCTGACCGCGGTGGGTGACAAAGTGATCAAATCCCGGACGCTTGCTGTCATCCTTCTCACCCATGTGCCATTTCCCGATGTAGGCCGTGGCGTATCCCTCCTTCTGCAATTGCCGGGGAAAAGTAGGGAGGGATTTGGGATAGTCCGTGAAATTATTCACCACCCCATGGGCATGCGCGTAGAGTCCCCCGAGTATGGATGCTCTGCTAGGGGAACAGAGGGAGGTGGTGCAAAAGTGATTCTTGAAGAGGACACCCTCGGCCGCCAAACGGTCAATGTGGGGCGTCTTGAGGTGCGGGTTGCCCATGCAACTGAGAGCGTCCCAACGCTGGTCGTCCGTGAGAACGAAGACGACGTTGGGCCGCTTCGCGCCCAGTGCCGGCAGGGCGAGCGTCACGAGGGTGGCGAGGAGAAGAATCGGGTGAGCCCACGAGGGGTTCCGTCGGAACAAGGAAAAGCGCATGGCGATACGGTCTGTGTCTGATGGAAATTGAGGATCTGCTGGCAGCCTGTCTCCCATCAAACGCATTCGGGGGCAAGGAGATTTCTCCCGGAAGCCGAACCGGGTGACATTGCGGAAAGTGACAGGGGGCGCCTCCACGCCAAACCCCCAAATCGCCTTGCCCCTGGGTCTGCGTCCGCCGGATTCCGATTCTCAGAAGTTCGCGCACGCCTGCGTCGCAAATGACCGAATCCGGCCCCGGCGCCAGCCTGGACACCGGCTTCTCGCAATTGAGCCGCGAACAAACGGACAACTTGTTGACGAGAGAATCTTTAACCGCGATTTATTATGACAATTATATTGATTACTAAAAATTATGAGCGGAAGTCGCCCCACGAGACCCCGTAAACTTTCTCGGCTCTATCCTCTAGCCCTCGCCGTCTTCGCTGGCGTCGTCGGTGGAGCCGCTTTCATCAACAACAATCACTCCGTCGGCAACACCTTACGCGTCTACCGCATCGCCGTCGCCGCTACCGGCGAGTTCACCCAATACCACGGTGGCACCAAGGCGGGCGCCCTGGCCGCCATCAAGGCCATCGTGGCCAAGATCAATGCGGTCTATGAACCCGAACTGGCCATCCGTTTTCAGCTCATCTCGGACGCGGAACAAAACAAGATCATTTACACTAACGAAAAGACCGACCCCTACTCCGCCGGAGACCGGGCGGCCCAGATCGATCAAAACCAAGCCAACCTTGATGCCGTCATCGGCTCGGCGAACTATGACATCGGCCACGTCTTCGGCCGCATGGCGATCGGCAGTGGAGGCTTGGCGGGTAGCGGGGTAGGCAAGTCGGGTTCCAAGGCCCGAGGCGTGACCGAGACGATCTCCCCCTCGGCGGCCAACGAAGGATTCCTCAGCGTGGTCATCCACGAGATCGGCCACCAGTTTGGGGCCAGCCATACCTTCAACTCGAATTCGGCCGGGACCTGCGCAAGCAATCGCATGGCCACCAATGCCTACGAACCCGGCAGCGGGACGACCATCATGAGTTACGCCGGCATTTGCGGCACGCACGATCTGCAGTCCGTTCAGGACCTTTACTTCCACGCCTCCAGCTTCGAGCAGATCAATCAGTACATCGCCGACCACGCCTACGCGGCTCCCTACGACACCGTCAACACGGGAAACAAGATCCCCACCGTAGATGCCGGTTCGGATTATGTGATCCCGGCAAACACGCCCTTTGAACTCACGGCGACCGGTGCCGATGCCGACGGAGATCCTCTGACATACACCTGGGAACAGTTAGACCTCGGCGGCGCCTGGGGCCTTCCGTTGAGCGACGACGGCAACCGGCCCCTCTTCCGCTCCTTCAAGCCCTCCCCCAATCCCACCCGCACCTTTCCCAGATTGTCCAACTTGTTAGCCAACACCATCGATCCCGGCGAACTCCTGCCCACGACCAATCGCGAACTCAACTTCCGCGTCACCGTCCGCGATGGCGTCCCCGGAGGTGGCGGGGTCCACTCCAGCGATGTCGCCTTGCAGGTCGTCGACACCGGTACGGCGTTTGCCGTGACCTCGCCCAACGGCGGCCAGTCCTGGACTGGCGGCGCCAGCCGAACCGTCGAATGGCGCGTCGCCGGAACAGCGGGCAACGGGATCAACGCCTCCCACGTCAACATTCTCCTGTCGACCGACGGAGGTCAAAGTTTCCCCTTTCTCCTGGCCACGACAGCCAACGACGGCAGTGCCTCGATCTCTCTACCTAACATCACCACGTCCCGGGCGCGAATCAAGGTTCAGGGTGCGAGTAACATCTTCTTCGACATCTCCAACAACGATTTCGCCATCACGGCAAACTCCGCGGCCACCGGCGTGACCTTTACTCAATCCGGCGGCGACACCACCGCCACCGAGGATGGCATCATCGATTCCTACGAGATCCATCTCAACACCAATCCCGGGGGATCCGTCACCGTGATTGCCACCGCGGATTCCCAATCTGAAATCAGCACCGACGGGAACAGCTTTGCCAAGGCCGTCCCCTTGGTCTTCAACTCCACCGCCGCCAAAACCGTGTATATCCAGGCTATTGATGATGGCGAGCTCGAAGGAACCCACCCGAGCCGCATCAGCCATCACATTTCCACCAGTTCGAGCAACACCTACAAATCCAGCCTTGTCATCAATCAGTTGGAGGCACGCATTCTCGACAACGATGCGCCTCGCGTTATTGGGGTCGACTTCAACTACGCTCTCTCCGACCCGTCCCCGGAGAATTGGAAGAGTCTCGTGCTCAACTCCGTCTCGACCAGTGTCTCCGATCTCCCCTTCGATGACGGCACTCCCTCCCCCATTGATCTGACATTGCAATACGACACTTCCGGCGGCCTCTCCTTCAGATATAGCACGGCCCCGGCCGACTCAAGTTCCAAGCCGCAGCATCATCCCAACCTCGATGAGATCGACGGGTTCAACTCGGGAACAGCCGAACTCACAGCCACCTGGCGGGATCTCGTTCCCGGCCGAACATACGGCGTCTACGTCCTCGGACTCGATGGGAGCGCTGATGAATATCACGGCCAGAGCGTCACCATCCGGGGATCGACGACCTTGCCCTCCTTCACGCAGAATCTCGTGAAGGATCAATTGCAGATCAATGACTCCGTGGGATCCCAAAATCAAAGCCTAGCTTCCTACGAGCAAACCGTCCCCGCCAATGCCGACGGTGAGATTACCATCGAGATCGCGCCCATGGCCAACACCGATATCGGACTAGCGGGACTCGCCCTTCGCGAGATCCTTCCCACGGAACCCGGGATCACTCTCACTCAGGCAACCGTTGCCGAAGGGGGCGACAGCGATACCTACCAGTTCAATCTCAATAGCGCCCCCAGCGGCACCATGGTGATCGACATCGGTGCCGACGCCGACAGCGAGATCAGTCTCGACGGGATCAACTTCGCTCCTTGCCAGACCGTGACCGTTAACACCACCCGGCCCGTGATCGTCACCGTGCGCGCCATCGATGACACCGCCATTGAAGGAAACCACGCCAGCTCCATCACGCACACCATCATCTCGAGCACGAGCACCAGCTACCCGGTGGGCATGGCCCTCGAGACCTCCCTCGTATCGATCACGGATAATGACAGTTTCAGCCCGCTTCTGGGATTGGACTTCGATGAACAGGAAGCGAACACCCCGGCAAACTGGAACCTGATGACTCGAAACGACTTCTTTGGGGTCCAGGACCTCAAGTGGGAAAATGGATCTAGCAGTAACATCGACTTTGTCAGCACGGTTTTCGGTTACTCCTACGGTCCCACGGTACCCCTGTCCTCAACCATTCCCATCCACTCGCCGGCGATCGACAAAATCGACTACACCCTCCTCGTCAGCGAGTTCCTCTCACCGGTCACCTACACCTGGAAAGACCTCGCCCCCAATCGCGTCTACAACGTCTACGTCTTTGCCGCGGAGAATTTCAGCGCCCCCTACGAGATCGATCAAACGGTGACGCTGACCGGCCAGGGCAACCCCATTGAGTTCACCCAGAAGAGCACGCTCAATCGGGAGCTGTGGATCAACGGACAGAGGGGATCGAGCGACCTCCCTCTGGAGTCTTATGCCGTTCCCATCTCCTCCAACGCCAGCGGGGAAATCGCCATGACCTTGGCTTCGAACGGCGTGCCCGCCATTGTCATGTCAGGGTTCGCCCTCCAGGAGGCTCCCGTCCTTTCGGGCATCACCGTCGATATCCGCAACGGCCTCGCCGTCGGCGAGAGCGGAGGCACGGACAGTTACACCATCGCCTTGCAAGCCGCTCCGGATGGCCCGGTGGAAATCACCGTGTCTGCCGATGCACAGAGCGAGGTCAGTTTGGACGGCAAGAACTTTGCCTCGACCGGGAAATTCACTCGCAGCAACACTGATCCCATGACCATCGTCGTGCGCGCGATCGACGACGTCAATGCGGAAGCGGCCAAGCACACCAGCCGGATCTCGCACGCCATCACGGCCAGCGGCGATACGGCCCGCTATCCCACCTCAACCGTCATTCCCAAGGTCTACGCCGTGATCGAGGAGAACGATTCCGCACAGGCTTCCAAAGTGTCCATCGCGGCCACGGATGCCAAAGGGCACGAGCCCTCCGACGATGCTGAATTCAAGATCTCTCTGACATCTGGTCATTCAGCGCCAGCCGGCGGTGTCACTGTCCACTTCACCGTCGGCGGCACCGCGACCGAGGGCTCGGACTACGCCGCCATCGGCGCCTCCGCCGTCATCGCCGCCGGGTCCAATGCCACCACCGTTCCCATTGATATCATCAACGACTCGGATACCGAACTTCCCGAGAGCGTGATCCTCACTCTGACCTCCACCAGCGTCGGCAATATCACCATCGCCGAATCTAGCAAATCAGCCAAAATCATCATCACGAGCGACGACCAGACAGTCTACCAACAATTCCTCACCGCCGCCTTCAGTGAAGAAGATCTCGTCGATCCTGCGAAAGAGGACACCCTCTGGGGACCGGAGGTGGATCTTGATCAGGACGGACTGGCGACGATCCAGGAGTACTTTCACAACCTCTCCCTCACGACACCGAACAACGATCCCATCTCGTCCTCCACCGTCAGCGAGGGAGGCAAACAGTATTTGGATATCGTCTTCCCTCGACGCAAAGACTACACCGGCGTCGAATTCTGCATCCAAGGGGCGACCTCCCTAACCGAGGATTCATGGCAGATTTACACCGGCGCCGTCGAGACGGTGACTCCCCTCGACGCCGAGATCGACCAAGTCCGTTTCCGGTTCGATATCACAGGAGACACGCGCCAGTTCTGGAGACTCTGCCTCAATTGATCGATCCCCCACGGGAGAATTCCCGCACCGTCCGATAGTTTCGATTGACCCCGTGATGGAACGGTGAAGTGTTGAACTCACCGACCCATCACTGTGAGTCACACCAGCAATCAGCAAGGCTTGATCTCTCTGGCGCAAAAGAGTGTGGCCATTCTTTGTCTGTTGGCCCTGTTCGACGCGCCTCTGGTGGGTCTGCAAACCTACGCCTGGATCAAGATGGTCTGGGACCGCTCGGAGTCCATGGGAGTGTCACAGGCGGTGATCGACGTCGCCGGCGGACAAGACCCGTGTGAACTCTGCCTTTTTGTCAGCCGGGAGCGGGAACCCGATGATCAAACAGGCCTCCGGTCGGGCCAGCGGACGAAAATGCAACCCATGGCCCTCCCGGACCGGATCGCCATCCGTCCCCATGTCTTGTTAGGAGAACACTCGTTTCCCGAACCGTCCGGCATTGGAGTTCGCCTTCATGAGTCGCCACCGGTTCCCCCTCCGGAGAAGATCGCGAGAATCTAGCCAGATCCATTTTCTCCGGGCACTCATCCACTGAGGCCTTCGCCGGACCGTGCGCTTCCGGCACGCCACGGAAATGGACACTCCTCGCGCCAAACACTAACACTAGCGCCGATTTCGCAATCCGCTCCGGCGCCGCTCTATTCTTATTAACATAATCACCTTTTTTCATTCCATGAAATTCCGTTTCATCACCACTTCACTATCACTCACCCATCTAGCCACTTCATTTCTCCTCGCCGGCCCCGGCGACACCACCGCTCCACCACCCCTGGTGACCCTGGCCAATGAAGCTCCTGTGGATCTTTGGTCCTCGGCACGGCCCGACGGCCACGCGCCCATCGGCGTCATGGCCGACCACAGCCACGGACGCGGCGAATGGATGCTCTCCTATCGCTACGTCTACATGCCCATGGAGCAGAACTACGATGGCTGTTCGCGCATCGGAGACGCCGAAATCATCTCACCAGGCGGTGAGGGCTTTCTCGTCACCCCGCAATGGATGGACATGGAGATGCACATGTTCGGCCTCATGTACGCCCCCACGGATCATCTCACCATGATGCTCATGCTTCCCTATGCCCGGAAAGAAATGGGGCATCTGCGGAGGGACGGCGTCGAGTTCGTCACGGAATCCGAGGGCTGGGGCGATCTCAAGCTAACAGGTATCCACGAGCTCTACCACGGCCCCGGCCGGGCGCTCCTCCTCAACCTCGGGTTGAGTTTTCCCACCGGATCCATCGACGAAGAGGATGAGATTCCCGGCCTCGGCCAGACGCGCCTGCCCTATCCCATGCAAATCGGTTCCGGCACCTGGGATCTCCTGCCCGGGATCACCTACCTCGAGCAACAGGGCGATTGGTCGTGGGGCGCTCAGCTCTCGGGCGTTCTCCGGCTGGGGCGAAACGACGAAGGCTACAGCCTCGGGGAAACCGGCCAACTCACGGCCTGGGGCGCCTACCGGGTGAATGACTCGGTGAGCACGTCGCTACGCCTCACCGGACGCGCCTGGGGAAACATCGATGGTCACGACGACGATCTCCGAGTCCCTTCGACGGTGGTCCCCACCGCCGATCCCGACCTCCGGGGCGGCCGGCAGATCGATCTCTCCTGGGGAGTGAATTTCTACATGCGATCCGGCGTTCTCAAAGGGCAGCGCCTCGCGGTGGAAGCCGGCCTCCCCATCTATCGCGATCTCGATGGACCTCAACTGACCCCCGAATGGCAGCTCACCCTGGGCTGGCAGTGGGCCTTTTAATCGAGGGAACCATTACAAGAACCCCCCTCCTCCTTTCCACGGACCGCGCCGGAGCAGACCCGGCGCGGTCTTTCTTTTTCTTCTCCAGTCACACCGATTCGTACTCGCCAAGGCCAGCTGCAGACGCTCAGAGTTCCCAGGCCTATGAAAGCCACGATCGCCCTACTTGCCTTCCTCACGGTTGGTCTCGCCAGCGTCGCTGCCCGGGAACCCAAGGAATACGACCGCGACGTCAATTACGATGAAGCCCGGCTGCCCAAGTATGACTTGCCGCCGTTGCTCGTCACGCCGGAGGGAAAGAAAATCACCTCGCCGGAGGAATGGCATCAGGTTCGAAGACCGCAGATCCTCGCACTCTTCAGCAATCTCATCTACGGAAAGGTACCGCAGCCGGCAGCGGCGATCGAACAGTCCTATGAAGTCGTGAAGACCGACCCCGAGTTCATGGAGGGCAAGGCCACGCGGAAAGACGTCAAGATTCGTTTCTCCAACGATCGCGGGGAAGTCGAGATGCACTTCCTCGTCTTCGTCCCTAACCAAGCCGAAAAACCGGTCCCGGCTTTTCTCAAGCACAGCTTCAACAACACCCAATCCAAGGATTTCGACGCCTCCGCCATCCGTCCCGGAAAGCTGAGGAACGGATGGCCGTTGGGCGATTTCTTCGATCGCGGCTACGGCTTCTGCGCCGTCTATCAGCAAGACCTCGTGGGGCACAACGAAACCGAGTTCCTCAAAGGCATCCACAAGCTCTTCTACCCCGAGGGACAGAGTTTCCCCAAGGCCCATGAGTGGGGAGTGCTCTCCGCCGTCGCCTGGGGCGCGATGCGAGCCATGGACTATTTGGAAACGGACGACGACATCGATGCCACGCGCATTGCCATCATGGGCCATTCCAAGATGGGCAAGGCCACGCTCTGGACCGCGGCCCAGGACGAGCGGATCGCGCTCGCCATCTCGGCCCAGTCCGGCTGCGCCGGCGCCGCTATCTGGCGCCGCAAATCGGGCGAAACCCTGAAGAAAATGGTCACGCGATTCCCCTACTGGCTCTGCCGCAACGCCTGGAAATTCGTCGAGCAAGAGGACGATCTCCCCGTGGATCAACACATGCTTCTCGCCTGCATCGCCCCCCGCCCGGTCTACGTCCATAGCAGTATCGACGACACCTGGGCCGATAGTCGGGGCGAGTATCTCTCCGCCTACCACGCCAGCGAGGTCTACCGCTTGTTAGGCAAGAAGGGACTGGAAAACGAGGCATCCCCCGAACCGGGCGAACCCATCATCGAAAGTGATGTCGGCTACCACACCCGCGAGGGCGGGCATTCCATCGATCCCTATGACTGGGAGCGGTTCCTGGATTTCGCAGATTATCACTTGAAAAACGACTAGCGCCCGAGGCATGAAAAGAGTTGGATTCGTTGGATTGGGCGACATGGGAATGGCCATGGCCCTAAACCTCATCAAAGAGGGATTCGAGGTGCGCGGCTACGACCTCCGCGAGGAGCGCCTGGACATGCTGGAAAAGGCCGGCGGCCACCGCGCCGCCTCCGCCGGCGCCACCGGGGAAAAGGCCGACGCCGTCTTCATCATGGTCATGACCGGCCAACAAGCCTGGGACGTCGTCTGTGGCGAGGACGGTCTGCTCAAGACCATGCCATCGGGGTCCACCATCATCCTCACGGCCACGATCAAACCGGCTGAAGCGCGAGCCCTCGTCGCACCCGTCGCCGATGCCGGCATCCACCTCATCGATTCCCCGGTGAGCGGCGGCAAAGGCGGCGCCGACAGCGGCACCCTCACACTGATGTCTGCCAGCCCCCAACCCGTTTTCCAGGCCAACCAGGATGTCATGCAAGCCGTGGGAGAGAAGATCTTCCACGTGGGCGAGGACATCGGCATCGGTCAGACGGTCAAGGCCTCCCTTCAGGCCCTCATCGGATCGACCTTCACCGCCATCTTCGAATCGCTCGTCCTCGGCAGCAAGGCGGGCGTCGATGGCAAAGTCCTGCACGAGGTCTTCACCGCCAGCGGCGTTGGCAGCCCTCTCCTGGCGAACTGCTCCAAACTCATCATGGACCGCGCCTTCAAGGGAACGGGAAGCCAGATTGGAACCATGTACAAGGACATGGGCATCAGCATGGACATGGCCAAGGAAAATGGCTGTGCCATGTTCACCGCCGCCGCGGCCTACGAACTCTTTCGCTCGGGAATCTCCCTCTTCCCCGAGGAAGACAACTGGTCCATCGTCAAACTGCTCGAGCAGATCGCCGACACCGAGGTGCGCTGGTGAGCCTGTTCATCCCCCGCTGAGCCTAACTATTGGCGCTTCAATTGCAGGGTGGCCTTCTGCCGGGCACTTTCCGACAAGCCGCTCCCGGGCAGCCAAGCCAGAAGCTCGTCCGGATTGCGCGAGGCCCATTCATTGGCTATTTGCAACAGACCTTCCTCGCGCAAAGCGCTGT
Source organism: Verrucomicrobiales bacterium (assembly GCA_028281705.1). Taxonomy (GTDB): domain Bacteria; phylum Verrucomicrobiota; class Verrucomicrobiia; order Verrucomicrobiales; family DEV007; genus JAACDM01. The sequence continues at coordinate 25,779 of JANQJH010000110.1, forward strand.
CGTTGATCAGTTGGGCCCATGCGGTGATCGCTTTCAAATCTTCACTCGCCAGAACCCGAACGTGCGCCGCAATCGCGTGATCACGGGCCGTGGACTCTGGCATCGCCGCCAGGTATTTTCCGGCGCTCACACTGTCCATGCGAGACCATTCGGTCAGGGCGACGTTGATCGAACGCTTCATTGTTCCTTGGTTCGCCACGGAGGCCGTCCAATCGGCGGCGGCGGCGGGACTGACGCGTGACCACCGCAACGCGATTTCATCCATGGCCGTGTTTTTCATGGAGCCCTCCGGAAGTTTCGAGGCCCACTCTGCCGCCATCGCTGGATCACGCCTCACCTGTTCCAACGCGATGCTTCGAGCGAATCGATCCATTCCAGCCATTCCAGCCGATCTTCGATTGCTCAATACATATTCTGTCGCCGCATCAGGATCGTGTCGAGCCCAGCCATCGACGAGTGCCCAGTTGTAGAGCAAACGTTCCGCCGGCTTCAGTTTCGCTTCGATCCAAGCCTTGGCAGCGTTCGGGTCCTTGCTCGCCCAACCGGCAAAGGCTTGTGACAAAGCAGGAACTTTCGCCACGCTATGGTTGCCCATGATGAAGTCCACCGTGGCCTCACCATCGAGCGCGCCCCAAGCGTAACTGAACAATGACTGGCGTTCTTTCACTTCCGCCAGTTCGCCAGGGGTATTCCACAAGAGTTGTGCAGCCTCGAGAGCCTCGTCTGCTTTCATCTTCTCGAGATAACTCAAGAAACCCTTTCGAAAGGTAATCGGGTTGGAATCGCTGAGAATCTCCCGGAAAGAGCGGTCCTCCACGGCTTCTCTCCGAGAGGAAGCGGTGCCTTGCGGCGATTCTGGCTGGGGTGCGGAATGCCGGCCCAGGTAGTAGGTACCCACGAGGGCGGCGCCGATCGAGAAGACTGCGGTGGCGATTCGAAGTGATTTCATTTTACAATGTCAGGGGGATGGAGTTTGGCGCCAAGCGGGCGCCGCCTTTCGGCGGCGCCCTTGATTCTGATTGGTTTCAGAGGACGAGACTTCGCTTACAAGAGTTCGAGCAGGCTCTTGTAGAGCTCGAGTTCTGCCTTGACGTGGTCCTTGGCTTGACCGTCCACCATCCAGTCTCTTGGCCGGCTCTCGCCGTCCACACGTTTGAGCGTGCCGTTGATCTGGTTGCATGCTGAGCCGTAGTGGCCGTTCCTCACCTTCTTACAAGCGCGGCGCACTTTCGATGCCAGTTGATGGCGCTTGATATGCTTGGACCACCAGTTCCACCAGCCCCAACCGTGATGGTTGCCCTGAAATTCGCTCAAGGGATAACAGCGGATGGTGTGCGACAACGTGCACAGGCCCTGCTCGATGAAGTCACTGGGCACACCAGGATCGGTCGGCGTTGGGTCAGCACCGTCAAGGACGCCGTCATCATCGGTGTCCGCATCGAGCGGGTTGCTTCCCTGATCGGCTTCGTAGCCATCGCTGGCGCCGTCGTCATCGCTGTCGGGGTCGAGCGGATCGGTCTCGAGGGCTTCTTCGTTGCCGTCGGTCAATCCGTCATTGTCACTGTCTTCGTTCAGCGGGTCCGTGCCGTTGGTGACTTCATCGCCGTCGTTGACGCCATCGTCGTCGGTGTCGGCTACCAATGGATCCGTTCCCTGCGTTCCCTCGTCAGTGTCGCTCAGGCCGTCGTTGTCGTCGTCGGTGTCAGCGTTGTCGCCGATCCCGTCGCCGTCGTTATCCGATGACTCGGCCGGATCGAAGGGGAACGCATCGTCTCCATCGAGGACACCATCGTTGTCATCGTCGGTGTCGGCGTTGTCGCCAGTGCCGTCACCGTCGTTGTCCGAAGACTCAGCTGGGTCAAGCGGGAAAACGTCAGTGGCGTCATCGACCCCGTCGTTGTCCGTGTCAGCGCTCAATGGGTTGGTCCCACCGTTGGTCTCGTCGGTATCGCTGAGGCCGTCACCATCGCTGTCGCTGTTGGGATCAAATGGATCGACGTCATCCACGTCTGACACGCCATCGTTGTCGTCGTCAATGTCAGCATTGTCGCCGAGCCCGTCGCCGTCGTTGTCCGACGACTCGTTCGGATCGAAGGGGAACGCGTCGTCGCCATCGAGCACGCCGTCGTTGTCGTCATCAAGGTCTGCGTTGTTTCCGGTGCCGTCACCGTCGGTGTCCGTGGTTTCGCTCGGATCGAACGGGAACGCGTCGTCCACGTCCGCGATGCCGTCATTGTCATCGTCGAGGTCGGCATTGTCGCCCACGCCATCGCCGTCGTTGTCCGATGACTCACTCGGGTCGAGGGGAAAGGCATCGGAGCCATCCACCACGCCGTCGTTGTCGTCGTCGAGGTCGGCATTGTCGCCCACTCCGTCGCCGTCGTTGTCCGAAGATTCGCCTGCGTCGAGCGGGAAGGCGTCACTGCTGTCATCGACCCCGTCATTGTCGTCGTCGAGGTCCGCATGGTTGCCAATACCGTCGCCGTCGGTGTCGATGTCTTCGTTGGGATCAAACGGGAAGGCATCGCTGACATCGGACGTGCCGTCGTTGTCATCGTCAATGTCGGCGTTGTCGCCAATTCCATCACCGTCGTTGTCGCTGGACTCGTTAGGGTCAAGCGGGAAGGCATCCGAGCCGTCGTCGACTCCGTCATTGTCGTCGTCGCTGTCGGCATTGTCGCCGGTTCCGTCGCCATCGGTGTCGGTGGTTTCGGCAGCATCATTCGGGAAGGCGTCAGCACCGTCATTGACGCCGTCGCCGTCGCTATCGGGATTGAGGGGATCCGTGCCGCCAGTCGTCTCGGCGAGATCGCTCACTCCGTCACCGTCGCTATCGCTGTTCGGATCGTTGGGGTCGGCGTCCTGCCCGTTGGGCACGCCATCGAGGTCGTCGTCCTCCAGGCTATCGTCGCCGCAACCGACTAACGGGAAGTCGAAGGCCGCTTCATCGTCATCGTCGCTGTTAATCGTCAGCGTGGCGCCCCGGACACCGCCGCCGCCCGGGGCAAACTCGACTTGGAAAGTCGCGGTGGTTCCCGCCGCGATGGAGCTTGGCGCGTTCAACACGCTGTAATCGGCAGCATGCGTGCCGCCTAGATCGATCGAACTGACGGTGAGATCGGCATCGCCGGAGTTGCGCACCGTGATGTCACGCGAAACGCTGGAACCAGTGGCAACCTTCCCGTAGTCGACCGGAGCTGCTTGGCCGTCGGTGAGTTCGGGATCAGTCGTACCCGGTCCGTCGTAAACCTGGATCTCGGGAGCGGTCGACGGTGCATCGACAATGTTGCCATATTGCAGGTGATCGACCCACACATCCTCTGCGCCGCCCTCGGGGACAAACTCGAATTCACGTATTCCATCAGGATCGTGAAAGCCCCAGAAGGTGTTGGTGGACGGGTTGCGGTAGACTCGATTAAACCCCTGGGTTTCGTTGACTCCCCGAACGGTGAACCCGCCGATGTTCGTATTCGCATAGGTGATCACGATCCCTACCGCCGAAGGGTAATCGGGACCCGAGAAGGTGACTTTCACCCGTTTTTGGCCGCGGAAAGCGTATGTCTCCCCAGGAAGTGGAAACCGAGGCTGGATGTAGAGGTTGTTCGTCCCTGTTCCTCCATCGAAGGTCCGATCCTCGAAGTCCTCCAGGAAGTCGGCGCTGCCGCTGCCGAAAAATCCGGCAGGAACATCGGCGGGGGACGCATACGGCGTTCCGCGGTGCACCAGAGTGGGCGCGCCGGTTGCAGACCACTGCAGGATGGATGTCGCTGCTACAATCAGCGGGACCAGACGGAGGAGTACCGATCTAAACGATTCTAGCAGGAATCTGAATCGATTCGGAGGTTTGTTCATTGCTTGTCTTATTCGGGCTATCATGGGTTTTAGGTGTTCGAGACCGGATTGGTCTGTGAGCTGGAGCGCCGGCGAGCAAGCGGAAATCCGGGGGAGAGTTCGGCTTCCAAAACGCGGTCGGCTTCCAGGGTTCTCGCTCTAAATGCCATTCGTTAACTTCCCACGACACGCGACGCCTCCGCGTTGGTCCGAAACAACGTGCCGCTCCCGAGGGCCGCTAAACAGCAAGTCGTTGAGAAGTCCTGAAAAGATCAAATAGAGAGTGTGTGCCCGTATCTACAACGTCCGCTCAAAACAGATTCTCGGATTTACGCTTTTTTTACTTTTCGCGATCCTCCAAAATCCCTGTCTCTTTGTTTGAGCGTCGTTGCTCGTTGTTCGTTCGCGGCACTGAATCGCTGAGTTGGCAAACTGTCATCCAAACGTCACCGCACGTTGAGATCCTGGTAGAGTCCAAACTCATCGTGAACGCCATCCGGCAAAAGACCTCTCGCTCTGGTCGCCCCTCGATGGTTGGGACACCTCGATCCCTGCGTTACTACCTTCCCTGCCAGATGCAGATCTCGTGCCCGCCGGAAACAATGGTTTTACCGTCCTCGGATGCGGCCACGGCCCAGGCGTATCCCGATTGTCCTTCAAGGGTAATCAGCTCACGCCCGGATTCGGCGTCCCAGACTTTCACCGTCCCGTCGTCGCTGGCGGTGATCGCTCGTTTGCCATCAGCGGTGACATCAACCTCGTTGATGGAATCCAGATGTCCGCGGAGCACGTGCAATTCGCGGCCGGTTTCGACTTCCCAGATTCGGGCTAGATCATCATTGCCTCCCGAGAGAATTCGCTTTCCGTCGGGGAAAAAGACGGCGTCTCCGATCCATCCCATGTGTTTGTCGAAGGTGAGCAAGGCTTCGCCCGACTTGAAATCCCAGATTTTGATCGAGTGATCGTCAGCTGCGGTGAGCATGCGTATTCCGTCAGGGGAGAACCTGACAGCATTCAGGCTGTGCTCCTGCCCGGTGGCGATCGACTTGATGAGAGCGCCCGTGCGCCGATCCCAGACGTTCGCGATCATGTTGTCTCCGACCGTGGCAATAAGCCTCTCGTCCCTAGAGACCCCAAAGCAAGAGATGCCGGCGCCCTGCCCCGATAGCGTTCGTTCCAACTCACCCGACATGATATCCCAGATCTTCGCCGTGCCATCCTTACTACTGGAAAGGAGTTTGGCACCTCGATCCAAAAAACGCACCATACTGACACCTTTTTCGTGACCGGTGAACCGTTGTACTTCGGCACCGTTCATCGTATCGTAGATCCTCGCGATGGAATCATCTCCTCCAGCCGCGACATAGCGTCCGTCGGAAGTGACGGCCACACTCTTGACGGGCTTTACGAAGCCCGTCATCCGAAAGCGTTTCAAATTGGAGACGCTCCAGAGCTTGATGGTGCCATCTTCGCTGGAACTCGCCAGCCACCGGCCATCCGGGGAAAACGCCACCGAGTAGACAAAGGAGAGATGTCCCTTCAATGGCATCACCGTGGACCTTGTTTCGGGATCCCAGATGCGGATGGCATTCCTCTCGTCCACCGAGGCAACATAGCGACCATCAGGAGAAAAAGCCGACATACAGGGCTTTGACGGGCGGATCTGGACATCGCGAAGAAGTTCTCCCGAGCTCGTATCGTAAATCGATCCCCCGAAGGCAATCCGGGTTCCATCTGAGGAAAATGCTGGAAGTCCCACGCTCCGATGGCGAGGCTCTTCCAGCTCCGCGACAACGGTTCCTGAGGACCAGTCAATCAGTTGACGAGGGTAAGATACCAGTGCGAGATAGCGGCCATCGGGCGAAAATGCGCAGTTGCCCGAAAACTGGATCGTTGCGTCCATCTCAATCTTGCCGGCCGGCCCGCCGGAGTGCAGATCCCATACCGAGATCGAGCCATCTTCCACACCAGCGATAAAATGATCCCTCCTACCAGGAACAACCGCAACCGTTCGCACCGAGGCTTCATGATCCAGCCGAAACTCCGGAGTCCCGGAGCTGAGGTTCCACACCCGGACCGTCTTGTCCTTGCCCCCCGAAATCAGCTTCTTGCCGTCGGAGGCAAAACAAATGCAAAAGATGTTATCTTCATGTCCTTCCAAAACCGTACGTGTTCTTCCACTGGTCACGTCCCAGATGCGAATCGTTCGGTCATTGCCAGCGCTCGCGAGCCAACGTCCGTCCGAGGAGAAAGCAATGGCTGTGACTCCTTGGGAGTGACCAACCAATGTTCGCTCCGCGAGCCCAAGTTGAGCATTCCAATAGTGCCACTCAAACCCTCGCTGAGGATAGTTCTCGGTCTCATCGAGTAATCCCCGCATGCGTTGCAGTTGACCCTTTTCCCAGTCGTTCTGCAGCAGGCTCATGTTGGCGAAGTAGTGCAACCGCTGAGAGTCGGCGCGCTCTGCCTTGATTGTCTCGCGGCTCGAGTAGATATGGCTGACGAATCCGACTAGCAATACGATCGCAGCCAGGGTCGCTATCGAAATCGCTGGGTTCCTCCGGCACCAGCGATACGCAAGTTCGGCGGTGCCGACCGGCCGAGCCTTCACCGCCCTGCCTTCCGACCATCGCTCCAAATCTTCCGCGAACTCCGCCGCCGATTGGTAACGCCTGTCCGGTTCCTTCTCAAGGGACTTCAGGCAGACCGTCTTGAGATCGCGGTCTGTCCTGGCTTCGAGAAGAGAGCAGTCCACGGGGGATACGTCAGCCGATTTGTGAATGAGCTCAAGCGTGGATTCACCCTGCACGGGAGGTTGCCCCGTCACAAAGTGATAGAGCATCGCGCCCAGACTGTAGATGTCTGAAAGGATTCCCGCGGACGCCGCACCGCTACGGGCCACTTCAGGAGCCATGTAGGCGGGAGTCCCTAACACCGAGTTGTGAATGGTCAGATCTTCCTCGCCGCCCATACGCTTTGCCAGTCCAAAATCGGAGACGTGCGGTTCGCCCTGGTCGTCGAGCAGAATGTTGGAAGGCTTGAGATCGCGGTGCAGCACGCCGCTCAAATGGGCGTAGTGAACAGCATGGGCCACTTTGATCAGGATTGAGACGAGTTTTCGATGCGTCTGGCGACTCGTCCCGCCGGGACCCGATGTGAAATCGGCCAGCCGCTCTCTCAGACTGCCGTTCTCAATGAGTTTCATCGTGAAGTAGGGTCGGCCGTCGGATTGCCCGACATCGTACACCGGCACGATGTTAGGGTGGTGCAGATTGGCCGCCGCTTCGGCTTCGATGCGAAAGCGCTCCCTGGCGAACGCACTCTGAAACGGACCGGAATGGATCATCTTCAGCGCGACCTCCCGATCCAGGCCGGCGTGGCGGGCCCGGTAGACCACTCCCATCCCCCCACGGGCGATTTCCCCCTCCAGTGTGTATCCCGCGATCCCGCCGTCGCTCTTGCTGGACTTGCGGTCATCCTCATCCGAGGGCAATTCCTCCGAGAACACGTCGAGGTCAGAGAAGACCGAACCGAGACACGTTCCGCACAATCCATGCCGGTCGTCCGGACCTAGCGGGGATTGGCACTGGAGACATTGAGAAAGCAATTCCACGGGATCAAGGCATTCTCTTCTACAACAATCGAAAGAAATGGATTTCGAAATTATTCACGGCCTTCCTTCCTTTTTCGAAGAGCTTCCCGAAATGCGAGGAATGACGCACTCACTCCTGTTCTATTTTAGCAGTTCAACGACGTGGGCAATCTCGTCATCGATATCCCGGGGATCGTCCACTAGCGAGGCCACTTCGATCCGAAGCAGCTCCCGGCATCGTAGACGGAATCGCCGGAGGGCACTCTTGAAACCAGCCAGGCTCATGCCCAAGTCGTCGGCTACCTCCGCATACTTGAGAGCGCTGGCGCCGGAGGAGACGGCCATCAGAGACTGGAACCGCGCTTCTTCACCCACAGCGGAGTACTCATCCTCGATCCTGCTCATCACCCTGTTCATGACAGCCTTGGCCCACTTCCTCTCGAACAGCACGTCGGGCTGCTCACCATCCAGATTCTCGTTCTGGTACCAGGCTTCAACTTCCGCGGCATCCAGTGAGATCAACCCATTTCTAGGCGATCGTTTTTCCCGATTCTGAAACTTCCATTCGTTGGCCAAGAAGTTCTCCATCGCACAAAGCAAGAACGTGCGGAAACGTCCCCGTTTTTGATCCGCCACGGAAAAAGACTTCTTGTGGAGCAGTTGGTGGAAGAAGCCCTGTGTCAGGTCTTCGATTTCGTCGGCGGAATGACCTTTCGATCGGACAAAGGCGTAGAGCGGGTACCAATACGACTGGCAAAGATTCTCCAGGGCGGCCAGTTGTTCCGGGGCACGGCTATCCGCAGCCTGGCGAATCAGGCTCCAGTGAGTCGTCTGAAATTGTTTTTGGTCGGGGGAGATGGCGTCGAAATAGCGGTGGGACGTACCTGAACTCGCCGATCCAAGGAAACTACATATGGGATACTTGGAAACTATAGCCGATCCGGCAGCGTTGCAATCTCAATACATTTTGCATCGGTAGTTCAAGGCTTAGTTTGACACCTCCACGCGCCGTCGAAGACTGTCATTTTCGCGGTTTTTCTCACCATCTCGACGGTCTCCTTGCCCCTGCTGTCGGGCTGAATCCTTGCCAAGGAAGCCACCAAGCCCATAGTGACGAACTATGAGAACAATCGCGATCCTGGTGCTCCCGTGTCTTTTCCTGGCCACCGCCCTCGGCCAAGCCGCCGAGACCAAGCTCCACGCCTCTCACAAAATCGCCGAAAAATATCTCACCGCGACGCATCTCCATCAGTGGAGCTACGCCGTGAAAATGATCGAGAAAAAGAGCCTGGAGAACCTCAAGCGCATTCAGAAGCGATTCCTCCAAAACGCTCCCACGATGTCTGCCGAAGAGGATCTCTTGCGCCTTCTCGGCATGACCGAGATCTCGGACATCGACGGTCTCAGCGCCGAGGAAGTGTTCATCCGGCGGGCCAAGGCCAACACCGCGCGGCTTCCCGATCCCGAGAAGCGCATCGCCCGCATCAAGGCAACCCTCCAAATGCGCACCCTCAGCACCGCGGCTGAAGGCAGTGACATGGTTCACGCACTGGTACGCGTGCGCTACGAAACGGTTGACCGTTCCTTCTCCGAGCTCGCTCTCGTCTCCCTCACAAAGGAAGGCACCGTGTGGAAAGTGTCGCTCGACGCTCAAGAGCCCAAGATCGTTCGCATCGATCCCAAGAGCACGACGCCCTAACATCGCCACCGCCCTGTGAGCGATTTCCTTCCCACGCGCGATCAGATCGAGACCGCCTCGGCCTTGGTTCACCGAACCTTGCCTCCCACGGCGCATATTTGCTGGCCACAGCTCTGCCGGCGAGTCGGCGCCGAAGTCTGGGTCAAACACGAAAACCACCAGCCCGTCGGCTCCTTCAAAATCCGTGGCAGCCTCGTCTTGATCAACGATTGGTCACCTTCTCTCGCACCCTCAACAGATATCATCTCCGCCACGCGAGGTAATCACGGTCAGGGCCTCGCCTTCGCCACGAGGCAATTCGGCCTCAAGACCACCATCGTCGTCCCCCGCAAGAACAGCCGCGAAAAGAATGCCGCCATGCAGGCTCTCGGCGCCGAACTCATCGAACATGGCAATGATTTCGCCGATGCCTACGAACATGCCCAACACCTGGCGAAGGAACGTGCGGCGCCCTTCGCCCCCTCCTTCCACCCGCTCTTGATTCGTGGAGTCGCCTCCTATTGGCTCGAGTTCTTCACCGCCCTGCCCGATCTCGACACCGTCTACGTCCCCATCGGCCTCGGCTCCGGGATCTGCGCCGGCATCGCCACCCGAGACGCCCTCGGACTGCGGACGGCCATCGTCGGCGTCGTCGCCTCCTCGGCGCCCACCTATGCCAGGTCCTACGCTCAAGGAGCCCCCGTCTCCCATCCGGTGGCACCCACCCTCGCCGATGGCGTCGCCGTCCCCCATCCCGATCCCGCCGCCTTGGAACTCATCGCCCGCGGAGTCGAACGCGTCCTCGAAATCGACGAAGCATCCATCAAAGAGGCCATGCGCACCTACTTCATCGACACCCACAACGTCGCCGAGGGAGCCGCCGCCATTCCCCTGGCCGCACTCCTCCAGGAGCGCGACCAACAACAAGGGAAAAAGATCGGCCTCATCCTCACAGGATCAAACGTCGACCACGAAATCTTCGCCGACGCCCTAACACTCAATCCCCTTTCGTGAATTCCGCGCCTTCCGTTGACCCCCCTTCTTTCGTGATTTCCGCGCCTTTCGTTGACCCCTCTCTTTCGTGATTTTCGCGCCTTTCGTTGACCCCTCTCTTTCGTGATTTTCGCGCCTTTCGTTGACTCCTACCCAAGCGCCACGACCTCCCCGTTCCTCCCCGATTCAATCGCCGCGTTGACGATGGCGCAGATATCCCGCGCACCCCGCGCATCGAGAACCAATCCTTCATCTTCGCCACCCTCCAATGCCCTCACAAACTCCTCCACGAGAAGGAAATTGTTCTCCTCCGCCAGCCGTTGATGCCTGAACTCCAACGGCGGCTGCTCTCGATAGTGCAGCGCGACCTCCGGCCTGGCCTCCGAAATCACCAATCGGCCTTCACTTCCCAAGAGGTGCAGTTTGATCTCCCCGATGTCCGGATGTGCCGCCGCCCCAATGCGCCCGAGACACAGCGTCCCCACGACGCCACCGGCCATTTCCAAGGTGACCGTCGCCAGATCATCGACCTCGTTGTCGACGTTTGCCTGATGAAAGTGTGTCGCCGTCCGGGCAAATACTCTTTCGACCGCGAGACCACCGGTGAGCATTCGCATGTAAGCCAGCGGATAGATGCCTTCAATCTGCAACTCCCCCATCGGCAACACGCCCACCCCACCGTCGGAGCCGTCCGCATGGGCCTCCAATTGCCGCTCCAGCCAGTTGATCGGAGGATCCCCCTCCCTGCGGCTCCCCTTTGGAGGACCGGCATCCTTGGAGAAATAGAAATCGCAATGGATCGCCTGCAAGGCCCCGATATCCCCCCGCGCCACCACATCCCGGACCTGGAGCAGCGCCGGAAGATAATTGCGATTCCACACCAAGCAACGCACCCTGTGCTTCTCCACCGCCTCCACCAGCCGATCACACTCCGCCAGCGTCGTCGAGAGCGGCTTGTCCACGATGATATGCAAACCGGCATGCGCGGCCCTCATCGCGAGATCGCAGTGCCGTTCCGCCTCCGAACTCACCACCGCCACATCAGCACCGCACGTATCGAAGGCGACCTGTGGGTCCTTGTGATAGGGAATCCCTAACTGATCCGCGTAGAGCTGGTTGCGCTGGTGGACCCAGTCGGGACAAGCCGCATCGTCCGCCACCGCCACCACATCAAACCGCGGGTGGGCCGCCACGGCATTGGGCAAGTAATCGTGCTTCACCACGCTCAATGCAATCGCCCGATAGCGCTTCTTCGCTTCCGTCATGCCGCCGCCCCCTCGTCCAAGGATTTCTTCACCCGCCGGCCGATCTCTCGTGCCCGGTGCCAGTCTTCCATCGTCACGGCAAAGCCACGTTCTTCTTTCACCGCCCCGGCAAATGCCCGCAGCATGTCAACCAATCCCGTGTCACCCTCCGTCACTCGCATTCCCTGGCACCCCGTTTCATCGAACCGCAGATTCACATTGCGGTGGTCGTCCGCATAACCCGCGCCCTTCCCTCCGATGAGTGTCACCGACTCATAACCATCTCCAAAATGCCCCCCGGCGGCGTGATCGATGAGGGCCATACCGCCCTCACAAAATCCCAGATGACACTGCACGTAGCCGAATCGCGACACCGCATAGAGCGTCTCCGGCACGCCACCGAAGAGCCACGACGCCAGGTCGAGATCGGCCAAGAGCCGCGCCTTCTCCGTCCATCGATGGATGCGCAACACACCCGGTTCGCCCAGCTTCCCCTGCCGTAGCCGATCAGCCATCACCCGGATCGATTGCTGAAATCGCCACTCCGCCGCCGGCATCACCCGATCCTCGTGAGCCGGTTCCCCTCCTTTTTCCGCCTCATCCTCCTCCACCGGAGGCAACCACAGGAGAGGAAGGGAATGACCATCCCCACGCGTGGAAATCACCGCCTCAGCACTCGAATCACTCTCGACGACGACGACTCCCCGAACGCGCTTTAGCGCCTCGGTATAGCGCCGTGCCTCTTCGCCCTCGAGATCGAGGAAGAGGCGCAATGGGGTGTTCTCTTGTTCCTTCGTCATGCCTGCATCGTCCGCTTTGAGGTGTCGGGAGCGAGCCATATCACAATCATGCCCAAGGCAAAGACCAAACTCGTCAACCTCCCAATGTCGGCATAGCCGCCAATCATCGATTGCATCGTGGCCCCCGTGACGAACACGGTGAAGGCCGTGAGGATGCGCCCGAAATTAAAACTCACCCCCGCTCCGGTTGCCCGAACCTTGGTCTCAAAGAGTTCCGGGAGAAAAAAGGGCAACCAGCCAAAGTACAAGCCATTGAAAAAGCCTAACAACGCCACCATCCAGAGGAAGTTTCCCGCATCCGGAGTGGAAAACCAAAACGTGTACTGCGCCACAGCCAGGGCCCCCAAACTCGTGAGAAAATAAGTCCGCCGGCGCCCCACCCAGCAAGCGATGGTCCCGGCCAGTCCGCTTCCGATGATGCTCGTGATCGAGCGCGCCTGCAACACGTGCGCCTTGAGAAACTCGTCCCCCGTGGCCGCCCCCACCTCTCCGGCCCAAGGAATCATCCAGTTGGCGCTTCCCCAGCCACCAACCAGCGGGATGGTGGCCAGGCCGATGCCAACCAAGGTGACCCAGCGGTACTCGCCGCGGAACACCTCCCAGGCCGATGACCGCGCGTCCCGTCCAGCGGCAGCCCGCGCCTGCCATTCGGGCGATTCCCTCACCATGAACCATGTCAAAACACCCAAA